>JAPWUQ010000314.1 GCA_028275445.1 Anaerolineae bacterium | reverse complement strand
TCCACGCTGGTGGGGGTGTTTCACAGCACCAAAGGGTCGCTGTACATCCGCGCCTCTCATCTGCCGGGCGCTGAACGTGTGGTGGAGCGGTTGCGCGCCCTGTGGGAACAGTACGGCCGGCCGGCGGGCAATCCGGAGGAATAGGCCGCATGGGTCGTTGGACGAGGTGCCGCCGGCATCCTCGGATGCCGGCGGCACTGTACGTTACGTACAGGGCAGGCCTTACGGTGCCGGCGTATCGAGAATCTCCTCGGCCGGCGCCAGTGATTCCGCCACTTTGATCATTTCCTCCTCAGAAAGGTTGGAAAACATCTCGATGCGCATGCCGTCAGCGTACCACACCAGCAGTTTGCCGTCGAAAACCGCGATGTTCTCACTCGTCACTACCGCGGGGGCTAGAGGCTCTTCCGTTTGCTCGGAGATCTGTGCAGTGGCTTCGGGAGTCGGGGGTAGCTGGACGAAAGAGATGTTTCTCTGCAGGCCCGTGACCAGCACTGCTGGCTGACCGTTCACTTTCATCCGTTTCCCGGACGGCAGTGCATTCTGCTGGCCCCGCCCCATCCGCGTTTCATCAATGATGAGGATTTGCTGTGTTGCAGCGTTCCAGTAGCTCAGGCTAGCGGCCTCCGGGTTCAGACCAACAGCCATGGCTTGAAAGCCAGCCGGCAGGTACGTGGGACGCAGAGGAGTAAATTCCACAGAGCCGGGAACCGCCACCTCTCCCCCGCCGGCGGGACCCTCAAAACGGAACCATCTGAGCAGTCCTCCTACTTGTGCGCGCACGGCAGGCACCGAAATCATCACCCCAATGACGATTATCAGCACCGCCAGCGCGGCCCATACTTTGCCTCGTTTCATCGCACTCCCTCCTTTCATTAGATTGGTGAAAATTGCGAGAATAGGTGCCAGGTTCGGATGGTGTGTATCCTGCTCCGACGACGCGGCGCGGATTTCCTGTGACAGTCGCGCCTCCAGATGTGACCAGGCTGTTGCCGGCGCCTCCAATGGTTCGGCGCGGGAACGGAGGGTTGACCGCACCATCTGGATTGTCGTCTGGAGGGCGAGGTACTGCTGACGGCAGGAGACACATATGGTCAGGTGGTGTTGGAGCAGAGCCTCTTCTGCCGGCGTCAGCTCTCCATCCAGCAAGGGAATAAGCTTGGTGCGAGCCTCTGCACATTTCATCGATCGGCCTCCTGTAAGGAAATACGGGGACAGCTACCTTGCAGTTCCCTGCGCAGGGTCTTCACTGCCCGATCCAGGCGGGATTTCACGGTACCCTCGGGGATGTTCAGGACATCCGCTATCTCCCGGTAGGAGAGATCCAAATAGTAGCGTAATATCAGCACGGTGCGCAGATCGTGGCTCAGTTGTGCCATGGCGCGGAGCACGGTATCCTCGTTCTCTGCGCGTTCCACGCATTCCGAAACATTCGCCAGGTCAGAAGGTCTGGCATTCTCCAGCGGGAAGGTGGGCAGGACATGCCGGCGCCGGCGGCTTCGGCAGTAGTTCACCGTGATGCGGTACAGCCAGGTGGTAAAAGCCCCTTTCGCTGGGTCGAAGGAAGGGAGAGCCTTATAGACCCGGAGGAAGATTTCCTGGAGCGCATCCTCTGCTTCCTGCTCGCTGTTCAGCAGAAGGAAGGCAGTTCTGAAGACCAGGTTTTTATATTGATGGAATAGCGCAGTGAAAGACTCTTGTGTGTAGGGATCTCGGCCGGCATGGTGGATGCCCATCGGATTCCTCCCCGTGTCCATCGTTCACTGAATTATACGCCCGGGGATGGTAGAAAGTTCGGCACAGGAGAGTGAGAATCGGCAGAATGTGGGGGGCTGATGGAAATGGGCCATACTACCTGAGAAGCAGGAAGGCGCAGATTTATTCCTCCAGATGGTATAGCAACCCCTCCAGGGTCCAGGGATATTGGGATAAGAGGGTGGATTCCCCAGCTAGGTAGATAGGGCGACGGGTGCGAAAGGATTGCATCAACGCTTCTATGGTTGATGGAGGACCTCCATCGGGCGGCGAGAGGGAAGGGTCCAGCCGCGCCATGGTCGCGCGGTACCAGTCATACTGCCACAGGGCAATGCTGATGAGGGTCACATCCGGCCGCCGGCCCAAGGCATAATGCGCGTACCATAGGGCGAAGGTCGGGGCATCCCCGTGCGC
Organism: Anaerolineae bacterium; assembly: GCA_028275445.1. Classification (GTDB taxonomy): domain Bacteria; phylum Chloroflexota; class Anaerolineae; order JACIWP01; family JACIWP01; genus JACIWP01. The sequence continues at coordinate 383 of JAPWUQ010000314.1, read as the reverse complement.
CAGAATGATAGCTTCCTCTTCCGCGCCGGCCAGGGCCTCCTCAGCATAGGCCAGCGCCAGCCGGTCCTGACGCAGGTCCACCTCCCGCCAATGGATGACTGCAGAGGTCAGCGGCAGGATAAGGAGGACGCCGGCGGCGAGGAGCCAGCGCCGGCGGAACCCTTCCACTGTCCAGCATGCCTCCAGAATGCCGGCCAGCCCCTGGGCGATCCACAGACTGACAACGGCATACGACGGGATCAGGTAGACGTACGAGTCGATGGTATCATACCCCATGGCATAGGCCACGAAGAGGACATAGGTCAGGCCGGCCAGCAGGTTCCACGTCCGGCGCGGGCGTCCGCCGAACCAGATGCCGGCCAGGGCCAGGCCGACGCCGACCA
>JAPWUQ010000312.1 GCA_028275445.1 Anaerolineae bacterium | reverse complement strand
CCAGGATGGTGGCGTTCCCCTCTCGCAAGAACCCGCCGGTCGTGCTGATGACCGTGGCGCGATATCCGTGCCGCAAAAGGGTGTCGATCAAGGCGTTGGAGTCATCGCGGTTGACGATGCTGAGGATAAGCTTCATGATCTCCAATCCCTCCCATGAGTGCGTGATTCCGCCGGCCAGGGTACTGCCGCCGGCGTCGTGACCGAATCAGCGCGCCGTGCCCTGCTGGACTGCCAGCCGGCGCTCCATCTCCCGCACCACCTGCCTATGGACGGCTTCGATGCTTCCCCTGGCGTCGATGATCACCCAACGGGCCGGCTCCGCCGCGATCAACTGCCGGTATCCCTCCTGCACCCGCTGATGATAGGCCAGCTCCCGCTGGTCCAGCCGGTTCCACTCGCCCCGTCCCGCCTCTGCCTTGCGCCGCAGGCCCTCTTCCACCGGGATGTCCAGGTAGAACGTGACGTCGGGCGTCAGGCCGGCGGTGGCAAAGGCGGTGATCACGCGCAAGACCCCCAGGTCCAGGCCGTGGCCGTAGCCCTGATACGCCAGCGTGGAATCCGCGAAGCGGTCGCACAAGACGATGCCGCCCCGCCGTAGGTGAGGGATGATGACCTCCTGCACAATTTGGGCGCGGGCGGCGGAGAACAGCAGGATCTCCGCCGCCGGCACCATTTCCGTATGCTCAGGGTTCAGCAGGATGGCGCGGATTTGTTCGCCAATGCGTGTGCCCCCGGGCTCGCGCGTGGCCAGCACGTCGTAGCCCCGGGCGCTCAGCCATTCCGCCAGCAGGCGCACCTGGGTGGTTTTGCCGCACCCTTCTGGCCCCTCGAAGGTCACGAACAGCGCCGGCATGGCGGCTTCTCACGCCTGGTCGCCGCGGAAGATGCGCACCCGCCGGTACGGCTCGCGGCCTGTGCTCTCAGAGAGGAGGTGGGCCTGACGGGCCATGCGGTGCTGTTCCCGGCGCACTTCTGCGGATTGAGGGGAAAGCTCGACGAACTTGGCGCCGGCCAACACCTGCTGGATGGCGGATTCGGTCTCCGCCATGGCCTCCGCGAAGTCATCCACCGGCGTCACGTTCAGGCCGAAGATATTGGCCAGCGCCTCCTGAATCTGCACCACCGTGTTGGAGCGCAGGACATAGACCATGATGCCGCGGTCCTCGGCCTCGGTGAGGGGCTGGGGCCGCCGGCGGTAGTAGTTCTTGAGCGTCAGCACCACGTCCGCGTCGCTCAGGTCGCGCACGGTGATAGCCGGCACCTGCAGGGCACGGGCGGCCTGCAGGATTTTATTCTGCCCCACGCCGTAGCCGTAGACCCGCAGGGTGCTGAGCTGGTCCGGCGTCCGCTCCGCCGGCCGTTCCGCCGGGCGTTCAAACCCCCGCTCGATGGCCCGCTCGAACCCGCGCGACATGCGGCCGCCCTGCTGTTGCTCCATCAAAGGGGGCACATGCGAGGTGATCTCGGCATGGATCTGCCCGGATTCATCCCGATAGCGCACCTCCGTGGTCACCTTCTGGCCGCGCAGGATGGCATCCACCGATTTGGCCACGTCGTGGTGGATGATGAGGTGCTGCCAGTCCTTGATCTCGATGAGCACGTCGAAGGTGGGTGGAGCCTTGCGCTCCAGCACCGACTTCTGGGTGCCGCGCCGGCGGGCTTCTTCATCGCTCAGGGTCACGCTCTGGATGCCCCCCACCAGGTCCGCCAGGGTAGGGTTCATCATCAGGTTGTCCAGCGTGCGGCCGTGTGCCGTGGCCACCAACTGCACGCCGCGCTCGGCGATGGTGCGCGCCGCCAGCGCCTCCAGCTCGCGGCCGATCTCGTCAATGATGATGACCTCGGGCATGTGGTTCTCCACTGCCTCGATCATCACCTCATGCTGGAAGGCCGGCGTGGCCACCTGCATGCGGCGCGCCCGCCCGATGGCCGGGTGGGGGATATCCCCATCCCCGCCGATCTCGTTGGAGGTGTCCACGATGACCACCCGCTTGGTCTCGGCAAGGACGCGCGCCACTTCCCGGAGCATGGTGGTCTTGCCCACGCCCGGCTTGCCCAGGAGCAGGATGCTCTTGCCCGACTCGACGATGTCGCGGATGATGTCAATGGTGCCGTACACCGCCCGGCCAACGCGGCAGGTCAGGCCGACGATGCGCCCCTTGCGGTTGCGGATGGCGGAGATACGGTGCAGGGTGCGCTCGATGCCGGCGCGGTTGTCCTCACCGAAGTCGCCCACCCGGGCAATGACGTACTCCAAATCCTCGGCCGTGACCTCCCGCTCGCGCAGGGCCACCTCATGGGTGAGGTAGCGGGCTTCCGGGCGCCGGCCCAGGTCCATCACCACTTCCAGCAGTTCGTCGGCGCGGTTGGCGTCCCGGACGGCCTGCGCGATGTCCGGAGGGAGCACCGCCAGCAGGGCGTCCAGGTCGTCGGTAATCTTCATTTCCGTGTTTCGCATGCGGGTCAGCAGATGTTCTTTCAGTTCTGCCGTCCTTTCTTCTTCCGTGATTCCTGTCATGGTGTTCATCATGTATCGTGTGTGTGATCCTCTTCT
>JAPWUQ010000311.1 GCA_028275445.1 Anaerolineae bacterium | reverse complement strand
GCGGTGATGGCCGTCAGCGCGAGGGTGCGCCAGCGCCAGCGCCCACCCTCGAAAGGGCAGGTGCGCCAGCCCAGCAGGACCAGCCAGCGGGCCGACGCGGACATATCCGCGGAAAGGGGCCGTCCGCAGTGGGGACAGCCGGCATGCCAGCCCAGGTCGCGCTCCGCCGGCAGGCGGTCGGCGCACCAGGCCAGGAACTGCCCGGTCAGCAGGCCGAGGATGATATATATCGCTGTGGCCATCACCGCCCCCCTGAGATATAGACTGCGCTAGCCGTTCTCCCGCTCGACCCAGGCCTTGGCGCGCTCGACGGCGCGTTTCCAGCCGCGGTAGCCGGCCTCGCGCCGGCGCTCATCCCACTGCGGCTCGAAGACGCGGTCCAGCACCCAGTTCTGGCGCAGGGCATCGAGGTTATCCCACAGGCCGGCGGCCAGGCCGGCGGCATAGGCCGCGCCCAGCGCGGTCGTCTCCTCCACGCGCGGCCGCACGACCCGCGCGCCCAGGATATCCGCCTGGAGCTGCATCAGGAAATTGTTGCGGGCCGCGCCGCCATCCACCTTCAGCTCTTTGAGGGAGATGCCGGCGTCCGCCTCCATGGCCTCCACGACCTCGCGGCTCTGATAGGCGATGGACTCCAGCGTGGCGCGCACCAGGTGGGCTTTGGTGATGTAGCGGGTGATGCCGATGATGAGGCCGCGCGCATACATGTCCCAGTGCGGCGCGAAGAGGCCGGAGAAAGCCGGCACAAAGTAAATGCCGCCGGCGTCCTCCACCGAACGGGCGATTTCCTCTGTCTCGCTCGCGCTGTGGATGATGCCCAGGTTATCCCTCAGCCACTGCACCGCCGCGCCGGTGATGGGGATGGACCCCTCCAGCGCATAGGCCTTCACGCCGTTGTCCAGCCGGTAAGCGACGGTAGTGAGGAGGCCGTGCTGGGAGTGCATGAGCTTCTCCCCGGTATTGAGCAGGAGGAAGCTCCCCGTGCCGTAGGTGTTCTTGGCCTCGCCGGGGTCGAAGCAGGCCTGCCCAAAGAGCGCCGCCTGCTGGTCGCCCAGGTCGCCGCAGACCTTGATGGCGCCGCCCAGGGGACCGTCGGCGCGGGTGAGGCCGTAGCCGGCGCGGTCGCTGGAGGGGCGGATGGCCGGCAGCATCTGGCGCGGGATGTCCAGGATGCGGAGCAGTTCATCATCCCAGTCCATGGTCTCCAGGTTCATGAGCATGGTGCGCGAGGCGTTGGAAGGGTCGGTGACGTGCGCGCCGCCGGCCGGCCCGCCGGTCAGGTTCCAGATGACCCAGGTATCAATGTTCCCGAACAAAGCCCTGCCCTCTTCCGCCAGTTTGCGCACACCGGGGATATTGTCCAGGATCCACTTGATCTTGGGGCCGGAGAAATAGGTGGCAATGGGCAGACCGGTCTTGCGGCGGAAAAGCGGCTCCAGGCCGTCATCGATCAGGCGCTGGCAGATGTCGGTGGTGCGGGTGCACTGCCAGACGATGGCATTGTAGAGCGGCTTGCCGGTCTGGCGGTCCCAGATGATGGTGGTCTCGCGTTGGTTGGTGACGCCCAGGCCGGCGATCTGCTCGGGGCGGATGCCGCTGGCGTCCAAGGCCTTGCGGCAGACCTCGGCGGTCGCCTCCCAGATTTCCAGGGGATCGTGTTCCACCCAGCCGGGCTGGGGGTAAATCTGGCGGTGTTCCTTGTAATAGGAGGCCATGACGCGACCGGTGCGGTCGAAGACCATGAAGCGGGTGCCGGTGGTGCCCTGGTCAATGGCGGAGGTATAGACGGCGGTATCGCGGGAAGTCATACGAGCCCTCCCATGTCTGGAATGTTGTTGGAAGATGGCCGGCGGGATAGCTGCTGGCCGGCACAGGCCGCGCCATTATACCCCGGGGCAGGGCAAATGGTCAAAGCGAAGCAAGGCCGAATTGACAATCTCATCAATCTATGGTATATAATTTCCAACAACCGCATACCACTGCCGTTGAGGTGTCCCGAGCCCGGATGCGAGGGACGTAAAGGGGGAAGACCGGTGCAAGTCCGGCGCTGTCCCGCAACTGTAACCCCAACTACTGGGGAAGCCAGGTTACCCGCCTCAACACAGCGTTTCCAGTGACCTGCGCGCGACAGGCATGGGAACACGTGAGCGATTACGTGTGAAAAGCCCCCCGCCGGCCAGCAGGGGGCTTTTCTTTACCCCGCCGCCCAGGACCACTGGCGGCGGTTTCCATTTTCGTCGCAGAAGAGGACAAAGACGTTCTCCTCTGTTGTCTCTCTCCTTTCCTCTGTGTGGTTGGGGCACCGATGGCGGCGGTGCCCCAATCTCTTTCCCTGCGGCTAGTAATGATAATAGCGGATCGCCTGCCGGCGCCCAATGGCGAACAGCCGCACCAACAGCCAGCCGGCTACGAACCCACCGATGTGCGCGAACCACGCCACACCGCCGGCCGAAGGCAGTCCCAGCGCCAGCACCCCGTTGAACAACTGGAGGATGAACCAGAAGCCCAGCACGATGACCGCCGGCAGTTCCGCCAACTGGGTGAAAATCCCCAGCGGGAT
>JAPWUQ010000070.1 GCA_028275445.1 Anaerolineae bacterium | reverse complement strand
TGCCAGAGGGGCAGCGTGAAATTCGGTCAGGTTGGCGGCCTCCAGCGCCGGAAAGAGGAGATATACTGCGGCGAAGAGCACGCCCATCCACTCGCCGGCGTTCGGGTCATCGGGAGACGTGAATCGGTCTCGGGCCAGCCAGTACACCGGCAGGGCGCCCAGCGCGATCAGGATGGTCTGCACCAGCAGGAGCATGCGCACGTCGTCCCATAGGAGGAAGGAGAAAGCGACCAGGATGAAAAACGGCTCCACATGGTCGGTCAGGCGGGTGGCCTGCCGGCCATCGGCCCGGGTCTCCTCCAGGATGCGTCCCTGCAGGGTGTTCCAGATGGGCTGGTCCATGTTTCCCAGGTCACGGGCATGGGTGCGCTGTGCGTCGTGCAGGGTGATGGAATAGACGCCGAAATACCCGATGTACAGCGCCATCAGGAGCACCAGCAGAGCGTTCGGCATCCATGAGTGGGCTGTGCGCCGCATCGTCCAATCCCTCACAGGGCCTGCCCCGAGTACAGCCGCCAGTATGCGTTCACAATCTGGTCCCAATCGAACCGGATGGCATTGAGATGGCGGGCGCGCCGGCCCAGTTCCTGGGCGTGCTCCGGGTTATCCAGCATGTAGGCCAGGGCGCCGGCCAGCGCCTCGACATCCGCCGGCGGCACCAGCAGTCCACTGACGCCGTCCTCGACGATGTCCGTGATGCCCCCGACCGCGCTGGCGACCACCGGTTTCTCATAGCGCATGGCTTCCAGCAGGACCACGCCCAGCCCTTCGGTGTCGCCGCCGGCGTCCACGATGGCCGGCAGGACAAACACATCGCATCGGGCATAGGCCCGCTGAAGCTCTTCATCCGGAACCCGGCCGCGCAGGACCGCAACCCCCCGCAGTCCCAGTTCATCAATGAGCGCCTCCAGGCGCGGGCGCTCCTGCCCCTCGCCGATGATGGTCAGGGCCACGTCGTCCCGCTGTTCGCGCAGTTTGGCGAAGGCGCGCAGGAGGACAGCGTGCCCTTTGCGCTCGATGAGCCGGCCAACGGTGAGAATCTCATACCGGGCCGGCTTCTGCTCCTCTGCCAGGGCCGGGCGGGCGCTCATATCCACACCATATGGGATGACGGCCGGCAGTACGCCGGCGAGCTGATGCACCAGCCCCGCAGTGTAGCGGGAGATGGCTGTGCAGGCGTCGCTTTCCTGCACCACACGCCGGAGCAGGGGACGTAGAGCGGGGTATTTGCGCACCAGGGCGACATCTGCGCCGTAAAAGGTGGAGATGAGGCGCGGCCGCCGGCCCCGCCGTTCCCAGAGTGCCAGCAGGGCATTCGGGATGGGCCAGTGGACGTGAATCACCTCCGGCCGCAGGTCGCGGCAGAGCCGGCGCAGTCGCACCGCGCCGGCGAGCAAATAGGTGGGGACCAGGGCCAGATAGAGCGGGTTGCGGCGGATCTTATTGGGTGCGCCGCTTTCGTGGGTAAGGGATTCCCAGACTGCCGGCGCGTAGCGGAAGCGCTTGACCGGGATGCCGGCGATGACATGGTCCTTCAGCCCCTGGTAGGCCGGCGCCAGGACCGTGATATCCGCGCCACGCGCCTGCAGGTAATGGACCAGTTCAACCGCCCAGGGGGAGTGCACATCGCCATCCCACCTGGGAAAACTGGACATCACGAATAGGACCTTCATGACTCCTCACCCGAATGGGGGAACCGGTCGGGATGTTGGGCGGGATAGGAGGGCCGCTGTTGGAGATGCTGACGTAGGGTGCGCTCCAGCTCCACCAGTTGCTCCTGCTGATTGACGATCAGCTCGGCGATGAAGCCAATGAGGAAGAGGATGAGGCCGGCCAGCACCAGCACGCCGGCGAACCAGAAGATGGGCCGCTGTTGTTTGGATTGGACGATGTACAGGATGAGCAGATACAGGTAGGTCAGGAAGCCGGCGGCGATCAGCCCGCCGCCCAGCGCGCCGAAGAAGCGCATGGGCTTCTGGCTGAAGACCAGCAGGAACTTGACCACCAGGACATCTAGGAAAGAAACCGGGATGCGTCCCAAGCCAAATTTGGAGCGGCCGCGCTGTCGCGGGCGGTAGCTGGTCGGCACCTCGCCCACGCGAAAGCCGTCGGATGCGGCCATCATCAGGATAAAGCGGTGCCAGTCCGAGCGCAGGGGAGGGAGCGCGTCAATTACCTCGCGCCGGAAGGCCTTGATCCAGTTCATATCATGGGCCTGGACGCCGAACAGCCAGCGCGAGACGAGGTTATAGATGCGGGAGGCGAAGACCTTGCGGTCGCGCCGGCCCTGGCGCCAGCCGGCGACGACATCGTATCCCTCGCTGAGCTTGGCCAGCAGGCGCGGGATGTCCTCTTCCGGGTCAGATTCCATGTCGCCGGGGAGGAAGATGACCACATCTCCCTGGACGTGGCGGAAACCAGTGCGCAGGGCGGCGGTCAGGCCCAGATTGCGGCGGTGGGTGATCAGATGGACGTGGGGGGATCGTTCGGACCAGGAAAGCACCTCCTGGCGCGTGCCGTCGGTGGAACCGTCGTCCACCACCACGATCTCCCCGTCCAGGCCGTAGCGGGAGAAAACGCGCAGGGTGCGCTCGATGACCTGCCCGATATTGCCCTCTTCGTCGCGTGCCGGCACCAGCACCGAGATTTTGCCCAGGCCGGCAAGGGCGTTCTGGTCAATTTCGACAGGAGGCAATGCCGCGCTCACCGTTCCGCCCTCAGGGGAAGAACTGCCGGATGGCCTCGACGATCATGTCCTGCTGTTCGTCGGTCATCTCGGGATAGAGCGGCAGGGAGAGCACTTCCTGGCTGGCCCTTTCCGCTTCCGGGAAATCCCCGGGCTGATATCCCAGGTAGCGGAGAGAGGGCTGGAGATGCAGAGGGATGGGATAGTGGATGCCGGCGCCGATGCCCTGCGCGTTCAGATGCTGTAACAGGGCGTCGCGATGAGATGTCCGGATGGCATATATATGGTACACCATGCGCGTGCCCGGCATTTCCTCGGGAAGCTCAACGGGCACTCCGGCCAGGAGCTGGTGATACCTGTGGGCCAGGGCGCGCCGGCGTTCGGTCCACGCCTCCAGATGCGGGAGTTTGGCGGCCAGGATGGCGGCCTGCAGGGCGTCCAGCCGTTCCCCATAGCCCAGTATCTCGTGCTCGTATTTGGAGCGCCGGCCGTGGTCGCGCAGCATGCGCACGCGCTCCGCCAGCTCCGCGTTGTTGGTCACTACGGCGCCGGCATCCCCGTAGGCGCCCAGGTTTTTGCCGGGGTAGAAGCTGAAGCCGGCGATGTCTCCCAGGGTGCCGGTGCGCCGGCCGTGGTACTCGGCGCCGTGCGCCTGCGCGGCGTCCTCGATGACGAGGAGTTGGTGCCGGCGGGCGATGTCCATAATGGGGCCCATATCCGCCGGCTGGCCGTACAGATGTACCGGCATGATGGCCTTCGTGCGGGGAGTGATGGCTCGTTCGATGAGGTCTGGGTGGATGCAGTAATAGCGCGGATGGATATCCACGAAGACCGGGCGGGCGCCGGCCATCCAGATGGCCTCAGCGGTGGCCACGAAGGTGAAGGGAGAGGTGATGACCTCATCGCCGGGGCCGATGCCGGCGGCGCGCAGGGCCAGGTGCAGGGCGGCGGTACCAGAGCTGACCCCGATGCAGTGGTCAGCGCCGCAGTATTGGGCGAAGGCCTGCTCAAAGGCCTGCACCTCTTTGCCCAGGATGAAGCTGGTGTTCTCGACGACGCGCCGGATAGCGGCGTCAATATCGGATTGGATGGAGCGGTATTGGGCTTTCAGGTCGACCAGCGGGATGGCCATGATAGATTCTCCTTTCGTGCGCCATGCCGGAGCGCCGGCCCTCATTATAAACTGCCGGCGGAGAAAGTCAAAGCGATGAGGCGAGAAGGGAGCCGCCTCACATGCAAGGAGACTTTTTTGACGTATTCGCTATCCCGGATTACAATAGCCTTGTCGGTCAGAGGGGAGTAGCTGGCCACGGTGTGGTCAACATGCTGGGCGGATGTCCTGCCCTGGCCCACCGGTTGAGCACTATGCTCAATCAGCGAGACCTTTGACCCGTTCATACGCTCTCGTGTATGGGCGGGCAAGGGGTCTCGCTTTTTTGATGTGTGGAGGAGGGATATATACTGCAGATGAATTGGACAGATTTTGTCTCTGCCTTTGGCCTGTTACTGCTTGCCGAATTGGGGGACAAGACCCAGTTGGCCGTGCTGACGCAGGTATGCAAATACCGCACGGTCCTGCCGGTCTTTTTGGGTGGTTCTTTAGCGCTGACCATCCTGACCGGTATTGGGGTGGCATTCGGCCAGGCCATGGGCGTGTTACTGCCGGCCGCTGTCATCCGCCGCGTGGCCGCGGTCCTGTTTATTGCGATGGGCCTGTATCTGGCATATCAGCATCTGCGCCAGGCCGGCCAGCCCGAGGAAACGGACGAATCGCTCGTCTGCGACGCTGATGATGCGGACCAGTCTGCCGCGCTGCGCCGGCGCGATTGGGCCGCCTTCAGCTCCACTTTTGTACTCATCTTCCTGGCGGAGCTGGGCGACAAAACACAGCTCGCCAGCATCAGCCTGGCCAGCAAATCCTCATCACCCTGGATGGTATTCCTGGGCGCCTCCCTGGCGCTGAGCACGGTGACCGCCATGGGGGTCTTGTTCGGCCAGGGCATCAGCCGGCTGGTGCCGGAGCGCATCCTGCGGCTCCTATCTGCCGCCGCTTTCATCATCCTGGGCGTGTTGATATGGTTCGGGGTGCTGTAGCGCGGCTTCCTCGCTCCGCCCGAAGCGCCGGCGGTACGCCGGCACAGTGAGCATGGGCGGACGCTCCCTTTCCGTGATTTCCTCTTCTGTCAGGTACATGCGGCCCGGCTCCTGGCAGATGATCTTCATGGTGCGGTGCATCGCTTCCCCCAGCGGGGCGTCCAGCCGCTGTCCCAGGCGCGCCATGAATACCTGAATGATGGCAAAGGCCATTTTGCTCAGGTTGGATAACGGCTGGTTGTGATGCACACGCATCTCCAGGTCGGTCTGGGCGATAGCGTTCAGTCCGCAAAGCTCCAGGAGATCAATAAGCAGGCCGGATTCGACGCCGTAGCCCGTGAAGAAGGGGACGCGTTCCAGCACCCTGCGCCGGCCGGCGTATTCCCCGCTCAGCGGCTGGATCAGGCCCGACAATTCGGGAAAGAACAGGTTCAGCAGAGGGCGAGCCACCAGTTCGGTCACCCGACCCCCGCCGCCGGCGCGGATATGTTCCCCTTCGCGCAGAGGCCGGCGGTAAAAGCCCTTCACGTACTGGATGCGGTCCCAGCGCAGGAGCGGTCCCACCACCCCCAGCACGAAACGGGGATGGATGTTCACGATGTCCGTGTCGATCCAGACGATGATATCCCCCTTGGTGACGTAGAGGCTCTTCCAGAGGGCTTCCCCTTTGCCGACGGCGCTCCCGACCTCATCCCGCAGAATCTCCTGATGGATGTAGACCGGGATGCCCAGCTCCTGAGCTATCTCCCTGGTGCGGTCCGTGGAATTACTGTCAATGAGGACAATCTCATCCAGCAGGGGATACTCCTCCATCAGGGCAGAGCGCAGTGTCTCGATCACCCGGCCGACGGTTTTCTCCTCGTTCAGGGCCGGCAGGGCCAGGCTGATAGTCTGCCCACTGCGTTCCTTCCACTGCAGGAGCATCCGCACATCCTCAAACTCGCTCCAGTGAAAGGTGTTAGTAGCGAACCAGCGGTCCACCTTGGCAGAAAGCTCGGAAGAGGTGATGACAACATGTGGCAGGGCGATTCTCTCGAACAGCTCTGCCTGCTCGCCGAAGGAGCGCACCAGGAAAACCGGGATGAGCGATTGAGAGATCACGCTCTCATGCACTGCGCTCAAGCCAGGCTCGCCCAAGCGTTCTGACAGGGTTGCGCCGAGCACGAGGGCGTGATGTGCCGAGGCATGCTCCAGGATGATCTGCGCCGGCTCTCCTTGTTCCGAGATCAGCTCCACCGGGGAGGGCAACTGTTGGCGCATTTCCTCGATCATCGTCAGCGGGTCTGCCGGCGGACGATCCCCTTCGGGGTCCTGCACGTGGAGTATCGTGATGGGTTCCCCGGTCAGGCGGTGCAGTGCATAAGCCAGCCGCATGCGCAGAGGAAGGTGTGCGGTCCCCCGCACAGGCATCAGCACCCGGTCATAGCGATGAATGGTGCCCTGCACCAGGATCACATCGCACGGAGCATGCGCCAGCAGTTCCAGCACGCGCACGCCCAGGACATTCTCTGCGATTCCCACCCAGGGGACCAACAGCAGGTCTGCCGGCTCGTCCTGCAGTTCGCTGAGCAGTTCCAGCCACGGCGCATGCGAAACCCACACATGCGGGGAGATGCGCACCGGCAGTTCGGCGCACTGTTCCGCGATGCGGACCAATTCTTCCCTGCATTCTTGCGCCTGGAGCGCCCCTTCGCTCAGCGAATGTCCCAGCGGCACCTCCACAATGCCGATTAAATCAATATGACCATCCTCCGCCGGCAAAAGGTGCTGTGCAAGGCGCACCCAATTTTCCGCATGCTGACCCCGATACACCGGGATGACAATCCGGTACTCCCCCATGATGGCTCCGCCTCCTTACCTATTGGCAACCGCCGCCTGGATCAGTGGGATGACAATATCGTGGACAATGCGGTCCCAGGCATATTCCCGCCGCACCCGCCGGCGCAGACGGAAGGTGCGATCCGTCAGCAAATGGCGGGCAATGAGGCCGGCGACATCTTCCGGCCGTGCCTGCGGGGAGAAATAGAAGACATCATCCTGACCGGTGGCCTGGAAAGGGGCAATATCACTGCAGAAGACGGGCAGACGAACCAGGCCGGCCTCCAGCACTGGAATGCCAAACCCCTCCTCCAGGCTGGGGAAAAGCAGGGCATCCGCCAGCAGGAACAGATTCGCCATCGTCGCATCATCCGGCACCAGCGGATTCCCTTCCTGCCCCAGCGTATAGACGAAATGCACCGCATCCAGGACATCTTCCTCTTCGCGCAGGCGCTGAAGGCGCTCCAGATACGCGATGTTGGCCGGATTATGCGCCCCTGGCGGCCCACTGACCAGGAGCCGGGCGTCCAGCCCTGTCTGCCGGCGCAGGGCGGCAACCGCCCGTATCGCCAGCTCGATATTCTTCCGCCGAGTGATGCGCGCCGGCAGTAGCAAAATCACCTCCGCGCTGTCCAGCCGGAAGGCCTCCACGATGCGGCGTGTGGTGGATGTCCAGAGCATACGCTCGGCGGGGTCCACCCCCGGCGGCACGACGGCAATCTGCTCCGCCGGCAGGCCGTACATCGCCGCCAGATGCTCCCGCCGGGCCTCCGACACCGTCACATGGCGCACCCCGGGCCACGGCACTCGCAGTAAATCCCAGGGATAGCCGGCGTGCACCTCGCCGGCGTACTGCGGGTCGCGCCAGGCCAAGTCATGATGCCATGCCAGCACCCCCAGGTTGCGCGGCCCTTTCCCCACGATCCACTCGTACAGCGCCGCGGTCAGCGGCAGATTCTTGTGCAGGGTGAACACGTTATGGCCGATCAGGACATCTACCCCCTGGAGCATCGCGTCGAGCTTTTGAACGAGGGCATTGCGCAGCGCGTAGAATCGTTCGGTCACCTGGCCGCGGTCCAGCTCAGCTTTGACCGCCAGTACTTCAGGATGGCGAGAATCTGCTTCGGGCAGGATCTGTAGGCCCACGTCCGGCAGGACCGGCTCGCCGCGGCCGGCCGCGATCTCCACCCGCAGGCCGGCCGCTGTCAGCAGTCGGGCATGATGATAGATGGTGCTTTCCACGCCCCCAACGATGGGCGGCGCGGCATAATGCAGGATCATCACCCGCGCTGCTCTTGCCTCGGATGTCACCACTCCCCCTCCCCGCTCAGACAACCCTCCAGCAGAAGGCTGAGCCGGCGGCGCAGAACGGAGTACGAATAATGCCGGCGAGCTACCTGATAATTGCGCTCTACCATCTGGGCAATGCGGTCCGGGTCATGCAGCAGTTGTCGCACGCGTTCCACAATCTCGTCCGTAATCACCTCTTCAAACACGATCACATCAAAGCCCTTGGGCTGGATATCCGTCTTGAAAATCTGATAGGCGCTGACGACGATGGGCCGGCGGTAATACACCGCCTCCAGAAAGGCATTGCCAAACCCTTCCTCTCGAGATGGATAGGTCACCAGGTCGGCTTGCTGATACGCATCCGCCAGGGCATAGACCTTGCGGCCGTCTGGGAGCACCCGACGGTAATGATTGAAACGGTCGTGCAGGAACAGCACCCGCACGTTCAGCAGGCCGGCGTATTCCTCCAGATACCGCTGGTAGGTGAATCCCTCATCGCCGGCGGAATGGGTGATGACCAGCGTACAGTTCCCCAGCCGGCGCGCCAGCTCGATGGACAGCTCGATGCGTTTGCGCGGCACCACACGCGTGGGCTGAAGCAAAAAGAAACCATCGGTCAATCCTAAATCAGCCCGCAGAGTGCTGGCATATTCGTCCGGCGGTGGCGGCCCGTGCTCGAAATCCATGACATTGGGTATCACGGTCGCACGGACTCCCACGCGAATGGCCAACTGCTCGCCGGCGAAGGAGCTGATCACCACATGGCGGATGGAAGGCATGGTGGGTGGGAACGCCGCCCGCAGGTAGTCCTGGGCCGCCGAGATCGTGAAGCGAGAGCGCTCCCAGGTGAAATCGTGATGATGGGCAATCGTCGTGAATTCCGTCTCCGCAATGAACTCCGTCAGCGCCAGCCCGAGCGGAATGTTCATCGGCAGGGATAGGGCGTTTTCCACAATCAACAGGTTCAGGTCGAATGTTCGCACGAACTCGTAGATGTGCGCCTTGAGATATTCCTTCAGTTCCCCGACCAGGCGCGATGTGTCCGGGGCGCGTCGGTAATCATCGAACAGTTCCTGCGTCAGCCGGCGGATGTCCGGATGCGCGAAGTGCGCCTCCGGCACCACGTAGGAGCGCTCGGCCGGCCAATCGCACTCGCCGGCGAAATAGAAGCACTCGTGCCCCAGCTCCTGCAGTACCTCGGTCCATTTGACGACTTCCAACGAGACACCGTCCGTCCCCGCGAGACGTGTGGAAACAAAGCCGATGCGCGCTTGTGGTGTACCTGCCATACTCCTATTCCAACATTACGATGATGGTCACGAGGATAGCTCTGGCGAGCCTTCTGTGTTGCGGCGCTGGCGCCGGCGCACAAAGATGGTCACTGTCTCGGCAGTGGGCGGAATCTTGATGCCCAGCAGGTCGCGTTCCTCGTTGCGCCACCAGCCGGCCTTCACCTTGCGCCAGGCCTCGCGGCTGGCCAGCGCCGGCAGGGGCCGGTTATCATGCTGGGCGCCGGCCACCTCCCCCAGCCCGTGAAACCAGAACACCCACTGGCGCTGGAATCCCTTGCCGGCCTGCTCCCCCTTCGCCCGCTCAATGTCCAGCCTCCAGGTGCCTTCGCTCTCTGTCACCCGAATGGGCGTCAGACGGTATTCCCCCAGCAGATAGGACTGCGTCTTTCCGTCGTCTTCATACAGGTCGAAGGAGGCACTGTCGCCGGCATAATAATGAAGCGTGATGGGGCTCCACGGGGCTGTGCGCTCCCCGGTGAAAGAGTGATAGGGCGCGAAAGGGATCAACGCGCCGGCGCGGATAAACATCGGCAGGCGGTCCAGAGGCGCTTCCACTTCCACCCACTGCCGGCCTTCATACCGCTGTTCCGTCCAGCCGTCGTACCAGGTCCCCGCCGGCAGATATACCCGCCGGCGGCGCACTGCCGGCTCCATCACCGGCGCGACCAGCACCGCCGGCCCGAAGAGAAATTCATCGCTGATCTCGCGCGCTTCCGCATCGTCCTCATACATCAGCAGTAGCGGACGCAGGATCGGTGCGCCCGTGCGGTGGGATTCCCAGAAACAGCCGTAGATATACGGCAGGAAGCGGTAGCGCAAGCGCAGATACTGCCGCAGGATGCCCTGCACCTGCTCGTCCATTTCCCATAGGGCCGCCCCCGCCGCAAGGCGGAAAAACGGCAGAAACGCGCCCAACTGGACCCAGCGTATCAACAGCTCCGCGTCCTCCGTCCCCTGCGGCGCGCGGGACGGTTCCGCACTCCACCAGAGCTGGCCGGCCAGCGCCATTTGCTGGGCTTCCCGTACCACTGCCCGGAGGGTTTCCCAGTCCAGCGGCTGGCCGGCATCGAACACCGCCGCCCCACAGCGCGACAAGCCCAGCGCCGGCACATTGGAGGCCAGCCAGGGCCTTCGGCCGGCGGACGCCGCCTGCCACCCCTGGGAAACCGCTTCCAGCGCCCACCGAGGGAGGGCATTATGCACCTGCGCCGAAGCTCCCTGGAAATACAGCGCCTCGGTTGAAAGCGCCGGCGGTATATTATCCCGCATGTCCACCCCATCCACTCCCAGCTCCAACAGTGGACGGTGCTCCTCGGCCCACCACTGGCGCGCAAGCGGATGGGAGAAGTCCACCTGGGCCAGCGGTGTCCCCCGCTGGTCCCGGACCACGTACGGCTGTCCGTTGGGCCGGCGGGTCAGCAAGCCCTGTTCCGCCGCTTCCAGGAACAACCGGCTCTCCCGCTCCAAATGCGGTGTCTCTCCGAGAATAAGGTGAAAGCCCTGCGCTTTCAGCCGCTGAAGGATTTCGCCGGCCAGCGACCAGTCGCGCGGGTCAAAGCGCAAGTCTCCTTCGTGCTCCTGCCAGCCGCTCCGCAGGGCCAGTGCATCGCAGGGAAAATCATGGGCGCGCAGTTGCTGGGCGACTTCCAGCACTACCCGCGGGTCGCCGGCATCTTCCAGCAGGTACTGCGCCCCCAGGGACCACAGCGGGGGCATCGGCCATCGGCCGCAGAGCGTGACAGCGGTTTTTACCAGTTCCATCATGGTATCCGCCGTGAGGAGGATCACCTGAAGCTCTGCCGCATGGGACACATAGGCAATTTCCCCCGGCCGGCTGGCCTCCAGGTCCCA
The DNA here is from genome assembly GCA_028275445.1 of Anaerolineae bacterium. Classification (GTDB taxonomy): domain Bacteria; phylum Chloroflexota; class Anaerolineae; order JACIWP01; family JACIWP01; genus JACIWP01. The sequence continues at coordinate 1,366 of JAPWUQ010000070.1, read as the reverse complement.
GTATCCACGCGCGGCAGCATCCATCACCAGCCCATACCGGTGCGAGGAGAGCAGGATGGGCAGGCCGGCCGCCGGCCTGGCGCCGGCCAGAACCGGCCAGGCCCTGCCGCGCCCATTCAGCGAACGCGGCGCATCCGGGTGCGCGCCGGCGTATCCCATCCCGTAAAAGGCCTCGCTCTCCTTCACCTGCAAATGCCAGCTTCTTACCCCTGGGCCCCGGCGAAACCCTCCGCCGGCGATCTCTTCCACGATGGTCTGGCCGTCGGAGAAAAGGAAGCGCAGGCGTAAGGGGTTGCGCTCGGCATGCACTTCTATCTGCCCACTGTGGATGATGATGGAATCACCGGCTTCCTCCCACGTGAGAGGTACCTCTGGCGATGGCTGTCCGGCCAGGAGGCTGGGCCCCGACGCTTCGTCAGATGCCTCGCCGCCGGCGAACCGTGCCGATAACCGCATGGCCGCCGGCCCCAGCGGGTCCACCCACAGCCGGCCGTTCTCCGCCTCTATCTCCAGGACCGAGCGAGCGCCTGTGCGCGCTTCCCGCACACAGCGCACCGCCCCTAACGCCTCCGCCCATGTTCCATCGGCATACCAGGTCATATCGCCTCCTTCAGACCGCTATTCCAGTTCCTGCTCCCGACTGTCCTCGGACGCCTGCAGGCGCGCCAGCGCCCAGGCCAATCCCTGACGTGCCCGGGGATTGTCTGGGTCCAGCTCCAGCGCTCGCTGGAGACAGCGCACCGATTCCTGCGGATGCAGGGCGGTCCCGCCTTTCCATAACCAGGCCTCGACATAGTCGGGCACCAGACGCGTGACGGTGGAGAAGATATCGTAGGCCTGTGCGGTCTCGCCGGCCTTCGCCAGCCGAATACCCTCCCGCATCAGGTCCTCCGCATCTTCCGGGGTTGCTCTGCGCATCCAGCTTTCCAGCGCCTTACGGCGGATCTCCATATCCTCCCACGCCGCGGCAATCACGTTATTCTCGGGATTGGCCCTCTGTGCCGGCGCCATGGGCTGGCGCGGTTCAGGCGGAATGGGGGAAACATACCGGTCCAGCTCCGCCAGGGCTTCTTCGACCTCCGCCGGCATCGGCTCCTGTTCGTCGGCGAGGGTGGCCGGCACCAGCCCCACATCCCACGCCACATCCACGCCCTCCACTCCCAGCTTCGCCGGCGGTTCATCCCCGCGCGCGCCCCGCCGCGCGATATAAATCTGGCGCAGGGTCACGCCGGCGCCCAGGATGGAAAGGAAGAAGATGGCATAAAATCCGAACCGGACAAAGGCCGGCACGCCGGCCGCGCGCTGGGTGATTTCCTGGGCCGCCCATGCGGACGGCGGCGGGAGGATCCAGATCACGAAGGCCCCC
>JAPWUQ010000310.1 GCA_028275445.1 Anaerolineae bacterium | reverse complement strand
CAGGCCCAGCAGTTCATAGGCCAGGATGCGGGTTTGCCGGCCGCGCAGTGTCACGGACTGCACCGAGCGCACATCCACCACATCCTTGACCTGCTCATACACCGCATGGCTCACCAGGATTTGCCCTGGCTCGGCAACCTCCTGCAGGCGCTCTGCCACATTGACGCAGTCTCCTACGGCGGTGAAGTCCATGCGGTCCTCCGTCCCAATATGGCCCACGATGGCCTCGCCGACGCTGATACCAATGCCAAACTGCAGGCGGAAGGGTTCGGGGAAGGTCTCCCAATTGCGCCGCACCTTCTCCTGAATTGCCAGCGCGGCCCGCAGTGCCCGCATGAGGTGATCGGGCTGGCGCACCGGGGCGTTGAAGAAGGCCAGGATGGCGTCGCCCAGGAACTTATCCAGCGTGCCTTCTTCGGCGAAGATAGCGTCTACCGCCAGCCCCAGATAGCGGTTGAGGATGTGGACCATTTCCTCGGGCGGTGTTTGCTCCACCAGGGTGGAAAAACCGCGCAGGTCGGCGAAGAGGACGGTGATCTCCTGGCGCTCGCCGCCCAGGGTCAGGGCATTGGCCGGCATGGCGGCCAGCTTCTGCGCGACCGAGGGGCTTAAGTAGCGCTGGAGCATGGCCTGCAACTGCTCCCGTGCGCGGGCTTCCCGTTCCCTATCCTGTTGGAGCAGGGTTTCCAACGTCTGGTCTTCGATAGCCAGCACGATCCCTCCGCCGGTGGCGCCGCGCAGACGGGAAAGGGTGAGCTTGAAATGCACCTGCCCGCGTCCGGGCAGATGCGCCGAGAACGGCAGGGTAATCACGTCTTTCTCGCCGCGCACAATCTGCAGGAGCGCGTCGGGAATCGGCTCGATCACCAGCCAGGGGAGTGCTTCCTCCAGCGGTTTATCCAGCAGGGCCTCGCGCGGCTGGCCGAGCAGTTGCGAGGCGGCGCGGTTCACCATGGTGATGCGGCCGTGTGGGCCGACCGTGACGACGCCGCTGGCGATGCTGGCGAAGATGTTATCCATCAGGCTTTTCAGCCGGCTGGTCTCCGCCAGGTTGCTCTGCAGGCGGCTGAACAGGCGCGCGTTCTCGATGGCCACGGCCGCCAGGTTGGCGAACGAGGTCAGGAAGTCCAGGTCCTCGTTGGAGAAGGCGCCGGCCTTCAGACGGTTGTCAATGTAGATAGCACCGGTCACCTGCCCCTTCAGCTTGAGGGGTACACACAGGATAGAGCGCAGGTGATAATCGAGGATGCTCTGATAGGCCTGGAAGCGCTCATCCTCCTCGGCGTTCAGCGTCAGCACTGGCTCGCCGGTGCGCGCCACGCGATTGACCACACTGCGGCTGATCTCGAACTCCGGGCCGGCGATATTCTGGCGGTCCAGGTTGCGGGCAACAGGGAAATTCAACTGGCCGGTCTCCGGATTGACCAGCATCAGGAATCCCCGCTCTGCCTCCAGCGCCTCAATGACGATGTCCATGATCAGCTCGAGCAGTTGATCCAGATGCAGGGTGGAGTTCAGCAGTTCGCTGACGTGCATCAGTGCCCGAAAGTGCCCGCGGGATTTTGCCTTCTCTGGTTGTGCGTCGGACAGTGCTGGAAACAGCTCCCTGCTCATGGCATATCCCCGTTGCGCTGGATGAGGCGGCGCGGCCGGCGCCGATCTGCTCCATCTGTATACGGCCATTATACGCTGAATAGATGGCGCTGGCAATCCGAAAGTAAGGGCACAGCGGCGCCGCGCCTCTGCTCCGGAAAACGCGCCAACCTCCCGCAAGGATGCGTCCCCGCGGGAGGTTGGCAGGCCGGCCGGGCAGGGCCAGAGAGCGTCACATCGTAACGACCACGCGATAGGTATCCAGCTTCAGCGCTTCCTGGAACCCCTCCTCGAGCTTCTCGAACGGCACCACGCGCGAGACGAACGGCTTGAGGTCAATCTTGCGCTGAGTGATGAGCCGCACAGCCTCCCAGACATCCTGCCGGTCCTGGCTGACTGTGCCGGTGAGCGTCACCTCTTTGTTGTGGAAGATGTTGGGGTCCACCGTGATCTTGGTGCCGCGCGGGTGGATGCTGGAATAGACCATCACGCGGCCGCCTTTGGCGGCTATGTTGACCGCCTGTTCCACCAGGGGGCCGGCGGCAGTGGCGCAGAAGATCACATCTGCGCCGCGCCCGTTGGTCGCTTGCTTCACCGCTTCGGCCAGGTCCTGTTCAAAGGGATTGATGACGATATCCGCGCCCATGTTGCGGGCGAACTCGGCGCGTTGCGCGTTGGGTTCGCTGACCATAACGCGGGTGCCGGCCTGCTTGGCCAGCGCCAGATGCAGCATGCCCATAATGCCGGCGCCGATGATGAGGACGTTCTCGCCCCGTTCCAGGCGCGCCTTGCGCACGCTCCGCACGACGCAGGCCAGCGGCTCCGTCAGGCATAATTCCTCGAAGGGGATGTCGTTGGCGCCCTTGTACAACTGATAGTCATCCATGAGCACGTATTCGGCCAGGCCGGCCGGCCCGGGCACGTCCGTGTCGAAGAACGGGGCGCGGGCGTTGTCGCAGATGTTGTCCAGCCCCTTGCGGCAGGACTCGCA
>JAPWUQ010000309.1 GCA_028275445.1 Anaerolineae bacterium | reverse complement strand
GTCGTTTCGACCTTCCCCGAGACGTACAACAACGTCCCCGCCGCCGCTGTGCTGGAGGAGCTGGCGTCGCGCTGTACCCTGCGCTCCACCCTCGATGTCCCTGACGGCGCCTTCCTGGATATTGTCTTTCCGCCGTGAGAAGAGTGTACCGAACCGGTATGGTCTCTGAGGAGGGATGAGCCATGCGCGAGCGGGTTGGCACGGTAACGCATTACTTCAACCGCATCCACGTCGCCGTCATCGCCCTGACCGGGGAGTTGAAGGTGGGGGATATGGTGCATATTTACGGTCACACGACCGATTTCATCCAGCGGGTCGGCTCCATGGAGGTCAATCACCGCAAGATCGAGTACGCCGGCCCCGGCGAGGAGATCGCGCTGGAGGTGGTGGACCGGGTGCGCAAAGGCGACACCGTCTATAAGATCACCGGGGAAGATGTGGAGGAGCCAGGGTTCTTCTGCGGCTTGGGATGATGAAAAAGGCGGCAGTCACCTCCGCGGTGACTGCCGCCTGAACCCTCATAGGTTTGCCAGGAACGCCCGCACCAGCTCGCGCACCTCGCCGGCGGTCTCGCACTCCAGCGCCCGCCGGGCGAGCTGACGCGCCGGCTCCTCGTGCATTCGGCGAATGAGCGCCTTGGCCTCGGGGATAGCCGAGGCGTTCATGCTGAACTCGTCCAGGCCCAATCCGAGCAGGATGGGAATGGCCTCGGGCATGCCGGCCATTTCCCCGCACATGCCGACCCACCGCCCCGCGGCGTGGCCGGCCTGAATGACCTGATGGATCTGCCGCAGGATGACCGGATGCAGAGGCTCGTACAGGTACGAGACGCGCTCGTTGGTCCGGTCAATGGCCATGGAATACTGGATCAGGTCGTTCGTGCCGATGGAGAAGAAGGCGGCCTCTTTCGCCAGGATATCTGCCCCGACCACCGCCGCCGGCACCTCCACCATAATGCCCACCGGCACGTCCGGCACCTCCAGCCCTCGCTCCCTCAGTTCGGACTTGGCCTCCTCGACCATCGCCTTGGCGTTGCGCAGTTCCTCCACCGTGGCGATCATGGGGAACATCATGAATACCCGATGGCCGGCGCTGGCCCGCAGGATCGCGCGTATCTGCGCCTTGAACAGCTCCGGCATGCCCAGGCACAGGCGCACTGCCCGCCACCCCAGGAAGGGGTTCAGCTCCTGGCCGATGGGCAGATAGGGCACCTGTTTGTCCCCGCCGATGTCCAGCGTGCGGATGACCAGCGGGCGGTCGCCGAGCGCCTCCGCGATCTGGCGGTAGGCCTGATACTGCTCTTCCTCGTCGGGCATGCTGTCGCGTTCCAGGTACAGGAACTCGGTGCGCAGAAGGCCCACCCCCTCAGCGCCCCAGCGAACCGCCTCCGCCGCCGAACGCACATCGCCGATGTTGGCCACCACCTCGACCCGCCGGCCGTCCGCGGTATAAGTCAGCCCCTGAGCGGCCTCCTGCCGGCGTTTCTGCTCCGCGGCCCACTGCGCATGCCGCGCTGCAAATTCCTGCCGGCCGGCTTCGTCCGGCGCCACCCATACCAGGCCGGCCGACCCGTCCACCGCCAGCAGTTCGCCGGCCGGCAGTTCCATCACCGCCTCGCCAATGCCGACCACCGCCGGGATGCCCAACTGTCGGGCCAGGATGGCGGTATGGGAGGTCGGCCCGCCCATGGCCGTGCAGAACCCCAGGACACGGGAGCGGTCCATCTGCGCCGTGTCCGAGGGGGTCAGGTCGCGCGCCACCACGATGCTGGGCTCCACCAAATCGGCCAGGCTGGCCCCGCCGATGCCGGCCAGGATGCGCAGGATCCGCTCACCGACGTCGCGCAGGTCTGCCCCGCGTGCCCGCAGATACTCATCCTCCAGCGCGTCGAACATAGCCGCCACTTCCTCGATAGTGTCGGCCAGCGCGGCCTCGGCGTTGATGCGCTGAGAGCGGATGCGCTCCACCGTGCTGTCGATCAGCATGGGGTCATCCAGGAACATCTGATGCGCCTCGAAGATGGCGGCCGTCTCTGTATCCCCGGTCTCCTGGAGGACTTTCGCATGGATGGCGCGCAACTGCTCCGAGGCCTCTTTCACTGCTGTCTGGAAGCGTTGCACCTCGGCCTCTGGGTCTGGAACGGTATAGCGCGGCACAGGGGGTTTTTCCGGGCGGTACAGGTACGCCGGCCCAATGGCTACTCCTTCCGAGGCCGGCGTGCCGCGCAAGACACGGCGGGCGTTCATGGGACCTCCTTTCCAATCCTGGGCATAAAATCATGGAGAGGCGCCACAGCACCTCTCCATGAATTGTACCCAAAATAAGCGGTAAGACAAACGACTTAGCGGAGCAGGCGAGCGATGGTGCCGACCAGGATGCCAACCCACTGGAAATCGGAGTCGCCGAAGGTGGTGTTGGCGAATCCCAGGTCGCCCAGCACCGGCAGGAGCAGGGCCGCGCCGAAGGTGATGATCAGGCCGTTGATGAAGGCGCCCAGGATGCAGCCGCGCCGGCCGCCGGTAGCGTTGCCGAAGACGCCGGCAGTGCCGCCCACGAAGAAGTGCGGTACCAGGCCGGGCACGATGACCGT
>JAPWUQ010000308.1 GCA_028275445.1 Anaerolineae bacterium | reverse complement strand
AAGGTTGACCCCAACTACGAACCTGCATTGATCGCTGACCTGCTCTTCCAGTGCTATTACCAGGAGGCACTGCGGCTGGTCGGGGAAGATCGGATGGAGGAGGCGCTCCGGCTCTTCGACCTGGCGCTGGCCATCCGGCCGGATGACCAGACGGTGAAGCGCGAGCGCGAGCTGGCCGCCGGCTATCTCTCGGCCATTGGCTTCTGGGGAGCGGACTGGCAGAAGGCGGTAGAGGGATTTTCCTCCTTATATCGTGCCCGGCCGGACTATAAGGACGTTGCCAGCCGGCTCTTCAACGCCTATGTCGCCTATGGCGATATGCTGGCGGAACAGGGCGCCTGGTGCCAGGCCGCCGAGCAGTACACCAATGCCGCCAATCTGCAGGCCAAACCGCAGGTGGTGCAGAAGCGCGATCAGATGGTGGATTACTGTCAGCGCAACGTGCCGCCCCCCTCCCCCGCGGAGGGGACGGGGACGCCTTCACCAGAAGCGACGCTGGGGACGCCGGCGCCGGCGGGCGAAAATGCCGCCGCGCTCCGTGAACTGGGCCTGAGCGGGCAGATATACTACGCGGTGTACGATGACGCCCGCCGCGAATATGTCCTGTACGCCGTCGGGCTTACCGGCTCTGCACCGATTGAGGTGTTTGCCGGCGTCCATCATCCCCAGGTGGACCGCAGTGGCAAGCGGTTGGTAGTGCGCGCGCTCAGCGGCGTCGGCACCCTGGGGCTCTACGTGATTGACCTGAGCGCCGGCGTCCCGCCGGCGTTCCACCTGATCACCTCGTATACCCAGGATCTGTACCCATCCTTCTCGCCCGACGGCCAGGAGGTGGTCTTTACGTCGGACCGCATGAGCAAGCGGGTGTGGACGCTGTTCACCACCTGGGCCGGCGGGGAGGCGGAGCCGCGTTCCCTCATCCCGGGCCAGACGCCGGCGTGGTCTCCGCGCGGCGATACCATTGCCTACAAAGGGTGTGACGAGACTGGCAATCAATGCGGCATCTATCTGTACCGTCTTGCCGATGGGGCGCGCCAGGCGATCCTTGTGGACCCCAGCGCCGGCTTCCCCGCCTGGTCGCCGGACGGCACCCGCCTCGCCTTCATGTCCAATCGCGACGGCAACTGGGAGATTTACTTGGTTGGCGCAGATGGTCAGGGGTTACGCCGGTTCACCGTGAATCCTGCCAACGATGGGATGCCGGCGTGGTCACCGGATGGCAAAGCCATCGCGTTCCTCTCGGATCGCGATGGCCAGTGGTCAATTTATGTCAAGCGCGTGGATGATAACCGGATGGCGCGGGTCATTGCCCTGCAGACCCATTATGCGGATTGGCTGATGGAGCGCATCACCTGGGGGCCGGCGGTCAAGCTGTTGCCATAGCGCCGGCGCGCCCCTTACTGCCCTTTCAGGCCGCGCTTCTCCTCAATCTTGCGGGCAAAGCGGTCCAGGGCGATGATCGCCCGCTCGTGTATGCCCTCGCCGACCACTTCCCGCTCGTCCGCGGCAGTGACGCGAAAGGTCAGCCGCCGGCCGTCTACCGCGATCAGCTCCGCCCGCGCCGTGACCTTCATCCCCAACGGGGTCGGCGCCTTGTGGGTGACGTCCACTCGCACGCCCACCGTGCGGTATCCATCTGGCAGAAGATGGTCCACCGCCATCACGGCGGCGCGCTCCATCATGCGCACCATTTCTGGGGTCGCCAGCACATCTACGCCGCCGCTCCCCAGATGCCGGGCGGTGTGTTCCTGATCCACCACCAGGGAATATTCGGCCTGCAGCCCGGGGCGCAGGTTGTCGAAGAGGGGAACCTCGTTCATGCCGGCCGAGCCTCCTTCTCTGCCCCTACTGCCCGCTGTTCCGCCGCCAACATGGATTCCACGAGCGAGCGGAATGTATCGCCATCCAGCGTCTCCTGCTCGATAAGCTTTTGGGCGACCGCATCCAGCACGGTCCGATGTTCCCGCAGGATGGCCTTCGCCTGTTCGTACGCCTGCGAGATGATGGTGCGGACCTCGTGGTCAATCAGCCGGGCAATCTGTTCGCTGTAATTGCGGTGCTCCCCGATTTCCCGTCCCAGGAAGACCAGCTCCTCCTTCTGGCCAAAGGTCATCGGGCCGAGCTTCTCACTCATGCCGTATTCCTTGACCATGCGTCTGGCCAACCGTGTGGCCCGTTCGAGGTCATCGCTGGCGCCGGTCCACATCTCGTTGAACACGATTTCCTCCGCCGCGCGCCCGCCCAGCATGCTGGCAATCTCATCGTAAAACTTCTCGCGGGACTGCAGAAGATGGTCATCCTGCGGGAGGAAGAGCGTATAGCCGACCGCCATGCCGCGCGAGATGATGCTGACCTTGTGCACCGGGTCGCAGTGCGGCAGGAAGTGCCGCACCAGGGCATGGCCGGCCTCGTGGTAGGCGATGACGCGCTTCTCTTCCTCGGAGATGAGCCGGCTCTTGCGCTCCGGGCCGGCGATGACCCGCTCGATGGCCTCCTGCAGTTCCGCCATCCCGATGGCCTTCTTGTTGCGCCGCGCCGCCAGGATGGCCGCCTCGTTCACCAGGTTCTCCAGGTCCGCCCCCACAAACCCCGGCGTCTCCC
>JAPWUQ010000307.1 GCA_028275445.1 Anaerolineae bacterium | reverse complement strand
CGGGATCCATCTGCTGGCCGCGCCGCCCAGCCCGATATCCGCCGGCACCATCACCCCCAAGCTGGTGGGCACTGTCCTGCCCATCCTGCGCTCGCGCTTCGAGTTTGTGGTAATTGACATGCCTTCCTGCTTCGCCGAGACAAACCTGGTGGCGTTCGACCTGTCCGATATCATCATTCTGCTCGTCACCCCGGAGCTGGCCGGCCTCAAGGCCGCCCGCACCGCGCTGGACATCTTCGATTCGCTGGGCTATCGCAAGGAGCGTCTGTCCATCGTCCTGAACTGGACCTTCCCCAAGCGCGGCCTGCCCCAGCGCAACATCGAGGATGCTCTGCGCCTGCCGATTGACCTGGTCATACCCTATGACCCCGCGCCGTTCGTGGATGCGATCAACAGCGGCATCCCACTGCTCCAGGCCAACCCATCCAGCCGCATCGCCTTCGAACTCCAGAAATACGCCTATCAGCTCAGCGTGGAGTATATGCAGTACGCCAACGTGCCGGCCAGCGAGGTGCTGTCGCGCGTGCAGGCCGCTTTCGGGCATTAGGCAGGCAAGCCATGGAAGAGCACACCCCACCCGAACTGGAACTGCTCCTGCGCTACATCGCCCAGGAACGCGGCATTGACTGCCGCAAATACAAGATCAACTTCCTGGAGCGCCGGCTCGCCTCCCGCATGCGCGCCCATCATGTCTCCGATTACCAATCCTACCTGTACATCCTGAAAAAACATCCCGAGGAGCTCGATGCCCTCCTGGACAACCTCACCATCAACCTGACCTACTTCTTCCGCGACCAGAGCGTCTTCGAGGCCCTGCGGAAAGAGGTCCTTGCTCCGCTGATCCGCGAGCGCGACCATCCCGGCCGGCGTCAGCTCCGGCTGTGGAGCGCCGGCTGTGCCACCGGCGAGGAACCGTACTCCCTCGCCATCCTCCTGCATCAACTGCTGGGGGCCGGCCTGCCGCACTGGGACATTACCCTCCTTGCCACAGACCTGGACGAGAAGGCACTGGCGAAAGCGCGCGCCGGCGTGTACGACGCCTTCAGCTTCCGGGAAGTCTCCGCGCAGGAACTATCGCCCTATTTCACCATACAGAACGGCCGCTACCATCTCGTGCCCGAGGTCAAATCCCTGGTCACCTTCCAGCGCCATGATCTGCTCGGCGATTCCTACCCGGCCAACATGGACGTGATCTTGTGCCGCAATGTGCTGATTTATTTCACCCGCGAACAACACGATTACATCTTCACCATGTTCCACCGCGCCCTGAAGGACGGCGGTGTGCTGGTCACCGGCAAGACGGAGATCATGCTGGGGCCGCTGGCGGCCTGCTTCAAGGCCGTCAACCTGCGTGAACATATCTACCGCAAAGTGGGAGGCGCAGTGCCATCCCGCCCGCCGGCATCCTCGTAGGAGTAATGCCCATGTCCACCGCAGAACACTGGTCCGAAGAGCTGGCCCAATTCATCACCTTTAAGCTGGCGGACACCTGCTTCGGCGTCCCCATTGAACAGGTCCTGCGCATCGAAAGATACCGGCCGGCCACCCGCGTGCCCAACGCGCCCCCCTTCCTTGAAGGCGTGACCAATGTGCACGGCGATATCATCCCGGTGCTGGACCTGCAGAAGCGACTGAAGGTCGGCCCTGGGGTATCGAATCACGAGCGGGCGCGCATTATCATCGTGGAGGCCGCCGGCCAGAAGATCGGCATGATCATGGATGAGGTCACCGGCATCGAACGCTTTGCGCTCGCGGAGATCGAGCCACCCCCTCCCATGATCGCCGATATCAATGGGGTGTTCCTCGCCGGCATCGTCCATCGGGAAGGCGCCATGCTCATCCTGCTGGACCTGGCGCGCGTGCTGACCCTCGCGGAACTGGAGGAGTTGGAGACACTGCACACTGCACCCGCCACACAAGATGAGTTATGATAGAGGGAGCGCGCTATGAACCGATTTCGCACCCTGGTGGTGGATGACGCGGTGTTCGTCCGCCGGGCCATCGCCCAGATACTCCGCCCCAGCGAGTTTGAGGTCGTGGGCGAGGCCTCCAACGGCAAGGAAGCCGTCCAGGAATACCGCCGGCTCCAGCCCGACGTGGTCTTGATGGACATCATGATGCCGGAAATGAACGGCATCGAAGCCGTGCGCCAGATCAAGCAGGAACACCCTGACGCCAGGATCGTCATGTGCAGTGCGCTCGGCCAGGAAAAGGTCATCATTGAAGCACTTTCCGCCGGCGCGCTCGATTTCATCGTCAAGCCCTTTTTGCCCGATAAAGTGCTGGCCACCCTCCGCCATGTGATGCGGCTATCCCAGAAGGGCGGGGAGCACTGCGATACGTGAAAGCGAGACCAGGAAGATGGGCACAACTGCGCGCCTTGTCCGCCAACCGATCCGGCTGCTCATCATAGACCGCTCCTCCGCATGGCGGCGTGTGCTCGCCGGCCTGCTCTCACAGAGCGAAGAGCTGCGCGTCCTGGCATTGACCGACCCGGAAAATGCCCTGCCGGCCATTCACCAGCACCGTCCGGAGGTGCTCATCTGGGGCATTGATCCCTCTGACGCGCCATCGCTTGCGGCACTCCGCAGTGTCCAGTATCTCAA
>JAPWUQ010000306.1 GCA_028275445.1 Anaerolineae bacterium | reverse complement strand
CGCGCCCGAGCCGCGCACGTTCCACCAGATATCGCGCTCTTTCGAGGCGCGGCACAGGTCCCACACGATCAGGAAGTAGGTATCGAACCCCATCTGATGAATGACGTCCAGCTCATAGTCGACACGCGCTCGGATTTGGGGGGTGATTTCGGGGTAGAGCCGGCGGATGCCCTCCTCCACCAGGGCGCGCAGATAGCTCTGGGCATCGGGGTATTCCGACGGCACATCGAAGCGCGGCAGGTGGTAGCCGTTGGAGTCCAGGTTGACCTCACAGCGCTCCGCGATCCAGAGGGTGTTGCGCAGGGCCTCCGGTAGCTCCCCGAACAGCTCCGCCATTTCTTCGTATGACTTAAGGTAATACCCCTCGTCGCTCATGCGCATGCGGTTGGTATCGCGCACGGTAGCGCCGGTCTGGATACAGAGCAGGATGTCGTGGGCGCCGGCGTCCTCGCGCCGCACGTAATGGACATCGTTGGTGGCCACCAGCGGGATGTCCAGCGCACGCGCCAGTTCGATGAGCTGAGGGGTGATGCGGCGCAGTTCGGGTATTTCGTGGTCCTGCAGTTCGATGAAGAAGTTATCCTTGCCGAAGACCTCGCGATACCAGGCCGCGGCGCGCCGGGCGGCATCTGGCTGTTCCTCGATGAGCAGGCGGGGAACCTCTCCGGAGCCGCAGGCGGAGAGGGCGATGAGGCCCTCCGCATGGGTCGCCAAAAATTCTTTGTCAATGCGGGGCTGGTAATAGAAGCCTTCGAGCTGGGCGGCCGAGGCGATTTTCAGCAGGTTTTGATACCCCGTCTGGTTCTCCGCCAGGAGGACGAGGTGGAAGGGCCGGCGGTCCAGGTTGGGGTCGCGGTCGCACATGCGGCGGGGGGCGATGTACATCTCACAGCCGATGATGGGCTTGATGCCGGCGGCCTTGGCGTCGCGGTAAAACTGGATGGTGGCGTACATGTTGCCGTGGTCGGTCATGGCGATGGCCGGCATGCCCAGCTCGGCGGCACGCCGGCAGAGGTCCTTGGTGCGGGCCAGCCCGTCCAGCAAGGAGAACTCCGTATGCACATGCAGATGTACGAACTGGTCCATAGCGGTTGTGCCTCGTCCTGCCGTCCGATTTCTTCGAGGGTGTGCTTCGGTGGAACAGGTGTCTTGCGGGATGCATTATACCACAGGTGGCGAAATATAGCACAGTCTGCAGACGGTGGGGGATGGGGAACGAGCTGTCCTTCGCTTGCCGGCTAGCGGGGTTCCATGCCGGCGTGCTCCACCGCCGGCACAATGTGAAACCGGAAGCGCGCCTGGAAGCGGCGCAGGACCTTGAGCACGGCCGGCCCAAACAGCAGGATGAGCAGGGCGTTGCCGCCGGCGCGGCCCAGGTCCCACCATAAAGAGGTTGCCACGTAAAACACCGCGTAGCGCTCCAGCGTTTCGCGCAGTCCCAGGCCGGCGGTCCAGTACATGCTGGTATCCCCGGCCGGCGGCATGACGAAGGGCCAGAACCAGATGTTCATGATGGCTCCGAAGACCATCCCCAACACGGCGCCCCATACCGCCAGCAGGATGCTTTCCAGCCGGCCCAGCCGGCGCAGGTCCGGGATCCAGGCGGATGTCAGCCCGACCCAGCCGGCGGTAAACATTTGATACGGCAGCCACGGGCCTACCCCGCCGCCCATCAGCGCCGAGACCAACAGGGAGAGCGCCCCCAGCAGAAAGCCGAACGCGCCCCCATATGCATAGCCGCAAAGGATGGGGAGAAAGAAGACGGCCGAGAACCCGCCCGGCCCGGGGATGGCGCGCAGGACCGCATTCATGGCCACCAGCACACCCAGCACCGCCACCATTTTGGAGTTCATCTGGCCGCTCCCCAGGTTGGCCAGGATAGCGCCCAGGCAGAAGACCACCAGGATGATGAGCACCAGGGGAGCATCATTGGCGTGGGCGCGGGCGGCCAGGCCGGCCATCTGCTGGTCCGGCGACAGCGTGAAGAAGGGATACAGGAAAGCGGCGACGCCTACGGCGCTGGCCGCCAGGATGATGAGCGTGTTCATCCAGCCGATCCGCCTCATTGGCCGACCTCCGCCGGCGGTATGCTGGCCAGCACATCTTCCACCGTCAGGAAGCGGTCATCCCGCAGGAGCTTGTTCACCTGGGAGGAGAAAATCATGGAGCTGGTCATCACCTTGCGCGCCGGCCCATCCACGATGACCTCTCCTTCTCCCAGGATGACGACGCGGTCCGCACATTCCGCCACCAGCTCCACATCATGGGTGCTCATGATGATTGTCCGGCCCTGGGCTTTCTGCTCCTTGAGAAAGCCGGCCAGAGAGCGCTTCTGGGGATAATCCAGGCCGCGGGTCGGTTCATCGAGCAGGATGACCTGTGGTTCCACCACCAGGATGGCCGCCAGGGCAGCGCGCTGTCGCTCTCCCACGCTGAGGTCGCGCGGATAGCGCTCGAGGTGCGGCTCCAGCCCCAGCGCCCGGATCAGGGAAGTGTAATCACGCAGGGGCAAGCTGTGATTGCGCAGGGTGAATTCCAGCTCATCCCGCAGGGTGTCCTGGAACAGGAGCGCGCCGGGGTTTTGGGGCACGTAGCCCACGAAGCGCGCCAGCTCTTCCACG
>JAPWUQ010000305.1 GCA_028275445.1 Anaerolineae bacterium | reverse complement strand
CGATGCAGACGCCCACCTTGCCGGAGGCGCGGGCATAGCCGTCGGCGGCATGCGCGGCGGCCTGCTCATGCCGCACCAGCACGTGGTGAATGGGATAGTCAATCAGGGTGTCGTAGAGCTTGATGACTGCCCCACCCGGATATCCGAACACCACATCCACACCTTCTCGCACCAGAGCCTCACACACGATTTGCGCGCCAGTTAATTTCATGCTTCCCTCCTCTTCTCCCATACGGGTTGGGGTGCATTCACATGCGGAAGACGGCGCCGGTGCTGGCGGAAGTCACATACTCCGCGTAGCGCCGCAGGTAGCCCTCTGCCACACGCGGGCGCCACGCCGGCAGTTGCTCCGCCCGCCGGCGCAGGGTTTCCTCGTCCACTTCCAGGTCCACCCGATAATTGTCCAGGTCAATCGTGATCATGTCCCCATCTTCCACCAGGGCGATGGGGCCGCCGGCGGCCGCCTCCGGCGAGACATGGCCGATCACCAGCCCGCGCGAGGCGCCGGAGAAGCGGCCGTCTGTGATAAGGGCAATATCCCCATCCATGCCCATGCCGGACAGCGCCGAAGTGGCGGTCAGCATCTCGCGCATGCCGGGGCCGCCCTTGGGGCCTTCATAGCGGATCACGATGACATCGCCGGCGCGAAATTCCCGCCGCAGGATGGCCTGGGTCGCTTCCTCCTCGGAGTTGAACACGCGCGCCGGCCCACGATACACCGCCCCGCCGGCGGCTACCGCCGCCTTCTTGATCACGCTTCCCTCCGGGGCGAGGGAGCCGAACAGGATGCGCAGTCCGCCGGAGGCCGAATAGGGGTTGTCCAGCGGGCGAATGACGGAGTCATCCCAGACCCGGGCGTTCTGCAGGTTCTCCGCCACGCGCTGGCCCGTGACGGTCATGCATGCGGTGTCGAGCACGCCCCGTTCCGCCAGCCGGCGCATGACCCCCTGGATGCCGCCGGCGCGGTGCAGGTCCTCGATATGATGCCCACCAGGCGCCGGGCTCATCTTGCACAGATGAGGCACCTGGGCGCTGAGCGTGTTCAGCTCGGCCAGGGGGAATTCGATGCCGGCCTCATGGGCGATGGCCATGACGTGCAGGACGGAGTTCGTAGAGCCTCCCAACGCCATGTCCACGGCGAAGGCGTTGCGGATGGCGCCGGCGGTCAGGATATCGCGCGGCCGGATGTCCTGCCGCAGGAGCTGGATGATGCGCATGCCGGCCTCCTTGGCCAGGCGCAGGCGTTCCGCATCGACTGCCGGGCAGGTGCCGCTACCGGGCAGGGACATGCCCATGGCCTCCGTCAGGCAGTTCATGGTGTTGGCGGTGAACATGCCGGCGCAGGAGCCGCATCCCGGGCAGGCGGCCTCTTCCAGGGCGGCCAGTTCCTCCTCGGTCATGCGGCCGGCGGTCACCGCGCCCACCCCCTCGAACACGTTGGAGAGGTCCACGGAACGGCCCTGCCAGTGGCCGGCGAGCATGGGGCCGCCGTTGATGACGATGGCGGGGATATTGATGCGCGCCGCGGCCATCAGCATGCCGGGGATGATCTTGTCGCAGTTGGGGATGAGGACCATCGCATCGAAGGCGTGGGCCTGTACGAGGATCTCCACCGAATCGGCGATCAGCTCGCGGCTGGGCAGGGAGAAGCGCATGCCGGCGTGGTTCATGGCCAGGCCGTCGCACACGCCGATGGTGTTGACCTCGAAGGGTGTGCCGCCGGCGGCGCGGATGCCGGCTTTGACCGCGTCCGCCACCTGCCGCAGATGGACGTGGCCGGGGATCACCTCGCTGTAGGAGTTGATGACCCCGATAAAGGGCTGGTTCATCTCGAAGTCCGTGACTCCCAGCGCCCGCAGGAGCGAGCGGTGCGGTGCGCGTTCCAGGCCTTTTTTCACTTCGTCGCTTCTGAGCATCCTCGTATCCGCCTTTCTTTCGTCAAGATGATGGTGGGTTAATAAAAGGCCTTTCTTCAGACATGCCGGCAAAAACCGGAACGCCTGAAGAAAGGCCTCAATGCCCATTGGTCGGCCGCGTCGGGACCAGTACGATACAAAAATAAAAGCCTCCCGGTTGGGAGGCTTCTTATGGCTGGTGTTTGCTCTCAGGTGTGCCTATCTCGCGCCCTCCCCAACCGGAACCAGGCTCTGGCCAATAAGGACCAGAACCAAGATGCCAAGGATAATTACCAGGTTCAGGGAGAGCACATTCACCAGATTCATCGTATGTACCCGCACACCGTCTGATTACCTCAGATTCTGATATTATTGTAACACAGCTCTCCGGATTTGTCAACTGGGATTTTTGGGGGATTTGGGCAAATCACCACTGCGATCGAGGAGCCGGCATACAGCACATCCATTGACGTTCGCCCTCCTCCGTGCTACAATAGCGTCAGGAGAGCAAGCCACTACCCGGGGCATTCTGTCACCGCCGGCCATCCGCCGCCCCTGTCATTGTCCGCCGCACGTCCGACTCTCCAGGAGGATGCATCCGTGAAAGTCCGCCTTCCAATCATGATTCAGGACCCACTGACGTCCCGTTACAAAGGCATGCGGCTTCAGGAATCGTTTTACGTCACCGAGGAACCCTTCTTTCTGGACGGTCCGGTGACCATGCGCCTGGCGG
>JAPWUQ010000304.1 GCA_028275445.1 Anaerolineae bacterium | reverse complement strand
TAGACGTACACGAAATGCTCGAAGAAGCGCTCCGTGCCGCCGGCCAGCAGGCCCCAGCCCCCCAGGGGAACGGCCGGCAGAAGGGGCAGAAGCACCAGCGGCCGGCGGTACCGCCACAACAGGGCGCCGGCCGCGAACAGGGCGAACCAGACCGCCAGCCCTATATGGGAGAGGGCCAGCAGGCCCCAGGCGGCAAGCGCGGCGGTCCCCGAGGAAAGCCGCGGGCGCTGGGCAAAGCGGTGGAGCGCCCAGCCGGCCAGGGGATACAGCGCCAGCGCCCACGGTTCGCCGGCCCCGCCGGCTACATATGTGACCGCCAAACGGTACGGCAGGAAGGTGTACACCACCGCCGCCAGCAGGGCCGCTGGCCTGCCCCAGCGGCCGGCCAGCCAGCCGTACAGGAACAGGCCGCCCAGCAGGGTCGCCAGCGCCAGCGACCATTTCACGGCATCGCCGGCGGACGCGCCCGCCCAGCGCGCCAGCGCGGCAAAACCCAGCGGGAGAAGCCCATCCCGCGCGGCCGGGCCGGCGTGTTCCGCCACCGCCGGCCAGCCGCCGCAGTGCACGAACGCTTCCAGCGCCCATACGGGGCGAAAGCCCGCGGCAGTTTGGGGGAAACCCGGGCGCGCCAGCGGCGCCGCCGCGAACAGCGACAGCAAAGCCGCGGTCAGGGGATAGGCCAGCTTCCCGTCGTCCCGCATCGTCGCACCGCGTCCCGGCTACTGGCGTGCCAGCCGGCCGTCCAGCTCCAGCTTGTCGGCGATGCCTTTCATCGCCTCCAGCACAATGCCCACATGTTCCCACAGGTCCACGCCCAGCTCCTGCGCGCCCTGTTCGATATCGGCGCGGTTGACGCCGGCGGCGAACGCCTTATCTTTCCACTTCTTTTTGACGGACTCGACCGTCACATCAGCGATGTTCTTGCTCGGCCGCACCAGCGCCACCGCGATAATCAGGCCGGTCAGCTCATCCACGGCGAAGAGCGCCTTGGCCAGGGGTGTGGTGCGGGGCACGTTGAGGTACTTGGCATGGCCCTTGACCGCCTCGATGATATCCGCCGGCCAGCCCAGGGCCTCCAGGTTCTTGGCGCCGGCCATGGGATGCGAGGATGGGTCGGGGTTCTGCTCGTAGTCATGGTCATGCACCAGCGCCGTCGCCGCCCAGTACTCCTCATCTTCCCCAAAGCGGCGGGCATAGGCGCGCATGGCCGCTTCCACCGCCAAGGCGTGCTTGATGAGGCTGGGGTCCTTCGTGTTCTGCGTCAACAGCTCCCACGCGGCCTCCCGTGTGACCTTCATGGCATACCTCCTGTCACGCTGTCGGAATCCTCGTATACGATCGGGATCGGCTCTCCCAGGACCGGGAGCGGCCGGCGAATATGCACGTCCGCCCAGGCCGTGAGCAGTGCCGCCAGCTCCCGCAGGCGGTACCACCGCTCCATCAGGTAGGGCTGGAGATCGGCCGTGATGCCCACCGCATTGATGCCCATCTGCCGGCAGAGGTACACCGCCCTGGGCTGATGAAAGCGCTGGGTCACGATGACGGCATCGGTGATGCCGAAGATATGTCGCGCCCGATAACAACTGTCATAGGTGCGCCGGCCGGCATAATCATAGACGATATCCTCCGCCGGCACGCCCAGCGCCAGGGCATACTCTCCCATGGACGCCGGCTC
The DNA here is from genome assembly GCA_028275445.1 of Anaerolineae bacterium. Taxonomy (GTDB): domain Bacteria; phylum Chloroflexota; class Anaerolineae; order JACIWP01; family JACIWP01; genus JACIWP01. The sequence continues at coordinate 981 of JAPWUQ010000304.1, read as the reverse complement.
ATTATACCACGCGAAGCGATTATCGCCAGTCATGAGGAGCTTGCGCACCTTGCCGGCATGGTACAGCGCCGCGGCGGTGCGCACCCGGTCCGCCAGCACAGCGCTGGGCCGGCCGTCCCGCTCAAGGCCGGCGCCCAGCACAATGGCAATGGGACGCGCCGGCACCTCCTCGATGTTCCGATATATATAGGGCGCGGTGGAGCGTCGGATATGCCAGATGATGCCCAGCGGGCCGGCGACAATGCCCGCGCCGGCCAGCAGGAGCAACACTCTCACCAGGGTATGCTTCCATGGGGCCATGGCATTTTCCCATAATGAGATATCCCACAGACAAGACGTTCCTTACGATACATGGTTCCATGGGAATGGGCAAATTGTGGGAATGGTATGCGTCCGCTTTATCCCTCCGCCTTTTTGTGGTACAATACACCCGGACGGCTGGACGCACGGCATGTAAGGAGGTAGACCATGCACCCGCTGGTGAAATTGGCGAAGGAAACCATCGAGTCATACGTCCGACATGGGAAAATCCCCAAACCGCCCTCTCCCCTGCCCGAGGAAATGCAGGGGCGCGCCGGCGTCTTCGTCTCCATCCACACCCGCGACGGCGCGCTGCGCGGCTGTATCGGCACCATCGAGCCAACCCGGCCCAATATCGCCGAGGAGGTCATCTACAACGCCATCGCCGCCGCCACACGCGACCCCCGCTTCCCACCCATCACGCCGGCGGAGCTGGATGACCTGGTCATCAACGTGGACGTGCTCTCACCCCCCGAACGGGTATACAGCTTGGACGAACTGGACCCGAAGCGCTATGGGGTCATCGTGCAGAGCGGCTGGCGGCGCGGACTGCTCCTGCCAGACCTGGAAGGGGTGGACACGGTGGAACAGCAGGTGGACATCGCGCGGCGCAAGGCCGGCATCGGGCCGCGCGAACCGGTCGAACTGTACCGCTTCGAGGTGAAGCGCTATTATTGATGG
>JAPWUQ010000303.1 GCA_028275445.1 Anaerolineae bacterium | reverse complement strand
CCGATAGCCACCAGGTGCAGGTTGACCTTCAATGTGCATTCCAGGCTGGTATTCTCCCGGTCGTTCTGCAAAGCGTTTTCGATGAGGAACGCCCCGACACCATCGGCCTGCTCCAGCTCCAGGCCGCGCTCATCCGCCAGCACCTTGGCAAGGATCTCGCGCGCGATCTTGTTCGAAGTGCCGACCACGACGCGCCGACAGAATTCCTCCTTGGACAGGCCGGCCATGCGCGAAAGGATTTTGGCCCCCAGCTCCGCGGCCTCGTTGTTCCAGGCGTTGTACATGCCCAGCACGTGGGTAGCATCGGTGGGGGTGAAGCCGGCGCGCAGGAGATACCCCTTGTCCTCCCATTCCTTGAGATAGCCCAGATAGAGCCGGCGGAATTTGCCCTTGGATGTGAGCTGATAGAGGGAGCGCGGGCCTTTCTTCAGCTCTTCCAACAGCTCCACTTCCACCTCATCCAGCGTGCGGCCGTTCGTGGGAACAGGGCGCACCGGCACCATGAATTCCACCGCCAGCTCGTCATACGTGTCCAACAGCATATCCTGCTTGCGCAGTTCCAGCAGGACCTCCGGATGCTGTGCGGCCAGGATGGAGAGCGGGATGACGCGGCGGGGGCCGATGGCGATCTCCCGTTCCCTGCTGACGCGCACATAGCTGTCCCCGCCGATGCCGGCGGTGCGCATATCCACCGCCTCCACCATGGTGCGCCATTTCCCGACGCGTGCACCCTCGGGGTTGATGCCGGGCCGGCCGTTCCGCAGTACCGCGATATCGGTGGTGGTCCCCCCGACATCCACCACCAGCCCATCCTGGATCGCGACCAGGTGTTTTGCGCCGATGACGCTGGCCGCCGGCCCGGACAGAATGGTCTCCACCGGGCGCTGTTTGGCCATCTCCACGTCCATCAGGGAGCCGTCGCCGCGCACCACCATCAATGGGGCGCGAATGCCGCGCTCCGCCATCGCCTGCGCCACCGAATCCATCAGCGAGCGCAGGAAGGGGATCAGGCTGGCATTGAGCGCCACGGTAGTGGCGCGGCGGATGGAGTTCAGGCGGGTGGTTAATTCATAGCCGCATGTGACGGGCAGGCCGGTCAGCTCTTCCACCATCTGGCGGACGATCTTCTCGTGGGCGGGGTTGCGGGTGCCGAAATAGCCGGAAATGGCAAAGGCCTCGACCCGGTCCTTCCATTCGAGGATTGCTTTGCGGGTCAGCTCCAGGTCCAGGGGTTCCTCCTCATTGCCGTTAAGGTCATGCCGGCCGGGGAGGAAGACGAAATTATCGGTCACCAGGTCTCGCTGAAACCCGTAATCATACACCAGCTCTTTATCATAGCCGAGGAGCAGGAGGCAGATCGGGGCACCCTTTCCCTCCACGATCGCATTGGTAGCCAGGGTGGTGGAGATTGCCACCAGGCTGATGTTCTTGGCATCGTTCTCCAGCACAGCGTCCATGGCGTTGCGGATGCCGATGGCCAGGTCCTCTTTGGTGGTCAGTGCTTTGGCGCCCCGCAGTACCTTCCCGGTATCGTAATCCACGATGACGGCATCAGTATAGGTGCCTCCGGTATCAATGCCCAGAGCTAGTGCCATATTTCACAATATCTCCTTTCCATATCGTGTATCTACGCACAATATATTCCCTTCGGACAGTATACTACAAATCTGACGAATTTTCAAGAGAGGGCTTGAACGCCGGCGCCGGCCAAGACCGCCTATATAGCGCGGATATGAAGAGCTGCGCACGGATGCGGCGGGAAAAACCCTTGCACGCTCCCCACATCATGGTATAATGCAGAAAGACAAGGCGCCAGCATGCTCGGAAGCACAAACCGCCTCGGGAAAAGAAGCGAACTGGCGAGGGAACATGGCCAACGGACAAAAGGATAGGATCCTGGTTGTTGACGATAACAAGCTGATCCTGAAGCTCGTGCAGGATAAGCTGGGAGCCGCCGGCTTCGAGGTCTTCACCGCCGAAAGCGCCGAACAGGCCAGCGCCATCCTGCCGTCCGTCAAGCCCGACCTCATCGTCCTGGATGTCATGATGCCGGGCATGGACGGCTATGAGTTCTGCCGCCGGCTGAAATCCGCCCCCGAAACCTCCCCCATCCCTGTCATCATGCTCACGGCGCGCGGCGACATCAGCGAAAAGGTGCGCGGCTTCGAGGCCGGCGCGGACGATTACATCGTGAAGCCCTTCGATCCCACCGAGCTGGCCCTGCGCATCCGCGCCCTGCTCACCCGGGTGCGGTCCGCGCGCGGCCTGGCGCCGGCCCCCGCCCCCGCCGGTCACATCTTCAGCGTCTTCTCCCTGCGCGGCGGCTCGGGCAAAACCAGCCTGGCGGTCAACCTGGCCCTGGCCCTTGTTCAGCTCTGGAGCGCCGAGGTCGCCCTGGTGGACCTGGCGCTCGAGGCAGATCATGACGCCATGATGCTCGACCTGCGTCCCAAATACACCTGGGCGAATCTGGCGGAGAAAGAGCAGGCCGAAATTGACGAGGACGTGGTGCTGGGCTTCATGACCAAACATGCCACCGGGATCCATCTGCTGGCCGCGCCGCCCAGCCCGATATCCGCCGGCACCATCACCCCCAAGCTGGTGGGCACTGTCCTGCCCATCCTGCGCTCGCGCTTCGAGTTTGTGGTAATTGACATGCCTTCC
>JAPWUQ010000074.1 GCA_028275445.1 Anaerolineae bacterium | reverse complement strand
TGCACCAAGCGCTCCCGCACCACCTCGGGATCGTCCGCCTCTTCCAGCGCCCGGCGGTGGATGATCTTCACCGCCCCTTCCGGCCCCATCACGGCGATCTCCGCTGTCGGCCAGGCCAGGTTGATATCCCCGCGCAGATGCTTGGAACTCATGACGATATAGGCTCCGCCGTAGGCCTTGCGGAGGATCACCGTCAGCTTCGGAACCGTAGCCTCGGCGTAGGCGTACATGAGCTTGGCGCCGTGCCGAATGATGCCGCCGTGCTCCTGTGTCACACCCGGCAGGAAGCCGGGCACATCCACCAGGGTCACCAGGGGGATATTGAAGGCGTCGCAGAAGCGGACGAAGCGGGCGGCTTTGACGCTGGCATTGATATCCAGAGCGCCGGCCTGCACCGCCGGCTGATTGGCCACGATGCCCACACTGTGCCCACCCAACCGGGCAAAACCGATGATGATATTCTGCGCCCAGGCCGGCATGATCTCCAGAAAATCGCCATCATCCACGATATGCGCGATGACCTCATGCATATCGTAAGGCTTGTTCGGTTCCTCGGGGACAATTTCATCCAGCTCCGCATCCTCGCGCAGGGGATCGTCCCGGGGGGTGATGTACGGCGGCTCCTCCATGTTATTGGACGGCAGGAACGACAGAAGCTTTTGCACAGCGAAAATCGCATCCTCTTCCGTCGGCACCGCCAGATGCGCGACCCCGCTCTCCGTCGCGTGCACCAGCGCGCCGCCCAATTCATCGAAGGTCACGTCCTCGTGGGTGACGACGCGCACCACCTCCGGCCCGGTGACGAACATGTAGCTGGTGTCATTGACCATAATGATGAAATCGGTGATGGCCGGCGAATACACTGCGCCGCCGGCGCACGGCCCCATCACGACGCTGATCTGCGGAACCATGCCGGAGGCCAGCGTGTTGCGCAGGAATATTTCGCCGTAGCCGGCCAGGCTCATCACGCCCTCCTGGATGCGGGCACCCCCGGAATCGGTCAATCCGATGATGGGAGCACCCGTCTTCATGGCCAGGTCCATAATCTTGCAAATTTTGGCCGCATGGGCCTCGGACAGCGAGCCGCCGAAGGTGGTGAAATCCTGGGCATAGACATAGACCAGCCGGCCGTTAATGGTCCCGTAGCCGGTCACCACGCCATCGCCCAAGATGCGCTGGCGCTCCATGCCGAAGTCGTAACAGCGGTGCGTGACGAAGCGGTCCAGCTCGGTGAAGCTCCCTTTATCCAGCAGAAGCTCCAGCCGCTCGCGCGCGGTGAGCTTGCCCTGTTCGTGCTGACGGCGGATGCGCTCTTCCCCACCGCCAAGGCCAGACAGCGCTTTCAGTTCCCGAAGCCGGCGGATCTTTTCCTCGTGTGCCCCCATGGGCAGAGCATCCTTCCTGGGGCTTACAACCCCATGATGCGGTTTTCCAGAATCTGGTCCTTTTTGAAGCGGTGGAGCTGGAGCGCGGCGACGGCCGCATCCAGCAGTGCGTCCTCCGGCACCAGCCCCACAATCTCGCTCTCCACCACGCTCACCCCCCAGCGCGCTGCCTCACTGCGGATCATGTCCAGCACCCGCAACAGCGGCGTGCCGTGGAAATCGGTCACGCTCATGGAGATCTGGGCGCGCCCTTCCACCAACAGGCCCAGCGCCTTGATATACCGCAGGCCGCCGCTGGAATAGCGCACCGCCTTGGCGATGGCCTTGGCGATCTCCACATTGTTGGTGTTGAGGTATACGTTGAACGCCACCAGCGGAGGGCGGGCGCCAATGGCGGTGGCGCCGGCGCTCCCCATGCGCGCTGGCCCAAAGTCCGGCTCGCGCTCCGGCACCTTGCCCATTTCCTCGGCGATTTTCTCGTACTCGCCGCGCCGGATATCGGCAAGGTTGCGCCTCTCGGGGCGCGTTGCGGCTTCTTCGTATAGGTACACGGGGATACCCAGCTCTTCCCCGACCCGCTTGCCCAGCCGGCGGGCCATCTCGACACAGTCCTGCATGGTCACGCCGCGCAGAGGAACAAAAGGCACCACATCAGCCGCCCCCATGCGGGGATGCTTGCCCTTATGCTGGCGCAGGTCAATCAGCTCAGCGGCTTTGGCAATGGAGCGGAAGGCGGCTTCTTCGACCGCGGCCGGCTCTCCCACGAAGGTGATCACACTGCGGTTGTGGTCCGGATCGGCCTCCACATCCAGAACGATGACATCCGGCACACTGGCAATCGCCGCGACGAGCTGGTCAATGACCTCTTTGCGCTGACCTTCGCTGAAGTTGGGCACACATTCGACGATTTGCTTCATAGTTTCCCCCGATACTCTGTGATGATATGGTGAGCGCCGCCGTAGGTATTTGCCGGCGGCCCTCATGGCCCAACTGCAAATGATAACCCCGCGAACCGGGTTTCGGCGCGGGGCCATATTTGGGATGTATTGTAACATCAAGCGCGCAAAGCGTCAAAATGCCCTGCCAGGGCGCATCGGGTAACCCTGGCAGGGCAACTATGCTTCCTACTCCGCTTCACACAGCATTTTCAGGTTTTCCAGGGTCTGTTCCAGCGCGCGTTCCTGCATGTGCTCGATAATCAGACGATCGGCAATCTTGCCGAGCGCTGAGCCGGGCACAGTATACTCGATGTCCACCGCCACTTCCGTGCCGTCCGCTTGCGGCGTGTAGGTCCATGTTTGCTTGCCGGCCAGCGGGCCCTCGATACTGCCCTTCCATCGCCCGCCCTCGGGGCCAAAGTAATCCTCCAGCACGCGGCTGGTGACGGGAAAGCGCACGCCGGCCATTAAGTAGCTGTGCTTCACCACCGTGCCGACTTCCCCTTGCCCCGTCAGCTCCTCAGGATCGCTGAGCCCAACCCAGAAGGTGGCCCAACGGAGCGGGTCCCGAGCAAAAGCATAGACCTTCTCGACCGGGGCGCGTATGATAATGTGTTGTTTCAAGTGTGCCATAGTTCGCCTCCTTTGGATAAATCTCACGGATGGACTTTCAACACCAGCGGCAGGTAGACACGGAACCCTGCCGGCATGCCGGCCATGCTCCTGCCCCAGAAACCGCCGGCGAGCGTGAGCGGACCGCCGCTCAGCAGGCCGGCATCCATCTGACCAGCCGTGCCTCCCAATGCATAGCCGCCGCCCTCACCGAAAGTGATACCGCCGCCATCTACCGTGTTCCAGGTGAGGTCATAACCGCCGTCGGTTTGGGCCGCGGCCAGGCCGGACAGGGCAACCAAGAGCAGTATGCCGGCGGTCAAAATAACCGAGATGAAGCCGCGCTCGCCTCTCATCTTTGTCTTCCCTCCCCTCAGTACACCTTAATGCTCCCAGCAGGGTACAGCTTGATCTTCCCACCCCCACCAACCCTCAGGCCTCGCGAGAAGATGCCCTCGGAGTAAAACCTGGTGCCCGGGTCATTGTTCCCGATAATCTCGGCGGTGGTCGCTTCCGCACAGGTGACCTTCTTGCCTGGCAGGAATTGGAACCAGGCGCCTCCCTGAATGGTGACGTTATACAGCAACAGGTCGCAGTACACATAGTAGGGGACGCTGGCAGGACTGAACAATCCGGCAATATGCACACACATCCCCGTCCGGGGATAAATCATGCGCACCATCTCGTACTTTCCCCAATCGCAGGGGCCGCGGCAGTCGAATTGATCCAGCGTGTACCAGGTGGTATGCCCATCTCCCCATCCGTAATTCGCGTGCACCTGATACTGCCCGCTTGTGTCATCATACCCATCAACCACAATCAGGTGGGCAAAGTCGGTGTCCGCGATGCGGTACAGCATGGGGCGATTGTGGTCCACCTCCTCTACAATCATGGACCACCATTCCATGAAGTTGTAACTGTCGCGCTCCTCGCACCAGGGTTCATCCCATTCGGGGTCCGAGTAGAAGAAATGGTCTTCGAAGGCATCGCGGGCGTCATCGTAATACCAGTTGCACATATACGCTGTGGTAGAGGAACAGCCGTAGTCAATATCCAGCGTGGAGCCGGCATCCGCGACCAGGTCAGCCACGGCATCAATCTCCGCTTGCGTCACCGGCCTTCCGGCCGCATCCTCAAATCGGCGCTCCACCGGGTCCCATAGGTATATCTCCAACATGTTCGTCCACTGGTACGCCTGTCCCCCGAACGAGGGGGGCCAGGCGAAAAAGCGCATGATCTGCGCCATCCCCACTGGCACGCATCCCGCCACGGCATTCTGGTTGTAGTTCCCATACCCAGGCCAGGAGCATCCCTGGGCCGGACACCGATTGTTATACGGGGGCATCTGGTCCCAAGCGGTCTGGATCAGCGGGCCGGCTCTTCCGCTGTTCATGGCCAGCATTGAACTCAGCTCGGACAGACTGCCGGCCGCCGGCGCCAGCAGGCGCTTCCAGATTTCGCGATTTCGCGCCGACGTGTCCGGGTCAATATCCTTCAGCCGGGCCGCCTCCAGGCTTCCAAACTCGCGCAGTATGTACTTGACGCGGGCCTGCCCCACGTCCTTCAACAGGCCGGCCATACCCCCCTCTTCCGCAGGGTCCAGGTCACTCTCGGTCGAATACGCCATAACAGGCTCGAAATCCCGGATATTCGAGAGGGCGATGTAGCCTCGTGGGCGGACCGGAACATAATACCCTACAGTCATATCACCCCGGCGCAGTGTACCGAGCGAGCCGAGGGAGGGTGTGGTAGTGCCGGCCCATTGGCCGTCCCGCTCCAGGATGAACTTCAGCCAGCTCTCGGCCGCGGCGGTTGCCTCATCCGCCGTGATGACCGCCGGCTCCTCAGGAGAGACAGCCATCCCCTGCTGAACTGGCGGGACACCCAATAAGGACAACAGCAAGGCGATAACTGCCGCATACAACAGGCGGACCATCCATCGGTCAAGCCCCAGGCCTCTGGTTCTCATTGACCTATACCTCCATATCCAAGCCGCCGGCATTCCTGCCCAGCATCATATTTCCCGTGGAGCAGGTTTCACCGCTGTCTCAGAAGGAATACCACTGCAGATATGCACGGCTCCCGCGCTCTGCCAAATGAATTTGTCCCAGCACTGCCTTACTGCAAGGTGACCAACACCAGAATCTGCCCCTGTTCTCCCTCCGACAGTGCCTCCATCGCTTTGCCGAGAATGGCACCTTGTGCCCTCTCGTGATCCTTCACGACCATGGCATAACCTGGGGTAGGGGATGTGGTCAGCAAATCCCCGGGCAGTACCTCCCCATAGGTGCCATCGACATAGCAGAATACCCGGCCGGCCAGCGCCACGTCGTAGTCGAATCCATCCACGCCGAGGCGCACGCCAGAGCCCAGGCCCTGTGCGCCCGCCACGATGCCGGCCACCCTGCGGTCATAAGGCTCTGTGCTGACGGTGAGCTTGCCAGGATGCGTCACATCTATGACGAGCACCATGCCAGGTTCAATGGAGGTCCCACCAACGACGTCAAATCCCTCCGAATAGTCAAGCCCTTCGCCCAGTTCGATGATCGTGGCTCCACTACCCTTGCTCACCACCCGGACGTTTCCCCGGAACTGAGCCGCTACGCCGCCCGGTCCCCCCTCTGCCCGAATGCCGATCCCATTGGTTCCGTAAGCCCTGGCATCCACGCCGGTGCCGCCGGCGGCATTGGCTTCCGCCCGCACACCGACACCGGAATTGACGGTGGATACACCCCACACGCCGATGCCGTGCATGGAGCGGGCCTCTCCGTACGTGCCGGCGGCCGATCCTCCCAGATAGCCGAAATTAGCCGTGTTGGAGTTGCGGCCAAAGACGCCGTACCCATCGCTCACAGAGTTCACGCCGTACACACCGGATTTGGCCGACGTCCTGCTTTCACCGCGTATGGCGTCGCCTACGGCCGCCACGGCGCGCAGGGCTGTGTAATCAAGCCCTAGCTCCGCGTAGTTGCCGCTCAGCGTGTGCCTCGCTACCATACCGACGCCGTGGGCGCCAGTCGCTTCGCCCAGCACGGCAATCGCGTTGTCGCCGGCGCTGATACCCGATATCCCGGTGCCGAGACTGTAACCACTGATACCGGGGCCATTGGCAGAATTTACCACCGCCATCGCCGCATTAGGCAGCGGCATACTCCCGCTGATCACCGCGCCCGGCCGTAGGGAAAGCGCATATGGCACCGCGGTCAGCGCCTGGCGCGGGGTAAGCGTCGCGTAACTTCCGCTTCCCGCCGGACAGCGAACTGCAATCGCCAGCCAGCGCGCATCGCCCATGAAAGGCGGGGATGTGAAAATGTCGCCGGCACCAAAGTCCACCTGTACCGTGAACAGACCATTGCTCACCATCACATTGGTCTTGGTCTGGGTCGTACCGACCTGGACACCACCGCTGCCGGCATTCCACAAGCTGAACTGGAAGTCGCAGGCACCGTTGACCGGATTGCCGCCCTGGCGAAGCTGGCCTTGATAGGTAAAGGCAGTGCCCACCACTGCCTGCACTTCTACATCTCCCTGAGAGCTTGGCTCCTGTGCCAGGGCCAGCATAAAGCCGGCCATCAGGCCCAACGCCACCATGATGCAGACCACCCATAGTTTGCGGGACATGGCTTCCCTCCTGCTGTTACCTCATGACCTCTGATTCTCCGTCGTGCACACCGCGGATAGAGCTGGAGACGGGCGGGCAATAAAAACTGCTATCCAGCACTGTGCGCGTCAGTTCCGGATAGCAGTATGACACAAAGGTGGCTACAAAATGGCTACAAAACGGATCGGTCAATCCATGCCAGACCTGGAATGCAGGTAATGCTGGCGCAGTGCGAGATCAGCAATACCGCCGGCCTTGGCCTCGACGATGGACCATGCCCGCTGTCGGCATTCATCGGCGGCTTCCCGCCGACCCAAAGCGTCCAGCACACGGGCATGGGCACGGTACACCTCTTCCGTGCCGATCCAGGCTTCGTGGGCGCGGGATGTCAGAAGGACGGCTTGCTCCGTGTGTTGGAGGGCCGCGGCCGGCTCCCCCTGCGCCAATAACGCCAGGCCAAGCTCCATCTGGCCCCACATCTCGCATGCCGGCAATGTGCCTTCCTGAGCTATGCGTACTGCTTCATCCGCATACGCTTGCGCACGCGCCAGATCGCCCGAGTGCCGCTCAACCATGGCCAATGCAGTCAGCCCCACCGACAGACTCTCCTGGCACTTGCTGACTCGGGCCATCTGCACTGCCTCGCGCAGGCAGTTCCTGGCTGTGTCCATCTGATCAGCCGCAATGTTTACCAGCCCCAGTCCGACCAGCGCCTCGGCCGCGCGCCGCAGGTGCCCGATGGAACGAGCGCGCGCAGCCGCTTGACCCAACCACTGTCGGGCTCGATCCAGGTCTCCGAGATGATACAGCGCAAGGCCTATACCTTCCTCAGCCGCTACTTGCCCGTGCTCACAGTGGAGCTCCTGCTGTAACTGCAGGGATTCCCGGAAGACATCGGCGGCGGTAAGATAGTTCCCCTGATGCAGTTCCCAACAGCCCAATTGGGTCAGGCCATAGGCCTCCGCCGGCCGCGCGCCAATTCGGCGGGCGAGAGCCAGGCTCTCATCCAGCCATCGTCTGGCCTCGGCACACTGCCCCAGTTCCAGATACAACGCCCCGATATCTAAGCCATCCCAGGCAACGCGATTGTGATCGGCTATTGCCTGATGACAGCCATATGCTTCCTGCTGATAGGTCAGCGAACGGACAAAGTCGCCCAGGTGGAAATACACATAACCCAGAATGTGGAGAATGCGCCCGCGCATCTCGGGGTCTGCTCCTGCCCCGGCCATCAGAGCAGACTCCAGCGCGGCTATTGCCTGATGGGGATGGCCCAGAAAATAGTGCGCAAAGCCGACCTGCGCCAGCAGGCGGGCATGCGCCACCTGATCATGCAGTCGATCGGCCAGGTCAAGACTCTCGCCGGCGGCCTCGATGGCCTGCTCGTACTGACTGTCCAGATTCAAGTAACGAACCCGATGAATCAGTGCCTGGAGCAACAGGGCTGCATCACCGCTGGCTTCCGCCAGGGCCGCCAAGGCGGACAGGTCGGCATCTCGCTCGGCCAGCCGGCCCCGAAGGAAGTGCAGATGGGCCCGGTTGGCCAGTATCTGCCCTCTCTCATGCAAGTACTCGGGATCCGAACGGCTCGGATCCAGTTGATCTATCAGCGCCAGCATGCGGCCCTGGTATTCTTCCGCCTCTTTCCAGGCAAACAGCGCTTCCGCCCGCTGTTCAGCCAGGCGATAATAATCGAGCGCGGAGCGGGCGTCTGTCCCTATCTCAAAATGGCGGGCGATCTCCGCCGGCTGGTCAATCTGGAGTTCGGCCAATGCTCTACCTGCCCTCCGATGCAGCAGTTGATGATGTATTGGACGCATCACGGTCTCCACAGTGCGCCGTGTCAGCTCATGATGAAAGCGATAGCCCGGCGGTGTCTCCTCCAGCAGTTGGCGATGTACCAGCTCATCCAGCCCTGCCATAGCTTCGATTTCCGAAAGTCCGGCAACCAGCTCCACAGGCTCAAAACCAAAGGACAGGCCCAAAACGGCGCCGGCCTCAAGGGTTTGCAGGGCCTGAGGACTCAAGTACCGGATGCGTTCTTCCAGGGCTTCCTGTACAGTGCCGGGCAAGGGGAAGTCTTGCACATCCTCCAGGTTTCCGGGAAGCCGGCCCGCTTCCGTCAAAGCTTTCAGAGTCTCCAACAGGAAAAAGGGATTACCCCCGGTTGCTTCTGTGAGCCGGCCGGCGAAGGCGACGGCGGCCGCATCTTCCCCTTCAGCCCGACCCCCTATGAAAAAACGGATCAGCTCAAGCACAGAAGACAACCCCAGCTCTGCTAGCTTGAGCTCGGCCAGAACCCCGTGGACAGACAGTGTGTGACGCAACCAATCAACCGCTTCTACCTCTTCCGTGCGATACGTACCGATTACCAACAGCGGCCGGCCCCGGACCTGCTGTCCCAGGTATCCTAACCACGCCAGCGTCGCATCATCCGCCCAGTGGATATCGTCCAGAAACAATATCATGGGAGCGGGATGCCCGACAAAGCGGGACACATTTGCCAGGCCGCACACAACCCGGCTAAGTGCCTCAAAAAGCCGCGTGCGCGATTCCTCGGGTTCGCACCGGCTCGGAGGAGGCAGACCCGCGTAGATGGTATGCAGGTCGGGGAGCAGTCTAGCAGCTTCTGCCAGCCAAACCTCCGCAGAGAAACGCGGTAGCCGGGGCAAAGATGCACAAATAATGGACGTCATATTTTTTGTGGCTTCCTTGCCCTGCGATGTCTCTTCTCGTTCGGCCTTGTCCCTGGCCTCTTTGCTCAGAATAGTGCGCAGGGCCTGGACAATGGGGTAATAGGGAATGTCCCGCCCGCCGGGATAACACTGGCCGGCCAATATCAGCGAGCGATCAGAAAAGGGAGTGAGGAAGTCCCGGATCAAGCGCGACTTGCCCACACCGGCCTCCCCGGACACTAAGACGACGCGACCACGACCCATTTGGGCTTCCGCATACATCTGGACAAGCCAGTCCATCGCCTCCTGGCGGCCAACCAGCGGCGCCTCTGTCCTCGGCAAGCTCTTCCACGCTGGCCTGACCGATGCACAGTCGGGGGAGCGCCCTTCCAGAATCGCTTGATATATAGCCCTGGACGCCGGGGAAGGCTCTACGCCCAATTCACGCTTGAGAAGCTCTGCACAGCTCACAAACTGCCGCAGTGCTGCGGTCCGATCCCCGATAGAAGCATACAGCTCCATGAGCCGGCAATGTACATCCTCTGCCAGTGGATCAACCCTGAGATACCGTTGTGCATAGCGGATGGCGGAATCATACGCGCCGGCGGCCGCCAACTGCTCAATAAGCGCCGTCAAGGCCATCAGGTACCGTTGCTCCCATGAGCGACGCTCCATCTCCAACCAGGCCTCATACTCGGCATTCGCCGGCAAAGAGAAGCCGTCCAGGAAAGGCCCCCGGTACAGCTCGATAACTTGCTGAAGTGCTTTGCAAACCCCAGCTTGATCCGGATGCTCCCCGCCGGCCGTCTTCCCCCCGATAAACTTGCTCGACTGAGAAAAGGAATCCACGCATACTCGCTCGAAAGCCGCGGCATCAGACCATACGTGCACAGGATCCAGCGCAACATGGTCAGGACAGGACAGGAGCAGTTCTGGGTGGGGAAGCGCACGGCGCAAGTGGGTCAGCAGATGGGAAAGATTTCTGTGAGCTGTTGTCTCAGGAACATCAGGCCAAAGGAGTAAGCAGAGGTGTTCGCGCGAAACAGGTTGAAGCCGGCTGGCAAGCCGAAACAGCAGAGCGCGAGCCTGGCGCCGGGAGATAGATACGGGATGCCCCGCCCTCACTACTTCCGGCGGGCCCAGCAGGTAAAGCCGCAGTTGAGGGAGTGCCGAACTCCCCTGTGACTGCCGTGAACTATGCATTCTGTCAACCTTCTGCAAGGTGCACCAAAGGGCGAACCACCCTGTTATGGAAATGAGAGGATGCCCGCACAGGCGAAGATATTGTTCTCAACACCGCGCGCCGCTCTCGTCCGCTCCTCATAATGTATTATACATCATTTCACCATGGATTGGAGCATAATTTTCGGACCCATGTCTTTCCCGCCGGCGTTCCGCGGTGCGGAATGCAGGAAACCGCCATTTGCCATCCCGCTGAATTTGTGCCGGCCTAGCTTTCCTGGTATAATATGGTCTGATAAGCGTCGCTTTTTCTCATCACCCGGAGGCCGGCCATGCCCATGTCCGAACGCCAGCGCATCCTCGCTGTCTACCGCGGCGAGACACCCGACCAGGTGCCCTTCTTCCTCGACCTGTCCCATTGGTTCTATCAGAAACACCGCATTCCCTGGGACCTGTCGGAGGCGCACCTTGACGTGGAGTGGGACCTGCTGGCCTTTCACCGAAAGGTCGGCGCCGGCTTCTACATCGTCAACCTCTGCGCGTTTTATGACGTCGTCTATCCGCCCGACGTGATCGCCGCCACGACCAAGACCATGACCCCCGCCGGCCCGGAGATCACCTGGCGCTACGAAACGCCCATCGGGGTCATCGAACGCAAGCGCCGCTGGGAGGAGGACAGCTACTCCTGGAACATCTCCCAGTGGGGCGTGCGCACCGAGCAGGATCTGCGAGTGCTGGCCTATGCCCTGAGCCGCCGGCGCTATATCCCCCGCTGGGAACGCTACGAAGCCTGGGTGGATGCCGTCGGCGACCAGGGGGTGGTGTACATGCCCATCGGCTACAGCGCCATGGGTCACCTGCTGGCCTATTGGATGGGCATCGAACAGACCATGTATGCCGTGCAGGACATGCCGCACGTCATGCGCGAGGTCATTGACGAGATCAACGCCAATGTCCTGGAGCTGGTGGACCTGGTATGCCAAAGCCCGGCAGAGGTCATTATCATGGGGGATAACTTCAGCGGTGACATTCAGCCCCCGCACTTCTTTAAGAAATGGTCGGAACCATTTTACCGCGAGGCCATTTCCCGCATCCGTGCCGCCGGCAAATTCAGCGCGGTGCATATTGACGGCCGGCTGAAAGGGATTCTGCGCTGTTTCGCGGAACTTGGCGCATCGTGTGCCGATGCCGTCACCCCCGCCCCGATGGGCGATCTGACGCCGGAAGAATGCCGGCAGGAGGCCGGCCCCGACCTGATCCTCTCCGGCGGCGTCCCCCCGAACCTCTGGCTCCCCGAGGTCAGCGATGAGGAATTCCGCCAGGCCGTACTGCGCTGGCTGGAAATCCGCCGGCTCAGCCCTCGCCTCATCGCCAATGCCGGCGACCAGGTGCCGCCCGGCGCACCCGAATACCGCATCACCATGATGCGCGAGCTGGTGGACCGCTACGGCCGCTACTGAGCCTACGTTGTCCCATGCCAGGATGAAGGCGAGGGTTGCCGGGCAGGTGACCCTCGCCCTTGCCGCGCGCCATATACCCCATCCCGGTTTTGACAAATAGA
>JAPWUQ010000069.1 GCA_028275445.1 Anaerolineae bacterium | reverse complement strand
CTCATCATCGAGGTGCTGTACAAGAAGCTGGCACAGCGGCTCTATCACGCCAAGGACCGGCCGGGCGCCCACCGCTCCATCGAGGGGGTGGAGCACATTGACAAGGTCATCAACATTGACCAAAGCCCCATTGGGCGCACGCCGCGCTCCAACCCGGCGACGTACACCGACGTCTTCACACCCATCCGCTCGGTGTTCGCCGCACTGCCGGAGTCGAAGATGCGCGGCTATCGGCCGGGGCGCTTCTCCTTCAATGTGAAGGGCGGGCGCTGTGAGGCCTGCCGCGGCGACGGCATCATCCGCATCGAGATGCAGTTCCTGCCGGATGTGTACGTGCCGTGCGAGGTATGCCACGGCCGGCGCTACAACCGCGAGGCCCTGGAGATCCGCTATAAGGGCAAGAATATCGCCGATGTGCTGGACATGACGGTGCAGGAGGCCATGGAGTTCTTCGCCAACATCCCGGCCATCCGCCGGCGCCTCCAGACCCTCTATGATGTCGGCCTGGGCTACATCCGGCTGGGTCAGCCGGCGCCGACCCTCTCCGGCGGCGAGGCCCAGCGCGTCAAGCTGGCCAAGGAATTATCCCGCAAGGCCACCGGCCGCACGCTGTATATCTTGGACGAGCCGACCACCGGCCTGCATTTCGCGGATGTGGAGAAGCTCCTGCAGGTGCTCCAGCGGCTGGTGGACGCCGGCAACACCGTCATCGTCATCGAGCATCATTTGGACGTCATCAAGTCCGCCGATTGGGTGATTGATCTGGGGCCGGAAGGGGGCGAGGCCGGCGGCCGCATTGTCGCCGAAGGGACGCCTGAAGAGGTGGCCGCCAACCCGCACTCGTACACCGGCCAGTTCCTGCGCAAGGTGTTGGAGCCCCAACGCCTGCAGGTAGCATGAGTTACGCCAATTCTGCCGCAAAGGGAAGCCCATGACACCAGAGAAATTCGATGTCATCATTGTAGGGACCGGGCCGGCGGGCATCTTTGCCGCCCTCGAACTGACCAGTAAGCGCCGCGACCTGAAGGTGCTGATGCTGGAAAAGGGCGTTGACCTGGAGAAGCGCAACTGCCCCATGCACACGCGCGGCGTCGAATGCCAGCACTGCAAACCCTGCTCCTTGCTTTCGGGCTGGGGCGGCGCCGGCGCCTATTCCGACGGCAAGCTGACCCTGTCGCCGGATGTGGGCGGCCGGCTGGCCAGCATCCTGCCCCGCGAAGAGGTCGAGGAGCTGATCAAAGAGGTGGATGCCACGTATGTGCGCTTCGGCGCCACCGAGGTGGTGCACGGCGCCAACATGGACGAGGTGGAGCGTCTGCAGAAGGAGGCGGCCAAGGCCGGCTTGCGCCTGGTGGCGGACCCCATCCGCCACATGGGCACGGACCGCTCCGCCGCCATCCTCAAGGCCATGCGCGATGAGCTTCTGTCGCGCGGCGTCACCATCCGCTTTCGCTCCGAGGTGACCTCGATACTTACCGACAACAATCATGCGGTGGGTGTCGAGCTGAAGGACGGCACTCAGATCCACTCTACCTTCATCATCCTGGCACCGGGACGGGACGGCGCGCCCTGGCTGTTGGCCAAGGCCAAGGAGCTGGACCTGACGTTGGGACGCAACCCGGTGGATGTGGGCGTGCGGGTGGAACTGCCGGCGACGGTGCTGGAACCCCTCACCTCGGTCCTGTATGAACCCAAGCTCATCTATTTCACCAAGGCCTTCGATGACCAGGTGCGCACGTTCTGCGTCTGCCCGTACGGCGAGGTGGTGACCGAATGGTACGGCGACGTGATGACGGTCAACGGCCACAGCTATGCCAACCGCCGCACGCTCAACACCAACTTCGCCCTGCTGGTGAGCAAGACCTTCACAGAGCCGTTCGATAATCCCATCGAGTACGGCAAATCCATCGCTCGGCTGGCCAACCTGCTGGGCGACGGCGTCATCGTCCAGCGGCTGTACGACCTGGAGCAGGGCCGGCGCTCCACCCCCGAGCGCATGAGCCGCTCCGTCATCCGTCCGACCCTGTCCACCGCCACACCGGGCGACCTGGGCCTGGTGTTCCCGTACCGCCACCTGGCCAACCTGCTGGAAATGTTGAAGGCCATGGACCAACTCACGCCGGGCGTCTACTCCCGCCACACCCTGCTGTACGGCGTCGAGGTAAAGTTCTACTCCTCGCGGCTCAATCTGACCCCGAAGATGGAGACGCGCATTGAGAACCTCTTTGCTGTCGGCGACGGCGCCGGCGTCACCCGCGGCGTCATTCAGGCCTCGGCCTCGGGCGTCATCGCGGCGCGCGCCATCCTGGAGCGTGTCTGAGCGCATCATGACCCGACGCTACTACATCTGGACCATCGGCTGTCAGATGAACACGGCGGACTCGCGCGCTGTCGCCGAGGGGCTGGAGCGGCGGGGTTTTCTGCCGGCCTCCTCCCCGGAGCAGGCCGATGTCATCGTGCTCAACACCTGTGTGGTGCGGGAGAGCGCGGAACAGCGCGCCCGCGGCCGGCTCAGCTCCCTGCGGCCGGTCAAGCAGAAGCGGCCCGGCGCCGTGCTGGCGGTGATGGGCTGTCTGGTGGGGGAGGACGAGGAGTCCTTACGGCGGGAGTATCCCTTTGTCGATCTGTTCCTGCGCCCCTCGCATCCGGAGCCGCTGTTCGCCCTGCTGGACGCCGGCGGGTGCGGGGAACGGCTCTCCGCGCCCGTTTCCCCTGTGCCGGTCAGCGCCTATCTGCCCATCAGCTATGGGTGCGACCATCACTGCACCTACTGCATTGTGCGCCTGCGCCGCGGCCCACAGCGGAGCCGGCCGGCCGAGGATATCTACCGCGATGCCCTGGGACTGGTGGAGCGGGGCGCGCGCGAGATCATCCTGCTGGGGCAGAATGTGGACGCTTACGGCCGGGATCTGCCGGGAGGCCCGGACCTGGCCGGCCTGCTGGAGAAACTGCATGACATCCCCGGCCTCTGGCGCCTGCGCTTCCTGACCTCGCATCCGGCAGATATGCAGGAACGCCTGATCGAGGTTGTGGCGGAACTGCCCAAGGTGTGCGAGCACTTCGAACTGCCGGTCCAGTCGGGGAGCGACGCCGTCCTGCGCAGGATGGGCCGCCATTACACTGCCGCGCAGTATCTCGAGCTGGTGGAACGCATCCGCGCCCGCGTGCCGGACGCCGGCCTGGCGACCGACGTCATCGTGGGCTTTTGCGGCGAGACCGAGGAGGATTTCCAGGCCACCCGCCGACTCCTGGAGACGGTGCGCTTCGATGTCGTGCACATCGCGGCCTATTCGGTGCGGCCGGGCACGCCGGCGGAGCGGCTCCCCGACGACGTGCCGCCGGAGGTGAAAGAGGCGCGCCGGCAGGAGCTGGAGAAGCTTCAGGAGCGCATCGCCGGCGAGATCAATGCCGCTCTGCTGGGCAAGAGCGTCGAGGTGCTGGTGGAGGAGCGGCAGAAGGGCCGCTGGCGCGGCAGAACCCGGCAGAACAAGCTGGTCTTCTTTGAGAGCGAGGAGGAACTGGCCGGCGCGCTGGTGGACGTGCGCATCACCTGGGCCGGCCCCTGGTCCCTCATCGGTGAGCTGGAGCGGATAAAGGCTCGAACACCGTGAACGCCAGCGGCTGAACAGCGCCGGCCGTGCCGGCATATACCCGCATCTCCGCCGGCTCCATCAGCACCACCGCAACGGGGTGCTTCTCGGGGCCGGCTGTCGTTTCCCCTTCCGCCCACGCGCGCAGGAAATCCAGCCCCTTTTCCCGGCCCATCCAGCCGCTGTTGGCGCGCAGGTTCGCCTGTGCGCTTTCCGCGCTCTGCTGGACGGCGTGGAACAGGGAGGGGTCCAGGGCCGGCAGTTGGACCGCGGCCAGGGTCGGGTGGTGGAAAAGGCCGGCGGCGAAAATGGTGTTGGCGTCCGATGCCAGCGGTTCCTGCATGCGGGCGGACCACTCGACGCCGGCGGCTGAAGCCTCGCCGGCAAACACCACCTGCGCCCCGCCGCTGTGCGGCTGTCCCATGCTCCAGCGCAGTGCCTCCTGGCTGGAGGCGGTCTGCTCCAGCGCGCCGCGCAGGATAAGGGATGCCGGCAGGCCGGCCGGGGAACTGTCGCTGGTGCGCGCCGGCAGGGCCCAGCCGGCGACGTGCGCCTCATTCAGGCCGGCCACGCCCCCCAACCAGCCGGGCAGGCCCAGGGTCGCGCTCTCCAACCCATCGTCCGGCCGGCGCACCACCCACACCAGGGGCACGCCTTCCGCCGGCCGCCAGCCAGCCCCCAACAGCGCCTGGCCGGAGACGACCGCCGGCCCCCAGGCGGCGAAGCCGGCCGTCCCCAAACTGCCGTCCGCCGGCGGGAACCAGGCCTCGAACAGCGCGTTGAGCAGGAGGATATCCGCCGTACGGACTCCTGCGCCGGCCGCCAGCCCCTCGGCCTCCGCCAGGAACACTGGTGGAAGGGCCTGCCGCAGGCCGGCAGACGCATCGGCGCAGGAGTTCCCTGGAGGGAGAGCGCCGGCGGCGCAGAACGCGTGCGCGGCGGCAACCGCATCGCGGATTTCGGCCTGGAGCAGTCTTCCCAGGGCAAAGCCCATCTCCCAGCGGCTTCCGCCCGCCTCTACGACGGGGATGCCGGCGCTGGAGTTTTCCGCGGAGATGACGTATCGGGTGCCGTTGACGCGGGCCGGCCAGGTGCGCGGCGGCGCGTTCCGCGGCCCGATGCCCAGCACAATCAGCAGGACGGCCAGCGCCAGGAACGCCGGCCGGAGAAGCTCCCTGCGGCGCGAAGCGCTCATGTCCACGGCCTATTTCCCCCGTTTTTTCTCGCCGGCGGGCTTGTGGCCGCGGAAGACCAGCTTCAGGGGAGTGCCCTCGAAGCCGTACTGCTCGCGCAGGCGGTTCTCGATGTAGCGCTCATACGAAAAGTGCACCAGCTCGGGGTCGTTCACGAAGAAGACAAAGGTCGGCGGGGCCACGCCGGCCTGGGTGGCATAGTAGAACTTCAGGCGCCGGCCGGCTTTGCTGGGCGGGGCATGCCGGGCGATGGCCTCCCGCATGATGTCGTTCAGCAGGGAGGTCGGGATGCGCGCCAGACGCTGTTGATGCACCCGCAGGGCGGTCGGCAGGACAGTGGACACCCGCTTGCCGGTTTTCGCCGAGATGAAGAGCACCGGCACGTAATCCAGGAAGCGGAGCTGGGCGCGCACCAGGGCGCGGTACTCGTCCATGGTGTACGTGTCCTTCGGTACGGCGTCCCATTTGTTGACCACGACCACCACGCTTTTCATCTCGTCCAGGATATAGCCGGCGATATGCGCGTCCTGGGCCGTGACCCCCTCGGTGGCGTCGATCAGCAGGAGCACCACATCGGCGCGCGAGATGGCCTTCAGGGCGCGCAGGACGCTGTACTTCTCAATGCCCTGCTCGATCTGGCCGCGGCGCCGGATGCCGGCGGTGTCGATCAGCACCACCGGCTGTCCCTCCCATTCCAGGTAGGTGTCAATGGCGTCGCGGGTGGTGCCGGGTATCTCGCTGACAATGGCGCGTTCCTGTCCCAGGATGGCGTTGAGCAGGGAGGATTTGCCCACGTTCGGCCGGCCGACGATGGCGATCTGCACCGCCTCCGGACGGGCCGGCGGCTCCTCCGGCGGCAGAAGTTCCACCACCTTGTCCAGCAGTTCCCCTACCCCAATGCCGTGCAGGGCGGATATGGGGATGGGGTCTCCCAGCCCCAGGGCATAGAACTCGTAGATGTCCGCAGCGCGCGCCTCATTATCGGCCTTGTTGATGGCCAGGAGGACGGGCTTGTTGGAGCGGCGCAGGACGTCGGCGACCTCATGGTCGGCCGGCGTCAGCCCTTCGATAGCATCTGCCAGCATGATGACCACGTCCGCTTCCTGGATCGCCATCTCTGCCTGGGAGCGCATGGCCGGCACGAAGGGTTCGGAGGCGACCGCCAGCGGCGCGCGCTCCGGCTGGGGGGCCGGCCCTCCGCTGGTGAGCACTTCCAGGCCGCCGGTATCCACGACCACAAAACGCTCGCCGTTCCATTCGGCTTCCGCATACAGGCGGTCGCGGGTGGTGCCGGGCTGGTCCTCGACGATGGCCAGGCGCCGGCCCACCAATCGGTTGAACAAAGTGGATTTGCCCACATTGGGGCGCCCCACAATGGCGACGATGCGGGAATTCATGGTTTCCTCCACCTCTCCATCAGCGGGTTCTCTCGTCCGGCACGGGATACCGCCGGACAGAGGAGCTGGTGGTGCTGGCCGGGCGCGGGGTGGGTGAGGGGGCGGCCGGCGTGGGAGTGGGCGCCGGTGTGCGCGTGCCGGGCGTGCCGGTGCTCGGCGGTCTGGCCGGCGTGGGCGTTATGGTAGCGGTCGGGGTCGGGGTGGGCAGGGCGGTGATCTCCACCTGCACCCGCTCCGGCACCACGCTTTGCACCCGGATGCCCTCCGGCACGATGATCACCGGCGCGAGCTGGTGGACTCCCGGCCCCAGGTTGAACACATCCACAATGACCTGCACGTCCTCCGTGCGCAGGGCATCCAGCTTGGGCAGGGGGCCAGACAGGATGATATTCACCGTCTTAGGCGAGACCTGGGCCTGCATGGTGGCCGGCAGGCCCTGCACCTGCACCTTGCGCTCCACGGTCAGGCTGGATTCGATGGGGGTGATGCTGATGGTCACCTGCACGGTCTGGATGCCGAGGAGCGAGACGCCCTCCGGCAGGATGAGCGGGACGCGCTCCACCACGTCGGCGGTGGCACCGCCGACCTGCACCGGCGCGGTTTCCAGGTAACCGGGCAACTGTTCGATGGTCTGCGGGTCACCGATAATGGTCACGATACTGGGGTCCACCGAGACGTTGCTGATGCGGTAGCCGGCCGCCGGCTGTCCTTCCCACACAACCCGCACCGGCAGGTTGCGGAAGCCCCTCTGCTGGACAATGGGTATTTTCACCAGCACGGTCGCCGGCTCCAGCGTCACATTCACCGCCTCTCCCTGCGCATCGCGCGCCCGCAGAGACACGCGGCGCTCCACGGCCTCCGTCGCCCCGCGCAGATACACCTCGGCGACCACCTCGCTGACCTGATTGACAAAGGTCTCCGGCCCACTGACGGTGACGGAGCGGGGATCGCTGGTGATTTCTTCGCTCTTGATCTCATATCCGAAGGGCGGGGAGTCCATGATCACCACCCGCACGGTCCAGTTCGTCTGTTTGAGCCGATCCAGGCGCACGGAGATGGTGCCGGGCCGGCTTTCGATGATTTCCACCCGGCGATCCGAGCATTCCACATGCACCTCGAGCTGATTCATGCCGATCTGCGCATTGGCCAGGTCCACCACAGCGCGGAAGCTCTCCCGGCGCAGGTCCCGCCAACTGCTCTGCGGCGCGCGCATCTCGACCTGCACCGTTTTCGGGATATCGCCGACGATGACGGTGCCGGCCGGCTGGTTGATCAGCTCGATGGGTATGGGCTCTCCCCACGTCCCACGGACAATGGGGTTCTCCTCGTTCATAGCGACCACCCAGACGATGATCGCCAGGATCAGGGAGAGGAGGATAGAGCCCAGTTCGTTCAACAGGCGGCGCATGGGATGTCCCACAGCTTCAGGATGATGATCGGCGCGATGATGACGATCCGCTGGAGAACCAGCGGGTGATGCCGGCCAGGGGCGAGCGCCCGGCCGGCGATAAACGGTAGAACGAGCGCAGGACGTTGGCCAGCCGCTCGCGGCCCAGCCGGCGGATCATGCGGCCGTTCTGGGCCACGGAGATGATGCCGGTCTCCTCCGAAACCACGATGGCCAGGGCATCGGTCTGTTCGGTAATGCCGATGGCGGCGCGATGGCGCGTGCCCAGGTGGCTGTAGGCCGGCGCGTGTTCCGCCAGGGGCAGGACGACGCGCGCCGCCACAATGCGGCCGGCGCGGATGATGACGGCCCCGTCATGCAGGGGTGTGTTGGGATAGAAAATGGTCTGGAGCAGTTCCGAGCTGACCGGCGCGTCGATGGGAGCGCCGGTTTCGACGTAGTCCTGCAGGCCGGTGACCCGCTCCAGCACGATGAGGGCGCCGTGCCGGCGGTCCGCCATCAGCTCGCAGGCATCCACAATTTCCTCGATAATCATGTTGACGGTCTCTGGGTTGCGCAGTAAATTGCGCAAGGAGCCGGTGCGGCCCAGACGCTCCAGCCCACGCCGCAGTTCCGGCTGGAAAATCACCGGCAGGGCGACCAGCAGGGCGGCGAAGCTGTTGCGGATGAGCCAGGTGAAGGCGCGCAGGCGCAGAAGACTGCTCAACACGCTGATGATGAGGACGAGCAGTATCATGCCGCGCAGGAGCTGGATGGCCTGGGTGCCCTGGAACAACCGCAGGATCAGATAGAACACCAGCGCCACCAGCAGGATGTCCACCACGCCGGCCAGCGTGATGCCCCGCAGTACGCTGAGCGGCTCAAAGATATTGGTCAAATCCATCTCTGCCCTTCACTATGCCTGTCCTGGCTCATCCGTCCCAGCCTGCGCTGACCGTGCGCTCAACAGGTAATCCAGCAGTCGCTGATAGTCGCCGGCCTTGTCCGGTTCCAGCGCGGCCAGTTTGCGCACGGTGCGCACCGCGTCATCGGTCATGCCGGCGTCCAACTGCAGTTCCCCCAGTGTGTTCAGGACCTGAATGGCCTCTTCTGTGCGTCCCTGGGCAATGTACCAGTCCGCCATGCGCTCCTGCAGGGGAGCGATGGCCGGCCAGGCGTCCACCAGGGAGCGCAGTGCCCGTTCCGCCTGTTCGTCCGCCCCTTCCTTGTGTAGACGTTCCAGCAGGTCGTCAAGTTCGCGCAGGCCGGCGTCAATTTCCTCCAGCTTGAAGGCCAGGTCAATCCGGCCCAGGCATGTTTCCAGGTTCTGCGGTGCCGGCAGGGCGGACAGACGCCGGTATATCTCGCGCGCTCTGGTCCAGTCAAAGCTCTGGACGTACAGGTCGGCCAGGCGCGGCAGGAGCCGTGCCTCCCAGGCAGTGCGCTCCGACGAGCGCGGCGTCAGCTTCAACGCTTCCTGATACGCTGTGATGCATTCGTCTATGGCCGCCAGATGGTAGTGGGCGTCGGCGAGCTGGATGTACTCCTCCAGCGCCTGGTCCACCTGTCCAAGCACCAACAGTTCCTCGATGAGCTGTTTGCGCAGGGCCGTGTCGAGCGGGGCGAACTGCAGTGCCAGGCGGTAGACCTGCACGGCCTGCGCGTTCTGCCGGCGCAGGCGGTAGGTCTGTGCCACCATGACGCACTTCTGCAGAGCGGCATCGGTGCGGCCCTGCAGTGCGCTGATCTCCGCCAGCCGTAGGTGCAGGGGCAGATAGCCCGGCACCCGCGCCAGCGCGCGATAGCATTCCTCTTCCGCCGAGGCGAACCACCGCCGGCGCATGTACTCCTCGCTGAAGGCCAGGGCCTCCAGCGCGCTCTGGGCGTCCGGCGTGGCCAATGCTTCCACCAGGGAGGTGACGAAGCCCTGTGCGGCGAAGCGGTCCAGCCGGCGGCGCGCCTCGCGCACCTTCTGCTCCCAGCCGGGGGAGCCGAGGAAATCGACGATGGAAGAGATGAGCACCAGCGCCCCTTCCGCTGAGCGCTCGCCGGCGTACTGCGCCTGCAGGGCTTCGTAACAGCCGGCCAGTTGGGCGTGCATTTCCTCAGCGGCCGCGCGCAGTTCCAGGAGCTTAAGCGCTTCCAGAAAATGGGTCAGCGCCGGCTGTGTCTGGCCGCGCGCCTGATAGCCCTGGCCCAGCGCAAAGTGGGCGCCGGCGGCGTAGTCCGGGTCCGCCATGGCGCGCTGGAAGTGGGGGACAGCCTGCTCCCAGCGGCCCAACTGCTGGAGGAGCACCGCCAGGTTGAAGTGCACCGCCGGCCAGTCCAGCCCCTGCCCGAGCGCCTGCTCAAAGAGGCTCACCGCCTGCTCCAGCGCGCCGCGCGATTGGTGATCCATCGCCTGGGCGAGGAGGGGCAGGGCGCGGGTGGATGGGCCGGCGCCCTCTTCGACCGATTCGAAAATGGCCTCGGCCAGGGTTTCCAGTGCCCGCCGGCGAAGCGCCTCAGCGGGGTTGGCGCTCTCCGCTTCCTCCCCGGCCTTCTCCTCCTGGGGGGCTGTAGAGGCTTCCACGGTGGGGCGCACCGGGCCGGCGGCCGGCGGCGCCGCGCCCTGCCCGAGCGCCTCCAGCGCCTGCCGGGCGGCCGCGCTGCGCGGGTTAATATTGAGGGCCTGCTGGATGCATTCCAGGGCGCGCTCCCGTTCGTTCCGCCGCTGGAAGAGGTGCGCCAGCACCAGGTATGTCCGCACCGCGTCCTGGGTGCGGCCGGCCTGCAGATACGCGCCGGCGAGCCGCTCATGGGCAGTGAGGTCCTCCGGCGCAAGCTTGACGGCCTGCTCCAGGGTCTCCACCGCCCTGGACCAGTTTTTCATTGCGGCAAAGATGTCGGCCGCCGCCAGATAGTGGCGGACAGCTCCGGCCGAATCGCCGGTATCCGCCAGGATGGCGCCGGCGCGCAAATGCGGCAGGGGATCGTCCGGCCGCAGTTCGCACGCCCGCTGATAGGCCGCCAGGGCACTGGCCGGCTCTCCGCTGGAAAGGTATGCCTGCGCCAGGTAGATATGGATATCCGCATTGTCTGGGAATTCCTGGAGGGCGCGCTGATAGGCGGCGATGGCCTCCTTCCACCGGCCATCCCAGGCGAAATTATGTCCCTCGCGCAGGGCTTGTTCGAAGACCTTGCGTTTTCCTGCCACCGGAGGCCTCCTTCAGGAGCGCGGACGGGCGTGCCGGCGCCGTGCTTGCCGCGCAATCAGGACAGCGGCACCCCGCCCAACAGATGCGCCACCAGCGCTTTCTGCGCATGCAGGCGGTTCTCGGCCTGATCGAAGACGGCGGAATGCGGCCCGTCCATGACCTCGTCGGTGATTTCCTGGCCGCGGTGCGCCGGCAGGCAGTGCATGACGATGACCTTCGGGTCGGCCAGTGCCACCAGGGCGGAGTTCACCTGATAGGGCGGGAATATCTTCTGGCGCTCCTCCGCCTCCGCCTCCTGCCCCATGCTGGTCCAGACGTCGGTATAAATCACCTGGGCGCCGCGCACCGCCTCTTTCGGGTCTTCAATGAGGGAGATGGAGGCGCCGGTATGGGCGGCGAGCTGGCGCGCTTTGGCGACGGTTTCGGGCTTGGGCATGTAGCCGGCTGGCGCGCTGATGACGATGTCCATGCCGGTCTGGGCGCCGGCGAACATCAAGGATGTGGCCACATTGTTGCTCCCATCGCCGACAAAGACCAGACGGATGCCGCGCAGGGTGCCGAACTTCTCGCGCACCGTGAAGACATCGGAAAAGGCCTGGCAGGGATGGTTGTAGTCCGAAAGGCCGTTGATGACCGGCACGGAGGACCACCTGGCCAGCTCCAGCACGTCATCATAGGCGAAGACGCGCGCCATAATGCCGTGCACATAGCGGGAGAGCACGCGCGCCACATCGGAGACCGCCTCGCGCTTGCCCAGTTGGATCTCGTTGGGGGAGAGGTACAGCGCCTGTCCGCCCAGGTGCAGCATGGCCATGTCGAAGGAGACGCGGGTGCGCAGGGATGGCTTCTGGAAGATCATGCCGAGGGTCTTGCCGGCCAGGATGGGCTTGTTGCCGCCGCTGAGATATTCCTTCTTCAGGCGTTCGGCCAGGTTCAGCAGGCCCTCGAATTCATCTACCGTCAGGTCAGCGATGCACAGGAAGTGTTTCATGGCGTCCTCCATGATGTTATGGGAGATGAGTAATATATTTTGATAGCATAAGTATACCCCGATATGTCTGCAGGGCAAACCCTGCCGGCCGGCTCAACGCCTGGTCCCTGCCTGCACCGGATTGCGCAGGATGCCGATGCCCTCGATCTCGACCTCCACCACATCGCCGGCCGCCAGCGGGCCGATGCCGGCCGGCGTGCCGGTGTAGATGACATCCCCGGGCTCCAGCGTCATGATGTGAGAGATATAGCTCACCAGGGAGGGGATATCGAAGATCATGTCCCGCGTACGGCCGTCCTGTCGGGGTACCCCATTGACGCGGCAGAGCACCCGCAGGTCCGCCGGCGAGATTCCCGTCTCGATCCACGGCCCCAGCGGCGCAAAGGTATCGAACCCCTTGCCGCGCGTCCACTGTCCATCGCGCCGCTGGAGGTCTCGGGCGGTGACGTCGTTGCCGCAGGTATAGCCGAGAATATGCCGCAGTGCTTCCTGGCGCGGGATATCCTTGCCCCGCCGGCCAATGACCACCACCAGTTCCGCCTCGTGGTCCACCTGCTGGCTTTCCGCCGGCAGGATGATCGGCTCCTCATGGCCGATGAGGGCGCTCGGCGGCTTCAGGAACAGCAGGGGCTCCGCCGGCACCTCGACCTGCTGTTCGGCGGCGTGGGCGGCATAATTGCGCCCCACCGCGATGATCTTGGTCGGCTCGCAGGGGGGAAGCAGTCGCAGTTCATCCAGCCGGCCGATCGGCTCCGCCGGCTCGAGCGGCCCCGCGAAGGGACTGCCGGCGCGCAGTCGGTGGACCATCTCCCCCTGCACGATCCCGTAGGTCGGTTGATGCTGGTAGATACAGCGGACGATTCTCACAGTCGTGCTCCTTGTATTGGTAAGATGATGAGGCGGCATGATGCCAGGTAACAGTCGCTGTCATGCCCGCCGGCGCGCCCAGACCTGGTCATAATTGACCTCCCAGACGAC
>JAPWUQ010000301.1 GCA_028275445.1 Anaerolineae bacterium | reverse complement strand
CTGGCACGGCCGCCGGCCCTGGACGGCCGGCACACCCGCCTGCCGCTGGTGGTTCAGCGCTCCTTCCAGCCGATGACCGCCCTGCGCGTGCTGGCATGCCTGGATGCCGACGGCTATCCCCTGGCCCTGCCGGCCCTCTCGCTCCAGCCGGCCGGCGAGAGCGCCATGGTTTGCCGGATCGACCCGAACGCCGAAGAGCTGGTGGGACTGCCGACCGGCGCTCCCGTGGCGGCCAACCTGCTGACCCTGGATGTCGTCTCCTTCCAGGTGAAGGGAGAATGGCTGGGATGCCGGCGGGCACTGGGGGCGCCGATAGGGACCATGGCGGTGCAGGAGGTGTACGCCGGCGGGCCTCCCATCCCAGGCCGGCGGGTGGCCTGACGTATCAGCCCCGGGCGCCAGAACGGTGTCCGGGGCATTTCGTTCGCCGGCCCACCCCCAAACCCCCGGAACCCCCACAAATTGCAATACAACTGCAATGTCAGACCGCCGATTCAGCGCTATAATGTCCATAAAGCTCACAGCCTCTGACGAGGTCCTGCAGAGGTGGGAAACGCCCGGGGGCCTGTGTCTGTTTGCCGCAAATGCGCTCCAGCCCTGTGCGGTTTCCCGAAAGCCCCGGTGCGGTATCAGGTTCGCGATAATGCACGTATATGGAGTCGCGCCTCATGATGGATGATCAGCCATCAAAGGATGCCGGCGGGTTTCTGCGCCTGCTCAAGGTCCTCACTCCCGAGCAGGTGCTGGAAGTGGATCGCGCCCTGGCGGCCATCGGACCCTTTGGCGAAGTGCGCCTGATCAAGGTCAAGGGGCGCTTGCGCTTCATCCAGCAGTTGGAAAGCCGTGACATGCTTCCATCCTCCAAACCCCGCTGAAGGTTCTGCGGCTCAAGCCGGCCGGCTGGTCCAAATAATCCGCCCAATACAGCATGATACTAGCATACCCACAGCCTTGGCAGAGGTGAAAAAAATCCCGAGGGCTGTTTGGTCTGGGAATCACTGAAACAAAAGTCGAGGAACGGATACGCATGGAAGAAGTAGAACTGCGGCGGTACTGGTGGATCCTGCGCAAATGGTTGCTCCTGGTGCTCCTGCTGCCGATCGTGTGCGGTGCGGTCGCGTACGTGATCAGCATCCGCAGTACCCCCGTCTACAGTGCTTCCGCCACCCTGCTGGTCTACCGCACGCCGTCGGGCGATATCACGGATTATAATGCCATCGTCACCAGCGAGCGACTGGCGCGCACATATTCGACCATGATCCCCCGCCGGCCGGTCCTGGAAGCAGTCATCCAGCGCATGGGCCTGAACGAGTCCCCTGCTTCGCTCGCCAAACGCATGCGCGTCAACCTGATACAGGATACCCAGCTCATCCAACTGGACGTGGAGGACGCTGACCCGCAGAGAGCGGCGGACATCGCCAACGCCATTGCGGAGGAGTTTATCCGCCAGAACAGCGCCCTGCAGGAGGCGCGCTTCGCCGAGTCGCTGGAGAACATCAAGGCGCAGATCAGCGAGCTTTCCGGCCTGATGGAGCAGACCCAGCGCCAATTGGAAGCGTTGAAGGCCGCCGGCGCTTCATCCGATCAGGCGGAGGTGGCGCGTCTGGAGGGCATTCTGGCCGGCTACCGCAACACCTATTCCGAGCTGGTGCAGACCTATGAGAAGATGCGCCTGAGCGCCGCCCAGACCATGGACAGCGTGACGCTGTTTGAGCCGGCCCAACCCCCCAGCGCGCCGGTGCGCCCGAAGCCGCTGAACACCGCGGCGGTGGCGGCGACGGCCGGCCTGGTGGCCGCCATCGCCCTCGCCTTCCTGGTCGAGTACCTGGACGATACCGTCAAGACGCCGGACGAGGTGCGGGACAGCCTGGGACTGGGCACGCTGGGCGCCATCCCTGCCATGAATGAGAACGGGAACGAGCTGATCGTCATTGACGATCCATCTTCCCCGATCACGGAAGCCTTCCGCAAGGTGCGCACCAACCTGTGGTTCGCCAGCGTGGACCATCCCCTGCACACCATCCTGGTCACCAGTCCCAGCCCGGTAGAGGGCAAGTCCTTCATCTCGGCGAATCTGGCCGCCGCCATCGCCCAATCCGGCAAAAGGGTCATCCTGGTAGATGCGGACCTGCGCCGGCCGCGCCTGCACCGCCTGTTCAAAATTCGTCCCGAAAGCGGGCTGACCCAATCCCTGCTGGATGGGAACCTGCAGCATCATCTGCTGGAAAGCCCGGTGGAGAACCTCCTGCTCCTGCCGGCCGGCCCCCTGCCCCCCAACCCGACCGAACTGCTGGCCTCCCAGCGCATGGCCGATGCGCTGGACGAGCTGGGCCGGCTGGCCGATGTGGTGGTAGTGGACACGGTGCCCGTCCTGCCGCTGGCGGACGCCCTGGTGTTGGCGCCCAAGGCCGACGGCGTGGTGCTGGTGATGGAGGCCGGCAAGACGCGCCGGGCGGCGGCGCGGCAAGCGGTGGAGAGCCTGGCCCACGCCGGCGCCAACCTGGTGGGGGCCGTGCTCAACAAGACGCCCGGGCGCGGCAGCGGTTATTACTACTACTATTATTATTACTACTACGACGATACGTATTACAACGGCAACGGGAAGGGGCGCAAGGAACGCCGGCGCCGCCGGAAGGAGCACCGCAGTACCAAGGCACCCCTGCCCTCCATTCCCGGGAATACCCA
>JAPWUQ010000300.1 GCA_028275445.1 Anaerolineae bacterium | reverse complement strand
CCCCAGCGCTTGGCATACTGCGTGTAGAGCGACTGCACCCATAAAGGAGAATCGAGCAGGTTGCCCGGGCAGACGGCGTTGACCCGCACGCCGTATTCCGCCAGCTCCAGGGCGATGCTCTGGGTCAGGCCGATGCCGCCGAACTTGCTGGCCGCATAGGCGGAGTTCTTGTAACTGCCGCGCTTGCCGGACTTGGAGTTGATCTGGATGATGACCCCGCTCCGCTGGGCCTTCATGACGCGAGCGGCATGTTTGGCGCACAGGAAGTACCCGATGAGGTTGACATCAATGACCTTGCGCCACTGCTCCAGGGGGAATTCCTCGATGGCGCCGGCGATGAGGATGCCGGCATTGGCCACCATGATGTCCAGCCGGCCGAACTCCTCCAGCGTGCGGTTGACCATCGCCTCGACCTCATCTTCTTTTGTGACGTCGACGCGCACGGCGATGGCGCGCCGGCCCGTCGCCTCCCGAATGGCCGCGGCGGTCTTCTCCGCACCCTCCAGGTTGATATCCGCAACCACCACATGCGCGCCTTCCTGGGCCAGCCGATGGCAAATGGCCTCGCCCAGGCCCTGCGCGCCGCCGGTGACAATGGCGATCCGATCCAATAGCGGTTTCTCTAACACCTCTCACTCCTCCGGTAGTAATATCCGCAGAAATTCATCCTCCGCTTCCACCGTCCACTCCCGTCCGTTCTTCAGCCGGGCGTATACCGTTGGCAGTACCTGTTTCAGGTCCGGCAGTCCGGTCAGTGGGAACTCTTTGATGTTGGGAAAGATGACGATCTTGCCCGGGAAGCGGGACTCCACCACCGCCTTCAGCCCTTCCTTGGCCGCGCTGAGCGAGCCGACGGCCGCCACCGAGGCGTTGGGCGAGAGGACGCCGGCCTCCGTCTCATGGAGCATCAGGCGCAGGTCGTCAATGCTGGAGGCGGAATGGCCGATGATGCGCGAGCCGTGCAGGTAAATCGGGCTGAGGTCGAGTTGGGCCATCGTGCCGCGCGGCACGCCGGCGAAGATGTTCATCGTCCCGCCTTTCGCCAGGTACTCCGCCGCCCCCTCGATGATGGAGGCCACCGGCGCCAGGACGATGATATCGTCGAAGCCTGTGCCGGCGAAGGGCGCCATGCCGGCCCCGAAGTCGGCCGGGTCCTCGGGATTGATGAGGACAAAATGGATCCCCAGCGCCTCCATTTCTGCATGGAAAGTCTCCCACAAATCGGCCCGCCGGCGGGCGTTGCGCTCCGTGCAAACGATGACCGAGGGCGGGGAGGCTTGCTGGAGGGCATGCTGGACATGCATTCTGCCCATGGGGCCGCCGGCGCCGACGAACCAGGCGCGGCCTCCCGGCTTCAGCGCAGAGCGCACCGCCGGCAGATAGGCCTGCGCGATATCCGGTCCCGCACCCCCCACGTACAGCCAGCGGTTGTAATGGATGCGCCCCACGTCCACCGCCACCTTGCGCGGCAGAGGATGAGGGGCGATGATGGCGAACACGCCGAAATCGGCCAAATGCGGGCTGGCCCGTTCGATGAGTTCCGGGTCTGCCCCCAGCAGAATGATGTCATCCACGGGAGAGAGGGGAGGATTGGCGGGGTCCGCCGCCTCCAGCACAGGGATGTCCAGCTCTGCGGCGCGCCGGCGCAGCCAGCCGGCGAATTCCTCCGGCACGTTCGTCAGCATGAGCTGGCGGGGATGGCCGGCGGCGTCGAAGCCGGCGCTGAAGGTGTAGGGCAGAGAGGGCGCGCTGGGCGAACCGATGACCCACATGACGCCGGCCGGCCGGGGCGCGGTGCGGTACGTGAGATGGTACGCCGCCACCACACATGCCCACGGCTCCGTCAGGGCGCTCTCGGCGTAACCGGTGTCCGGCTGAACAGGGATCAGATAATTGCCGTGGTCGCCGTTCAGGATGCGCTGGTCAATGACGTTATACTGCGAGAGGCCGCCCTGAATCTCGTACCCATAGGCATAGCCCACTCCCTTGACATAAATATCCGCCTGGATGACGAAGCGATCGCCGATGCGGTACTGCTGACGGAGGTTTTCCCCGACGCCCACCACGGTCATGCAGACCTCATGGCCGAGCACCACCGGGTTCTCGCGCATATTGCGGTAGATGCGCGGGTGCTCCTCGCCGAGTTTAATGACCTTGATATCGGAGAAGCAGAGGCCGCAGGCATCGTGCCGCACGAGCAGTTCATCCGGCCCGAAGGCCGGCATCGGCACCTCGATGGGCTGGTCGTTCAGGCCCAGGTTCTCGAAGCCGGCCCCATACAAGGGCCATAGACGATTGGTTTTCGGCAGGGGCGTCAGCCCCTTTTTGTAGCGTTCCAACTTATCCATGCGTGTCTCCATGGTACCAGGGTGATATAGTCAGCTCCCCAGGGCGCGCAGAATATCCTGCGGGGAAGGCGAGGGACCCAGCGAGCGGAGGAGCGCCGTTCCCCGCGCGCCGGCCGGCGCGCGCCGGCCAACCTCCGTGAAGAAGTCGTTACGGCACCGACGCTCTGGGAAATGCTCCCGTGCCCAAGGGCTGTGATATCCCAGCCCCAGCGCTCGCTGTAACAGGGTGTGCCCGACGACGAAATAGGCGCCATCCAGGAAGCGCTGGCGGTACGGCGCCAGCGCCGGCGCATCGAAATCGTCCACCAGCTTCTGGCCGAAGCTGTTCATCTCCGTCCCGACCAGTATCGGC
>JAPWUQ010000299.1 GCA_028275445.1 Anaerolineae bacterium | reverse complement strand
CCAGGAGTCATCGAGATGGCGCAGGACAGTAGCGACGTAATCATCGCCGGCGGCGACGTCGCGGGCGGTCAGGTACTCCTGAAAGGTCAGATGAGTGAAAGCATAGCGGCCGGCCTCCCATTCCCGGAAGAGGCCGCTCCGCTCATCCAGGAACTGCAGGAAGGCGCGAGCGCGCTGGCGGGAATGTGCCGGCACGGCTGGTTGGGCCGGCACCACCAACTGCGCCAGCCGCTGGGTTAGCAGTTCCTCCACCTGGTGGGCATCCGCGCTGAGCAGGCGGTGCTCATGGTACCAGCGGGCGACCGGTTCCAGGAGGGAGCGCTTTTCCGCCGGGTCGAGAGGGATGTCCATGCCGGCCCATTCGGCCAGCCATTTCGCTTCCTCACCCTCTTTGCCCATATCCCAGTGTCCCAGCAGGAGTTCCGTGCACTCGTCGTACAGCTCCACCCGACGCTGGGGCAGGGTAGCGCGGTAGCGGTGCACCAGGGCGATGACGGTCAGCATCAAGGGGTTGATAGCCAGGGCGCGGATGCGGGGGTTGCTGTCAACGGCATGGAGGAAGTCCTGCGCCGCTTTCTCGGCGCGCTGGCGCACGGCGTCGTTGAGGCCGCCGGCCGCCGCCGCCTCCACGGCCAGGTGCCAGACCTGGGCAAAGCGCCGCACATCCTCCCCGTCGAAGTCGCGGATATGACATTCCACAAAGCCGCTGGCAAGGCGGGCGGCGTCGTGATAGCCGCCGGCGCGGCAGGTGACCAGATAGCGGTTGCGCGGGTAGCGCGCCACAAAGGCTTCGATAATCTCCCGCACGAACACCCGCTCTTCGTAATCCGCTACCTCATCTAGGCCGTCCAGCATGACCAGGCACCGTCCCTCATCCAGCAGGCGGGGGAAGAAATCCTCGGGGAGGGGCAGGTTCCACTGGGCGAAATGCCGGCGGATGAAGTCCAACAGCACGGCCGGCCCAGCCTCCACCACCCCTTCTTCATAACGCACGCGGATGTGCCGCGCCAGATCGCGCAAAGGGAGCAGAAGCGGCACCAATGTCTCCTCGAACCCCAGGCGCTCCCGCATCAGGCGCGGCCAGCGGCCGTCCAGGTGGCGGGCGTAGGTCAGCGCCAGATAGCTGAGGAAAGTGGTTTTGCCGGCGCCCGGGCTCCCGAGGATGACCAGCCGCTTACAGCGCGGCAGAAGCTCCTTCAGCTCCATAGAGAAGGGGCGCTCGCGCACCGGCAGGCGGCGTGCCTCTTCATCGTCATCGCCGGCGTTCAGCTCCTGCATGGGCCGCAGGGTGCTGAGCGGAATATAGATATCTTCCAGCTCCAACGAGAAGGGCTGGCTGGAACGGATGCCGCGCAGGTTGACCGCGGTGTAGTGCGCCAGCACGTGGTCAATATAGGCCTGGGTGGCGGTGTCGAGCTGGCGCTCGCGCTGGCGCGCGCTCTGCCACTCGTCGTGGGCAGTCACCACCCGCTGGAAGAAGCGCTCAGAGACCCAGGCGAAGGCTTTATTGAAGAGGGTGGCGAAGAAGAGCAGGAGCAGGCCGGCCAGAATCCCCCAGCCGCCGTACTTCTCCAGCCAGGTGAGCAGGTACTTGAAGGCATCACTGCCCGGCGGGAGGGGTATCTCTTCCCTGCCGGCCTGACAGCCAGCCAGGTAAAGGGCGCAGGCAAGCAGTGCGCCGGCCTGACCGACCCACACTGCCCAGGGAGGAACACGTCTGTTCCATCGGGAGACAAGCTTCCGCACTGCCGGCCTCATCCCTTTCTGCGCCGCAGATGCGCAATCCCAAACATCCCCTTTGGGATATTTGGGATATCAGTTTGGGATATTCCGCTATAATTGTAACGGCGGCATATGTTATTGTCAAGCATTCCGGCGGCCGGCCCGGTGCGCATGGCCCCTTCTTAAGCTAAAATCTCACCCCTTACTTCAGGATGTAATAGGTGCCGCGCTTGTCGCCGATCTTCAGTAGAATGCCCCGCGCCACCAGGTCCGCCAGGTCCAGGCGGATGGTCTCCGCGGTGACGTCCGGGCAGAGCTGGCGGTACTCGCGGTTGGTGATGCGCCCGTGCTGGGCGACATAGTTCAGCGCCTTCAACTGGCGCTCGTTCATATCCTCTTCCCAGACGGGGATGGGAGCACGGTCGCGCCGGCTGTACAAGGTGACGGTGAAAGAGAAGGGCGTCTCCTGGAAAACGGGCGGCGGGTGGCCGGCGCGGGCCATCTCGGACATCATGCGGTCAATGCCGGTGCCCAGCTCCTCGATGTATCCCCAATAATACAAGCCGTTGACGATGCGCGGGTTGCGCGAGAAGTGCTCATCCACGATGTTGTCCAGGGTGATGTAGCCGGGCAGGCCGCCGGGGCTGGTGATTTCCAGCAGGTCGTCATACATGTGGATCTCGATCTGCCGGCCGCGGATGCGGTAATCCCGGTGGGCCACCGCGTTGATGAACGCCTCGCGCACAGCGATCGGCGGGTAATTGCTGTGCTCCTGCCGCGCCAGCCCGTTGACCTCTTCGGTGGGATTCAGGTACTGCCACAGCAGTTCCCAGGTCTCTTGGATCAGGCGCGGCAGGGGACCGTCAATCTCCTCGCGCCGGCCGTACTGGTCCGACGCCCGCTGAGAGCCCGGTTCGCTCCGACTGCCCAGGAAGCGCACGAACTGCACGCCGGTCTTGGGCAGGAACACCTGGGGATGCCGGCCGA
>JAPWUQ010000068.1 GCA_028275445.1 Anaerolineae bacterium | reverse complement strand
AACGGCCTGCGCTGGCCGGCTCCCGTGGCGCCGGTGCAGGTGCATCTGGTCGCGATCAAGCTGGATGTGCCGGGGGTCGCGCAGATGGCGGAGCGTGTGTATGAGCGCCTGCGGCAGGCCGGCCTGTGCGTCCTCTTCGATGACCGGGACGAACGTCCGGGCGTGGCGTTCAAGGATGCCGATCTGCTGGGCGCGCCGCTCCGGCTCACGGTCAGCCCGCGCGCGCTGGAAGCCGGCGGCATTGAGGCCAAATGGCGCACTGCCGCGGAGTCCGAGGTGGTGGCGGAGGAAGCGCTGGCCTCGCTGATAGCCCCGCTGTTATCCTGATGTCTCTTGTCAGTGCCTCTCAGGCCTCCTGCCGGCCGGCAGGAGGCCTTTTCGCTTTGGCGCGGCGGCACGAATGGGGTATAATGGCCTCACGTCCATGTCATCATCTGATGGGGGATTTGCGATGGTATATTACTTGATCGCCGGCCTGTGCTTTCTGGTGGGGCTGAGCGCGCTGGCTGGGGCGCTGTTCAGCCGATCGCCGGCGCGGCGTAGGACGCTCTTCGCCGCGGTGTGGCTCGTCCTGTGGCTCGTATCCATTGCCCTGGTCTATACCGCCGAGAGGCGGGGCGCCGCGCGTCCGGCGGCGCAGACGCCGACGCGCTCAGCGACAGCCGCTTCCGCCACCCATACGCCGCGCCCGACCTTGACGCCGACGCCGGCAATACCCGCCGGCCTGGTGGCTTTCCACAGCGACCGCACCGGCGATTTCGAGATATGGGTCATCCACGATGACGGCACGGACCCGAAGCAGTTGACCTCTTCCCCTGAACGGGATATTGAGCCCTGCTGGTCTCCCGATGGCTCGAAGATCGTATTTGCGTCGGGCAGGGATGACCCGGATAACCTCGAGCTTTATGTGATGAACGCCGATGGCTCGGACCAACGCCGGCTGGTGGAGCTTCAGCCGGGCGATGACCTGGCGCCGGCGTGGTCTCCGGATGGGAGCAAAATCGCTTTCCACTCCAACCGCGATGGCAACCTGGAAATATATGTAGTCAATGCCGACGGCACAGGGCTAAAGAACCTGACCAATTACCCGGAGGCGAATGACAGCCGGCCGAGCTGGTCGCCGGACGGCAGGCATATCGCCTTTGTGTCCGACCGGGACGGCAACAGCGAGATTTATGTGATGGACGCGGATGGGAGTAATCAGCGCCGGCTGACCTTTGACGTGGCGAATGACACGGTGCCGCGCTGGTCGCCCGATGGGCGAACCATTGCGTTTGAATCCACCCGGGGTGTGCGCTTGAGCATATATCTCATGGATGCGGATGGCTCGCATGTGCGGCCGGCCCTGCGGCAGGCGCAGGAAGATGCGGCGCCTGCATGGGGCAACGGCGGCCGGCGGATCTATTTTTCCTCCTTGCGCACTGGCTCCTGGGAGATTTTCTACGTGGACCTGGTGACGGGGGAGGAAGTTCAGCTCACCAAGGCGGAGGGGTACAACCGCTACCCCGCCTGGGGGCCACTGCCCGCCTCGAAATAACCATGGGGTGGGGAAAAGAACAGCGGGGGCCAGGATTTCCTGGCCCCCGCTGATTTGTCCTGCGTCAGCCAATGCTCACGGCACGTAGGCGTTGTAGGTGCCGGACCAGTTCGGCTTGTTGATGAGGTTGACCACGGCCGCGATGGGCTGGTTGGATGTGATCTTCACACTGCCGGTGAAGTTGTCGCCCAACGGGTTGAAGGCCGAGGCCGGCACGGCGCCCGAGTCACTGCCGAAGCGGGTGTTATAGGCATCGCCCGAATTGCCGGCGATGGTGGGGTTGAGCGTCAGCGCCACACTGCCGTCGGGGTTGTAGTAGGTCAGGGTCAGGTTAGCGGTGCTGGCGCTCAGGTTCTGGACGGCGATCTTGGACCACTGCACCCAGGCGGTGCCGGACTTCTTGCGCGGCGCGTAGGGGACGAAGATTTCGGTGGCGCCGGAGGGCACCGCCACGTAGGTGGAGGCGGCGTTCTCATCCGGCCGGTTCCAGAAGGTGTGCACGACGGCGGCCAGCGGCTGGCCGTTGGTGCAGTTGATGACCACCGAGCCGTTGAAGTTGTTGCCCAGGGCGCTGGCGAAGGCCGAGGCCGGGTAGGCCGGGTTGGTTGGGCTGCCGAAGCGGGTGTTGTACTCGCCCATGGTCTTCGGCTGGATGGTGTCATTGATGGTCATCTTGGGCGTGGTGTTGCCGGTCTCGAAGAACTGGATGGTGACGTTGGCCGGGCTGGTGCCCAGGTTCTGCACCATGATGTTGGAGGAGCGCACCCAGGAGCCGACGGCCGGGTCGCTGGTGCGGTCCACGCGGAAGACGGACGGCGCATAGAGGGTGGTGGCGCCGGCGCTGACGCCCTCATAGGCGCTGGCCCACTGCTGGTAGATGTACTGGGCCCAGTGGTTGGTCACCACGCCGGCGATGGGCTGGTCGGAGTGGACGTACACGGAGCCCTGCCAGTTGCCGCCCAGGTTGGGGATCTTGGGGCCGGAGAGGCTCAGGTTGTAGCTCTTGGAGCGGCCGGCCTGGATGACGTCGGAGATAGGCCCGGTGACACTGCCGTCGGTCTGGTTGTAGTAGTACATCTGGATGTTGGCATCGGCGGTGCCGGCGTTCTGCACGGTGATGATGGAGAAGCGGATGAGCTTGCCCGGGATGGTGCCGGCCGGCTTTACCGTGGCGTAGGGGAAGTAGAGATCGGTGCCCGGGGCATAGGTGCCGGCGTAGGCATCGCCCGTGATGCGGTCATCCGCTGTGCCGTAGGTGGACTGCCAGGTCAGCATGGTCACCGCGGCGACCTTCTTGTCCGCGGAGATCACCACGGAGCCGACCCAGCCATCGCCCACCGGCAGGGTGGAGGATTGGAAGACGCGCGAGCCGTAGGCGTTCAGCGTGAAGGGCGAGCCGGAGACATCGTTCGCGCCGGTCTGGTCGTAGTAGTCGACCGTGACGGTGGCCGTGGAGTTTTCCACGTTCTGGATGACGAAGTCGCTGTTGCCGGTGCCGGGGTTATCGGCGAAGGCCGGCACAGCCATCGTCACCAGCATGGCCACGGCCAGGATGAAGGCAAAGAGTCTTTTCCGCATGTTCACCTCCTGTGTGATATGTGAAAAGGATAAGGCCAGCTTACCGCGAGCCGGTCACAGGGCCTATGCCGGCCCTGATACTGTTGTCATTGTAGCCGGCGGACCCCTCAAAATCAATACCACCATTGGGTTATTCTGGGGTAATGCGGGCAATCAGTATGCCCCACGGCCCCGAATGACCGCGCCGATGGTCTTGATAAGGATGTGCAGGTCGAGCCACAGGGAGTAATTCTTGATATAGTACAGGTCATCCTCGGTATGGAGGTGCATGGGGCGGTCCGCGCGGCCGCTGATCTGCCACCAGCCGGTGATGCCGGGCGGGACAGAGAGCCGGCGTCTCTGCCATGGCTCGTACTGCTCGACGATGCAGGGGAGCTCCGGCCGGGGTCCCACCAGGCTCATCTCGCCCTTCAGCACGTTGAAGAACTGCGGCAGTTCGTCCAGGCTGGAACGGCGCAGGAAGCGGCCCAGCCGCGTCACCCGCGGATCGTTGGGAAGCTTGTGGATGGGTTTGCCGTCCTCGGTGTACTGGATGACCTCATGGAGCTGGTGCTCCGCGCCGTCCACCATGGTGCGGAACTTGTACATGAGGAAGGGCCGGCCGTTCTCCCCGATGCGCCACTGCTTGAAGATGACCGGGCCGGGCGAATCCAGCTTGATGGCCAGGGCGATCAGCGCCATGATCGGGGCAGTGATGACGATGAGCACAGCCGAGAGGAGCACATCAAAGACACGTTTGACCAGCCGGGTGTAGCCGTTGATGGCCGGCGCCCGCAGGCTGATGACCGGCATGCCGTCAACTTCTTCCACCTCAGTGCGGGCGAAGGCCAGGTCAAAGAGGTCAGGCACCACCTTGACCTCGACGGGGAGCTTCTGGAGTTCCATCACCAGGTTGATGAGTCGGTGGTGCGCCCGCAGGGGCAGGGCAAAGATGACCTCATGGATATTCTGCTCCTGGACGACCTCGCAGACCTTATCCAGCGGGCCGAGCACCGGCACACCTTCGTACTCGCGGTCCCATTTGTCCGGGTCGTCATCCAGGAACCCCACCACCCGGGCGAGGGGCCAGCCGCGGTTGGAATGGATGGCGCGCGCCAGGTCCTGTCCCACCTTGCCGGCTCCCAGGATAAGCACCCGCAATGGGTCGTGGTCGCGCCCCATGCGGATATAGAAGAGCGTCCGCATCAGCACCCGGAAACCCGTCAGCGCAACCAAATCAAAGATGAAGAAGTAGACGAAGAGGAGGCGGGGCACGGTGCGGTAGGTGAGGTACAGCACGCCGGCGAAGGCGGCGGTGGCCACCAGTACCGCCACCGCAACCGACTGCAGTTCCTGCGTCAGGCTGGCCATTTTGCGGGGAGAATAGACAGAGAGCGTATTGAAAAAGAAGACCCACAGCACCACGACCAGCACGTAGACCACGGGCGATAATTCTGCCGCCTTCGGGTGCACGATCTCGGCGCCAAAGGGCCAGGACAGTCGGGCCAGACGGGCCAGCGCCAGGGCGATCACTGTCAGGATAATGTCGCTGGCTCCCAGGAAAAGGCGAAAATTGACTTCGGAATCGCGGGGCACCTCTCACCCTCCTTGCCGCTGCTGCGCGTGTGCACGTCACCACAGGGGCAGGGGATGTTTGCTGAACAGACGCATTATACTCCTGAGATGGATCCACGTCAATCGGTTGAAGGGGCCGCGCGCGCTTTCCCGGCGGTGGTGATGAATAATGCGGGCGGAGGGGACGTAGTAGACCGACCAGCCGGCGGCGCGCGCCCGATAGCACCAGTCAATGTCCTCGTAGTACATGAAGAAGCCTTCGTCCAGCGGCCCAACCTGCTCCCATGCCTCCCGTCGGATGAGCAGGCAGGCACCCAGCACCCAATCCACCTGGCGGGGCGTCCTGTGGTCCCAATCGGTCATCAAATAGCGGCACAGGCTGGGATGGCGCGGAAAGAGGCGGTGCAGGGGGGTGCCCCGCAGGATGACGCCCAGCAGGTTGGGGAATTCGCGGCAGGAGGTCTGTATCTCGCCGTCCAACCCGATGAGCTGGCCGCCGGCGGCGCCGGCATCGGGGTGCGCCTCCATGAAGCGCACCAGCTCGTCCAGCGCGCCCTCCTGTACCTGGGTATCCGGGTTGAGCAGGAGGATATAGCGCCCCTGCGAGCGGGCGATGCCGCGGTTGTTGCCGGCGGCGAAGCCCAGGTTGGCGGGATTCTCCAGCACCTGTACCTCGGGGAAGTCGCGTCGGATGCGCGCCGGCGTGCCGTCTCCGCTGGCGTTATCCACCACCCATATCTCGCAAGTGCCCAAGGTGAAAGGATGGCGCCGGAGGGACTGCAGGCATTCGACCAGCAGGTCAGGCGTGCGGTAGTGCAGGATGATGATGGAGAGGTCAATCATCCGCCGGCATTCTCCCAGGGCGCAGAAGTTCGTCCAGGACAGATTCCAGACGGGCCGTATTGGCCTGCGCGTCGTGCCGCGTCAGGGCGACCTGCCGGCCGGCCTGGGCCAGGCGCGAGCGCAGTTCCGCATCGGCCAGAAGCGCACCGATCTGCGCGGCCAGGTCATCGGGGTCGCCGGCGCGAAAGTGCAGGCCGGTCTCCCCATGCCGCACCAGCTCCAGGGGACCGGAATGGTTCGGCACGACGACGGGAGCGCCGGCCAGCCAGGCCTCCGGGATGATGAGGCCGGCGCCCTCCGGGCCGGCCGACGCCAGCACCACCACGTCCGAGGCGGCCAGCAGGGCCGGCACATCCTCGATCCATCCTAAAAGACGCACGGAATCCTCCAGATGATACGCCGCGATGCGCCGGCGCAGTTCATCCTTGTACGATTGGTACATGGTGCGGGGGATATCGCCGGCCAGGCAGAAATAGGCGCGGATGCCGGCCTCGTTCAGCCGATGGGCGGCCTCCACCAGCGTGTCCAGCCCTTTCTGCGGCACCATGCGCGCCACCGAGGTGACGATAGGCCATGATTCCTTCAGGCCGTACTGCTGGCGCACGCCGGCGGCGCGTGCGGCCAGGTTCTCGAAACGCCGGCGGTCCACCCCGTCATAAATGACGCGGATTTTGCCGCCCACATCGCGGAAATTGGCCACCGCCACAGCGTAGGTGATGGTGATGATGCGATCGGCCATCAGCGCGATATAGCGGTACAGGGCGCGCGTCAGCCAGCGCGGCGAGGTCCATATTTCCCGTATGTGCCAGACGTTGGGAATGCCGCTGAGCCGGGCGGCCAGTGCACCCACGGGGATCGCGCTCGAGTTGGTGTACACCAGTGCGGCGTGTTCCCTGCGGATGAGGCGCATGAGCTGAATGGTGCTGGAGACGAAGCGCCGGCCGAATTCCCAGATGTCCCGCGGGCTGGTGAGGCGCTCCAGCCGGCACAGGTCCAGATAGATGACGCGCGCGCCGGCGGCCTCCAGCTCACCTACCAGCGGGCCGGGGTGGGGGAGCACTACCAACGGCGTAAAGCGGCGCTGGTCCAGGTTCTGGACGATGGTCAACAACCCCATATCCGCGCCGCCGTACTCGGAGCGGGAGTTCAGGAACAGGATACGTTTTGGCTCGCTTTCCATCAGGCCACCTCATGGGAAGCGGGGTCAGGGGAGGGACGGCGCGCCAGCCGGGCGGCCGCCACGATCATCGCGATGTAAAACCACTGATAGGTAAAGTGGATGGAATCGGCCATGGTCAGGCGGGCGATGAGGGCCAGGAAGCCGGCCAGCAGGCCGAGGGATGCCATGCGCATGAAGCGGTCGCCCCGCCGGCGCCAGGCCCGGATAGCCTCGATACCCTCCAGCGTGACAGCAATGATCAACCAGATGAAGGCCAACAGGCCGGGAATGCCCGTCTCGGTCAGGAAGCGCAGGACGATACTACCGCTCATCACCGGGAAGGCATCGGGATAGGCGTCGGTAATCGCCTTTCCCCAATCGGGCATGTAGTCGTAGAAGAAAAAGCCGTAGTTACCGTAGCCGACGCCCCAGGGACGGTCCAGGAACATGGCCCAAGATGTCGCGATGGCGGTAGTGCGGTGGATGTTGCCGAAGTTCTCCTCCTGGAAGGGAGAGATGAAGCGGTCGCTGACCGCCTGGAGCAGGGAGGCCTGTTCCGTGACGGGCATCTGCGACAGGATCAGGCTGATGATCATGATGACGACGGCGACGCCGGCCAGGGCAATGCCGGCACGCGCCAGAAAGCGTGGGGCAAAGGCCAGCACCACCACGCCGCCCACCAGCACCGCCAGGTAGGCACTGCGGGCGAAGGTCAGCAGAAGCGCCAGGCCGGCGGCCCCCAGCGCCGCCCACAACAGCCACTGCCACCTGCTTCCCCGCAGGGCGCGGCCGGCGAGCAGAGCAAAGATCAGCGGGATGGCGCCGCTCAGGAAGTCGCCGAACCATACCGGCTCCGAGGCGACGGACCAGATGCGCAGGAAGCGGCCGCCGGCCAGCGGGATGGCCCACTGCCGGGAGGCCCCGAACGATGCGCTTTGCGGGAACAGGTCCACGCCCGGCAGTCCGAGCGGGTAGGCGATGAACTGGTAAATGCCGTACAGCGAGACCGCCAGGGTGGAGAGGATGAGGGTGATGACGGCGCGCCGAAAGAGCCGGCGGTCCTGCACGGTCAGCACCACCACGGCGTAGGTGATGACCATCAGCAGGAACTGGGCGATCTGCTTGGCACTGCGGACATAGCGCACCTCGCCGCGATATTCCCCGGGCGGCACCTGGGCGGAGAGGAAGAAGGATGCGGCGATGACCAGCGTCAGCAGGATCACGGCGGTGTGGACCCGCGACCGCGGCCACCACAGGGGGCGGGCCAGGAGAGCCGCCCGGCAGAGCAGGAAAAGG
This sequence comes from Anaerolineae bacterium, assembly GCA_028275445.1. Taxonomy (GTDB): domain Bacteria; phylum Chloroflexota; class Anaerolineae; order JACIWP01; family JACIWP01; genus JACIWP01. Next base: position 4,952 of record JAPWUQ010000068.1, on the reverse strand, counting down.
GCGGTCGCGGCCAGGGCAACGTAGTTGGCTTGGAGGCTGAAGCCCATTTCAAGCAGAGAGAAGCGCGTCGCCGGCATCAGGAAGACGAAGGCCAGGAACGCCCATTCGACCGGCCCCCGACTGTGCAGAGAAAGCCATATGCCGGCGGCCAATACCGCCGCTCCCACAAGCCCCAGGGCCAGGGGCAGTTTGGGCAGGGGCAGGAGCGCCAGCGCCAGCCCGGCGGCCAGCGCGCCGGCCGCCAGCGCCGCCTGCCACACCAAAGGGTGCTGTGTCAGCCAGGACCGCGCGCTCCTCAGCGGCGTCATCGCGAGCCTCCTGTGCCGGCCCCACTGCTGGGACGCAGGGCCGCTCTCGGCCGGAGCAGTGCGGCGAACTGGCGCAGTTCACTGCTTTCGACCAATCCCAGCGGCCACAGCGCGGCGAGGTACAGGACGGCGGCGGCGAGCAGTTTCAGCACCGCCGGCCCGGCCGGCCACAGCACGATCACGACCCCTGCAGGCAGGGCGCCGGCGGCCAGCCGCAGGAGCGGGCCGGCGAAGTTATACGCGCCCAGGCCCCGGCTGACGTAGTAGAACCCGACGGCAAAGGCCACCGCCTGGGCCACCAGCATGGCGACCGCGGCGCCGGTGGCGCCGGCGCGCGGGATGAGCCAGATGTCCAGCGCCAGGTGCGGCACCAGGGAAATGGCCAGGCTGATGGCCTCGAAATGCTGTTGACCCAGCGCCGTCAGCAGGTACTTGAAGGCGTAGTTGGGGAACATGAAGACCAGCGACCAGACCATCAGCGCCAGCGCCGGCGCGGCGCCGCGGTACTCCCTGCCAAAGAGCAGTACGACGAGCGGCTCGCTCATCAGGGAGGTGAGCACGGCAACCGGCACGGTCATGATGAGGAAGTACTTGAAGATTTTCTGGTACAGGGAGAAGGCCCGCTGACGGCCCTCTTGGTCGCGGGTCAGGTTGGAGAGCGCCGGCAGGAGGCCGGCCATGATGCTGTCGGGCACGATGTTCATGCGGGAGATCAACCGATAGGGCGCGCCGTACAGGCCCAGCTCCAGCGCCGTCTGTAGGATCTGGAGCAGGAACGTGTCGAGCTGGCCGTCCAGCGTGCGGAACCCTGTGGAAAAGAGCAGGGGAAGCGACTCCCGGAAGAAGTAGCGCAGGCGCGGCCACTGCATCCGCCATGCCGGCCGGGCGAATTTCTGCCAGACGACGATACTGCAGAAAATGAGCTTGATCGTGAACGAGAGCACCTGGAACCAGAAGATGGCGAGGAAGCCCCAGCGCATAATCATGACCAGGATGACGCCGGCCAGGAAGACACCGCGCTCGATGAACACAGAGATAGCCAGATATTTGGTGTCCTCGAAAGCGGTGAAGACGCTGGCGAATAGGTTGGCCAGCACCTGGATGATAGAGGCCAGGACGCTGATGTAGACCGCCACCACGACGACGGCCTGGCGGGTGAAGAGCGGCAGGAGCAGGACGGAGAGCAGGGCCGCCAGGACCGTGAAGACCGCCTGGACGGTCAGCGCATGGGTCAGGTTCTCGCCGGCGCGCGAGCGGTCGCGGGCCGTCTCGCGGATAAGGATGCTGAAGGTCCCGCCGGTGGCCAGGGTCCCGATGAACAGGGAATAGGCCATGACGAAGGCGTAGTGGCCGAAGCCCTCGGCCCCCAGATAGCGGGTGATGAGCAGGACGGTGATGACGTTGGCGGCCAGGCCGATGATGCGCGAGAGGAAGATATAGCCGGCGGTGGCAACGGAACTGCGTCCTATAGGGGTCTCGTCTGCCATCTTCTCCAACCCGATCTAATCCAGGTATCCCAGGCCGCGCAGGCGCTCTTCCAGGATGGCCCGCTCCTCTTCGTCGTACAGGTCACCGCCGGCCGGGGTTTCCCCGGTTTCCACGCCCTCGCAGTAGCGCACCGCCGGCGGTGTCGTGAACAGCTCCTCCAACACCCGCCCGTCCAGGCCGTGCGGCACGGCACAGCCGGCCAGGTGCAGGATGGTGGGCGCCATATCCACGATTTCCGCCCGTTCGATGGCACGGCCGGCGGCGATGCCAGGCCCTTCCACGAACAGCATACCATAGAGCCGATGCGTGCCGTTGGGCAGGTATTCCTGCTGAAGCTCCTGGCGCGACATGGTGTGGACGCTGACCAGGCCCGGGCTGGTGTGGCTGGGACGCACCCGGTAATAGGGGTCCTGCCGCGGGATAAGGATGATATCGGGCGCCCGCTCCAGCTCCGTGCCGTGGTATATCTCCTCCCGCAGGCCGGCATACTCGATGACCGCTTCGCCGGTGAGGGGGTCCTTCCACTCATGCAGGCGCTCCAGGATTTGCCGGCGCAGGTCCTCATATTCGGCGCCGGGCTGGACAGTGCCCTGCGGCTCGCGGCCGGCGAGGTTGATCCAGATGCTCTCCTGGTACTCATCGGCGTAGGCGAGGGTGTGTTCCCAGTCAATGAAGAAGAAGGCGGCCGGGTAGCGGATGCGCCCGTACCAGCGCGGCGCCAGGCGCTCGAATGCCGTCTTGACCCGCTGGGGCACCATCTGGCGCAGGCGCTCCCAGGCGGTGCGCCACAGCAGTCCGCCGACGCCGGCCGCGCCCGACGAAGCGGCGGGCTGTCGGCGGAACCTCAGCCAGCCCTGCTCCGCCAGCCAGTTGTTCAGGTAGATGACCTTGTCGCTGGTGGGGCCGAAGCCGTGGTCCGACATGACGATGAGCACGTCCTCCGGGGAAAGAAGCCGGCGCACTTCCGCCGCGAATGCATCCAGCCGCTGGTAGACGCGCAGGATGCGGTCGCCGTATTTGCCGGCGCCGGCGGGGTCATACTGCGGATGGGTCGGCTCCATGAACTTCCAGAAATGGTGCTGGACGCTGTCCGTGGCGCGGAAATTGATGGCGAAGACGTCCCATTCCCTGTGCTCCAGCAGATAGCGCGCCGCGGCGATCTGGTTCTCCAGATGGCGCTCGATCTTGTCCCACAGGGCATCATAGCGGTAAGTGCGCGCCTCTTCCTCCAGCGTCGGCTCGATGATGTATTCCCCCAGCCGGCGGAGCAGTTCCTCTTTCAGCTCGGGCGGGTAGGTGTAGGTGCTGTCCTCGCCCGGCGTGTCCATGCCGGAGATCATGAAGCCGTCCAGCGGCTCGGGCGGATAGGTCATCACCAGGTTGACGATGCCGGCCGTGCGCCCCTGTTCGTTCAGCATGCGCCAGAGGGGCTTGCCGCGCCGGTCGGCCCCGCACACCAGGCGCGACTCGTAGGTGCCGGGGATGTGCTCTTTGAAATAGTAGATGCCATGCCGGCCGGGGTTGTTGCCGGTGACGAAGCTGGCCCAGGCCGGCGCGCTCACCGGTGGGATGGTGGACCGCATGCGGCCGTACGCGCCGCGCTCCAGCATGCCGGCCAACGCCGGCAGTTTGCCCTCCCGCGCCCAGCGGAGGGCCAGCTCGAACACCGCGCCGTCCCAGCCGAGCACCACTACTTTGCGTTGGGTCAGATCGCTGTCCACCATAGCGGTTATCCCAGGTAGCCCAGGCCGGCCAGCTTTTCCCGCACCAGCTCTTCCTCTTCCTCGCTGTAGCCCAGGCGTTCGGAGGGGCCGCCGGCGCCCCAATCGCGGTACTGCACCTCGCCCGGATGTTCCAGCGCTTCCACCAGGACGCGGCCGTCCATATGGGACGGGACGGGCAGTCCCAGGAGGTGCAGGATGGTAGGGGCGGCATCCATAATGGAGGCGTTATGAAGCGGGACGCCGGCCTTGATGTTGGGGCCGGCCAGCAGGATGATGCCTTCCGAACGGTGGAGGCCGGGGGGCAGGAAGTCTTCCAGCAGTTCCTCCCGGGAGAGGGTCTGCACCGGCTCCGGCCGGCGGGTGGTATGGCTCAAGCGCGTGCGGTAATAGGGCTGTTCGCGAAGCTGAACGAAGATATCCGGCGCCTGCTCCGCGTACGGGCCGTGATACAGCTCCTCGCGCAGGTACACGCGCTCCACGATATGTTCTCCCGTCTCGGGGTCAATGAGCGATTCGCTCAGCCGGCGGGCGATTTCCCGGCGCAGGCGCTCGTATTCCTCGCCGGGGGAGACGATGCCCTGCGGCTCGCGCCCGCGAAGGTTGATCCAGATGGCCTCGCGGAACTCGTCGGAGTAGGCCTGCGTGTGCGCCCAGTCAATGGCGAAGTAGGACGCTGGCGTGCGTGCCCGGTCGTACAAAGTGGGGAAGAGCCGGCGGAGCGTATCTTTGGTGCGCTTGCCCAACCACTTGCGCAGGTAGTGCCAGATGCTTTTCCACAGGAAGCCCATCAGGCCGGCGCGCAGGCGGCCGGCGAGAGAGCGGGAGCGCTCGCCGGCGAAGGTCAGCCAGCCCTGCTGGGCCAGCCAGCGGTTGAAGTAGACCGCTTTGGCGGTGGCCGGGCCGGCGCCGTGGTCGGAGATAAGGATGAGGGCGGTGTCGGCGTCGAGGCGCCGGCGGAGCGCGCCGATCCACTCATCCAGCCGCTGGTAGACCTGCAGGATGCAGTCCCCGTAGCGAGCGGCGCCCTGCGGGTCGTACAGCGGGTGGGTCGGGTCCATGAAATGCCAGAAATGGTGCTGGATGTTGTCGGTGGCGCGGAAATTGACCACGAACAGGTCCCAGGGTTTATGGGACATCAGGTATTCCACCGCCTTACAGCGCTGTTCCAATGCGAAGAGGATGGCCTGGAAGGCGGCGTCGTAGCGGCCGCGGCGGGTATGCTCCACGATGCCCGGCTCGATGACGTATTCACCAATGGCCTCCTCCAGCTCTTTGGCCAGCTCCGGCGGGTAGGTGTACTGGCTCCCGGTGCCGGGGGCGTCCACGCCGGCGATGACGATGCCGTTGATGCGCTCCGGCGGGAAGGTCATCGCCACGTTGACGGAGATGCTGGATTTTCCGGCCTCGCTCAGAATGCGCCAGATGGTGGGCG
>JAPWUQ010000298.1 GCA_028275445.1 Anaerolineae bacterium | reverse complement strand
TGCGCCATGCCCAACCGGGCGTTCGGAACCTGGTTGGCGCCGGCGCGCCCGGTCACCTGCTGTGCAACCTCAATCACCTGATACACGCCGGTGGCACCCACCGGATGCCCACGCCCCTTCAGCCCTCCCATGGTGGAGATGGGGATGCGGCCGTTCAGGGCAATGGAGCCGTCCATGGCCAGGCGCACCCCTTCGCCGCGGCGGGCAAAGCCGGCCGCCTCCAGGGAGAGCGCGGCCATGATGGTGAAGGCGTCGTGCAGTTCGAACAGGTCAATGTCCGCCGGCGTGACACCAGCCCGGGCATAGGCCTTCTGCACTGAGATATAGGCCGCCTCCAGAAAGAGCGGGTCGCGGCGGTCATGCAGGGCCAGCGAATCGGTGCCCACTTCGCAGGCCCGGATGCGCACCGGATGCTCGCTGAAGGAGCGCGCCTGGTCGGTCGGGCACAGCACCACCGCCGCCGCGCCGTCGGCCACCGGCGAGGAGTCGAGCAGGTTGATGGGATCGGCGATCATGCGGGCCTGCACGAACTCCTCTTTGGTGATGGGCCGGCGGAACATGGCGTACGGATTGTTGACCGCGTTCTGGTGCGCGGTGATGGCGAAGCCGGCGAAATCCTCGTGCCGCACGCCGAACTCGTACATATAGCGCCGCATCAGCAGGGCATTGATGGAAACGAACGAAAGCCCATGCGGCGTCTCATAGTCCGCATCAGCGGCCTCCGCCAGGGCGGTGGTGATGGAATTGCCAATGGCATCGGTCATTTTCTCCAGGCCGACGACGATGACCAGGTCGGCCGCGCCCGAGGCCACCGCCAGGTAGCCGGCCCGCAGGGCCGCCGCGCCCGAGGCGCAGGCCGCCTCCACCCGAAAGGCCTCGATGCCCCGCAGGCCCACGAAATCCGCCACCAACGCCCCCAGATGGTGTTGGCCGGAGGTCTCACTGGCGATCATATTGCCCACATACAGGGCATCGGCGCGATCGATGCCGGCGTCCTGCATGGCCGCCAGAACCGCCTGCGCCGCGATATGACGCAGGGAAAGCTCCCAATGTTCCCCCACCGGGGTCTGTCCGAATCCGATAATGCTCACGTCCCGCAAGGTGATCTCTCCATGCTCCAGGTCGTGCGATTAATGCATATGCAGTTTGCGCCGATAGCGCACGTACAGTCCGTAGTCAATGGGTTTGCGCCGGCTGATGTACTCCCGGGTGAGATAGGCGCGCTCGCGGCGCTCCTCGATGGCCTCCGTCACCCGCAGGGAGAAGGCGTCACTGCCGGCGCCGGAACCGAACGACACCAGCAGGATGCGGTCGCCGGGTTTGGCCACATCCAGCGTGGCCGAGAGGCCGATGAGCGAGGAGCCGGCGTAGGTGTTGCCGATGTCCCCCACCAGCAGGCCGGGCCGGATCTGCTCCGGCCGGAAGCCCAGCTTCTTGGCCGCCTGCTGAGGGAACTTGATATTGGGCTGGTGGAAAACGGCGTAGGTGAAATCCTCGGGCCTGGCCCCCAGCTCTTCCATCAGCGCCTGGGCGGCGGCCAGGATGTGCTTGAAATACGCCGGCTCGCCGGTAAAGCGGCTCCCGTGCTGGGGATAGTGCTGATACGGCCGGCGGAAGAAGTCGGGCGTGTCGGTGACGTAGCTGAAGGAACCCTCAAAGACGGCCAGGGCCTCCTCGGCCGGCCCGACGATGTAGGCCGCGCCGCCGGCGGCCGCCGTGTATTCCAAAGCATCTCCCGGCCGGCCCTGCGCGGTATCCATGCCGATGGCGAGCGCGTAGCGCGCCATGCCGGAGCCTACCAGCCCGATGCTGGCCTGCAGGGCCTCAGTGCCGGCCTTGCAGGCGAATTCCCAATCGCCGGCCAGGGTGTGCGGCACGATGCCCAGCGCCTCCGCCACAATGGTGGAGGTGGGTTTCACGGCGTAAGGATGCGATTCGCTCCCCACCCAGACCGCGCCGATGTGCTGGGGATCCACGCCGGCGCGCTGGAGGGCGTTGCGCGCCGCCTCGATGGCCATGGTGGCCGTGTCCTCGTCCAGGCCGGGCACCGATTTCTCCCGCACCGGCAGGACATCCTCCCCATCTTTCCAGACGCGCGCTACCTCGCTGGCCGGCAGACGGTAGCGCGGCACATACGCCCCGTATCCGATAATCCCAACGTCCTTGACAGGCTTCATGAAATCCCCGATGTCTCCCAACGTCCTAAGGTGTCACCGCGTCGGCGGAGCGCCGGCCCTGGCGCAGTTCGGCCAGCAGGGCGGCCGCCCGCTCACTGCGGATGTTGTTCTCTTCCAGCATGCGCTGGACGATCCAGGTGATCTCCTCTCCCTGGGCGCCGGCGGCCATGGCAAGCTGTCGCGCATGCAGGGACATATGCCCGCGCTGAATGCCCTCGGTGGCCAGGGCGCGCAGGGCAGCCAGGTTCTGGGCCAGCCCGACGCTCACCACCACCTCCGCCAGCTCGCGGGCGCTCTGCACCCCCAGGATTTTCAGAGCGATGCGGGCCATCGGGTGGGCACGGGTGGCGCCCCCGACGATGCCCAGCGCCAGGGGCAGTTCCAGCGTGCCCACCAGGTCGCCGGCAGTGTTCTTCTCCCAGTGCGAGAGGCTGGTGTACTGCCCGAAGCGCGCCGCGTACGCGTGCGCGCCGGCCTCCACCGCCCGCCAGTCGTTGCCCGTGGCAATGACCACCGCATCAATGCCGTTCATGATGCCCTTGTTATGGGTGGC
>JAPWUQ010000297.1 GCA_028275445.1 Anaerolineae bacterium | reverse complement strand
TGTCCCCCAACGTCTCCGCGCCTTGGAATATTGCGAGGCAACGGCCCGGGAGGCCGGCCGGCTCGATCTCATTCCTCCCCTAAACAGCGCCAGATACCGTTCCTGGTGTGGACTGGTCAAAGAATATGCCCGGGTGGGCCGGCGCCGTGAGGCCCTGCACGCCTTTTCCCAGGCCTTGCGTTACGGGTTCACTCCACAGCTTCTTCTGTACGGTGCTCTCGCCCTTGGCGGTGCTCAGACCTTCTCCTTAGCCCGCTCTATTCGCCGCGCTGTAGTCGGAGGAAGCAGATGAATATCGCTTTCGTCTCCTATTCCTATTGGCCGCCAGACTTCGGCGGGGAACTGCTTCTCGCCATCGAACGACTGCAGTCCCTTGCCAGCCGCGGCCATCATATCACTGTGCTGACCTCCGGCCGGCCGGGGTTTCCTTCACGCGTCCACCTGGATGGCATGACCATCCTCCGTTCGCCCATGGTGCACACCAGCCGGCCGGGCAGGCTTCTGCGCCGCGCCGTCTACTTCGCCTGGGCATTGACGCATCTGCTCTCACACCGCTACGATGCCGTGCACTTCGGATCTATGCCCGGCATAGACCTCGCCAGTGATGCCCTGGCGGCCTATGTGCTGGCCGGCATTGCTCGCCGGCGAGGAGCCCGCACGGTGACGGTGCATGCCCTGGCAGACAGCGAAAGCGCCGCCCTGGAACTCTCCGGCACGCGCGGCTTCTGGAAGCAGTTGTATTACCACAACATGGATCGCATCGTTGCTGTCAGCCCGGCGCTCTATGCGCCCCTACAGGCCCACTTCCCACCCAAGGCCGTCCTGATTTTGTACGCCGTGCGGGATGATATCTTTGTGCCGCTGGATGATGCGACGCGCCGCCGTGTGCGCGGGGAGCTGGGCGCCGGCGATGAGCATGTGGTGTTCACATTTCTCGGTACAGTGTGCTACCGTAAAGGGTTCGACCTGCTGGCTCAGGCCTTCGCGGAGCTGGCGCCAGGGCACCCGAATTGGCGCCTGTGGGTGATTGGTCCCCGCAGCCATGCCGAAAGCCAAAACCTCCGAGACGAGGAAGTCCAGGCCGTGACGGCCGCTCTCCAGGGATTCGATTCGCAGATAACCTACCTGGGACGGGTGGATGATCGCCACGCGCTGGCGCGCCTCCTGGGAGCCGGGGATGTGTTTTTGTTCCCCTCCCGCAGGGAAGGCTTTGGCCTTGCCCCTGTAGAGGCCATGGCGACCGGGGCGCCAGTTATTATCGCCCGTATCCCGGGCGTCACCGACCTGGCCAGCGTGGAGGGAGAGACCGGGCTGTATATTCCCCCAAACGATCCGAAGGCGCTGAAGCAGGCCATGGAACGGCTGGGGAATGATCCGGAACTGCGCCGGCAAATGGGCCGAAAGGCCGTACAGCGCGTCAAAGAGGCTTTCAGTTGGGAGCCATACATTGACCGTTGGGAGCAGTTGTATGGCGATGGGCATGTCTTCTAGCGTGGCGCACGACATCACGCGTGAGAAGGGCACGTCGGCGCGTTCTGCCGCGCTTTCTCGCCCCACCCATGTCACCTACCGCCAGCGCACCATCTTCCTCTTCCTGCTCTGCTCCGCTTACGTCGCAATCCCATGGGGCGACATCCCCTTCCTGGGCATTTCTCTCTCAGCACCCTTGATGTTCCTTATTGCCCTGGAAGTGTATCTGCGGCCGCCGGCACCCTGGCTGAAGCACTACCGTCCCTGGGTCCTGCTGGCCGGCGCCATGTGGGCCGGCATCTTCCTCTCCGCGGTCGTTAACGGCCTGCGCAGTGGCGGCACCGTCCTGGATCGCCAAAGTGCCCTGGAGGTATTCCACTTTGGTTACTGGCTGGGCGTGGTGTTCCTCGTCACGGTGTATCTGGTGTCCTATCTGGACCTGGGCCGGCGGGTAGTGTCTGTGACGGCGGCGGCTGTCGTGCTGACCGCCCTGGTTCGCTGGTTCGAGGCTGTCGCTTATGGCAAGATCGGCGCCTGGACCGGCCCGCGCTTCTTTCCCCAGAACATGTACGGCTGGCTGTTCTCCACGTTCACGCCTTTCTTGTATGCGCTTCTCGTGGACCCAATGACCAAGCGCCGCTGGCCGGCGGCCGTCGGCATCCTCGTGGTCTGGAGCGCGGCGGCCATCAACGGCTCGCGCGGCTCCTGGGTGGGTCTGGCCGGCGGGCTCCTGCTCTTCCTGCTGCTCTATCTGCGGGTATATCCCCAACGCTACAGGGGGTTGTTGATGATCATCCTCATCTGTGCCGGCTTCTTGGGACTAATCACCCTGGCCCCCGACCGGGTGGTCGCGGCGGTGAGCCAGCGCTACGCCACCTTCCAGCACATCGAGGAGGACAAAACCTATCTGGCCCGCCGGCTGATGGTCCAGAAAGGCCTGCGGCTGTTCCAAAGCTCGCCCATCGTGGGGGTAGGGCCGGCGCGCTGGACCAAGGAGTATGTCTCGTTAGACATTCCTGAACGATTAGGAGGATGGCGGCGCGAGGCGTATTATCAGCGGAAAACCTCGCACAACTCGTATGTGGCGCTTCTCGCGGAAACGGGATTGGTCGGCACCATCCCCTTCGCCCTGCTCCTGCTCACGCTGGTATGGCGGGGATATGGGGCCATGCTGCAGTTGGCCAAAGGGGGAGCGCTGTGGGCTATGGGGGTCTACACCGCATTCGTGGGGATGAGCATCCATTTGTGGGTGTTGGCCGGCC
>JAPWUQ010000296.1 GCA_028275445.1 Anaerolineae bacterium | reverse complement strand
CGCAGGCAGATATCCAGCGGGATCGCCGCCAGCATGCCCCAGGTCAGCGCGTAAATGCCGCGCCGCTCACGCGAGGCGAGCCAGCCGGCGTACATAGGGAGGTATACGCCGTACAGGGCAATGGCCAGCGCGGCGCACACCCATTGGACGTCCGGGTGCGGTATCACCTGGCCGGCCAGCCGCGCCGCGGCCATGGCCGCCGGCAGGGCGGAGATGACCCAGGGATGGGAGCACCGCCGGCGCAGGGCTATTGCCATCATGGGGGTAGATACGACCAACAGGCCGATGAGCACTGCCGCCGGCAGTCCCAGGTTGGGGAAGACCCGCACCGACAACTGGGCGACAAAAAGGCGCAGACTGCTGAGGAAAAAGAGGGTGGCGGCCATCGGCTGAAGCACGCGGGCTGTGCGCTCCCAGTCGGGCAGTTCCTCGGCCAGGGTCATGGTGTTCGAGTTGGACAGATTGGGGAACATGTGTTTGCCTCCCATGCGGCCAGTGATGCCGGCTCCCCTGGGACACAATACATGCATTCGGAGGGCTTGTCAAGTACCTGGGATGCAGGGGCGTTCAGTGGGGCGGGCATCGGGCGGCCTGGGGCGCGTTGACAATGTCCCCTGGCAGGGTATAATGGGTTTATACGCCCCGTTCTCTCCGTTGTCGTCCCGCGCCGGCAGCGCGGCAAAGAGGCTTCAGGAAAGCTTCTTGGCATGGCTAACCGGGTATTCATTTCTACACTGGGTTCCGAACCCCAGGTCGTTACGCTGGCGCTGTACCTCTTGCGCCTCCAGGGTATTGAATGTTCCCGAGCGGTCGTCATTCATACGGATGACTCTGTGCCGGCCATCGGCCAGGCACTGCGTGACCTGCGCGCCGAATTTCAGGGCAGGTTGTGGCAGGGAATAGACCTGGAACTGCGGCCGATACTGGCCGGCGGATGCCCAGTGCGCGATATCAGCACGGAAGCGGATGCGCATGCGGCCTTTCGGACTATTTTTCAGGTCGTGCAAGAGGAGAAGCGCGCCGGCCGTGAGGTACACTTCAGCATTGCCGGCGGACGCAAGGTCATGTCCATCTACGGCATGGTCGTGGCCCAGCTTCTCTTCGATTCCTCCGATCGCCTCTATCACCTGCTCTCGGAAGGTCCCCTCCTGAAAGAGCGCCGCATGGTACCGCGGCCAGAAGATGAGGTGCGGCTGGTGCCCATCCCGGTCCTGCGCTGGCAGGAAGGTGCGTTTATCCTGGGGGAGATCATGCGGTATGAGGACCCGCTGGAGGCAGTGCGCAGTCGGGCACTGGCGCGGCAGGCGGAGTACGAGCGGTTGGACCGGTTTGTGCGGGAGGTGTTGTCGCCGGCGGAGCGCCAGGTCTGCGAGCTGGTGGTACGCGAGGGGTTGTCCAATGCCGAAGTCGCCGGCCGGCTACACATCAGCCAGAAGACGGTAGCCAATCACTTATCAAGCATTTACGCCAAACTGAGCCAGCACCTGCCGCTGTCCCGCGAGCGCCCGCCAGACCGCTATGCCCTGATCCAGGCTCTTTCCGCCTATTACCGTGAACGGGGTGAGAAATAGGAAAATATTCCTATCTACATCGGGAATGTTGTCCCAGGAAATGCGCACCACGGTCTGATACAATACCCTGGCAAAGGATGCATCGCACTGCAAAGGAGGTGTGGGATTGGAGAGGACAGTGTTTGTGGCGGCGATCGCCGGCCTCCTGCATGACATCGGCAAGTTCGCCTCCCGGGCGGGGGAAACCCCACCAGGGGGGTGGGAGCAGGCAAAGCAGGAGGCGGGCTATGCCCATGCGGCCTTGAGCTGGCAGGTCATCCAGGGCATCGTGCCGGCGGGATGGGTGGAAGAACTGCGGGCGGTTCTCTATCATCATCATTTGGCCGGCGCGACCAAGGAGAACGCGGTGGACCCGGAGCTGGCGTACCGCCTGGCGCTGGCGGACTGGCTCTCCAGCGGGGAACGGGAGCCAGAGGAAGAGGAGGGGGCGAAGGGCATCCCTTATGTGCTTTCCCCCTTCAGCCGGCTGTGCGGGCACCATGCCGAACGCTACTATCCGGCCCTGTCCCTGGGTGATCTGACCATTGACAACGCCATGCCGGCGCAGAGGACGTCACAGCCGGCCAGGGATGAATTCGGACGCCTCTGGCAGAGTTTTCACAGGCAGGCCGAACGACGTCTGACAGTCATAAAGAGCGGGGAAGAGGAGGCGTTCCTCGAGGCGCTGTACGCCCTGCTCCAGGAATACACCTGGTGCGTGCCCTCGGCATATGCCAAGCATGTGTCCGACGTCAGCCTCTTCGACCACTCCCGCATGACGGCGGCTCTGGCGGTCTGTCTGACTGCCGATGGGCGTGATGTGCAATGGTGCCGGGAGGTGATGGATGCGCTGAAGGCTAAGACGGGCGCTTCGCCGGCGCTGGAGCGGGAAACCGCCGTATTGGTGGGTGGGGACATCTCCGGGGTGCAGAAATTCATCTACTCGATTACCTCCAGCGGGGCGGCGAAAAGCCTGCGCGGCCGGAGCTTTTACCTGCAGTTGCTGACCGAGGCGGTAGCGCGCTATGTCCTGCGGGAGCTGGGCCTACCGGTGACGAACATCATTTATCTCGGAGGCGGCAATTTCTTCCTGCTGGCACCGATGTGCGCGCAGGCGCGCCTGCCGGCCATCCAGCAGGAGGTATCGCGCCGGCTCCTGGCGGCCCATGAGGGCGGGCTTCACCTGGC
>JAPWUQ010000294.1 GCA_028275445.1 Anaerolineae bacterium | reverse complement strand
CGCCGCACGTTGGGGAAGATGGTCATGACCGGGCATCCCCACAGCTCGGAAATATCGGGGAACCAATCCTCGTAAATGCGCAGGGAAGCGATGAGCAGTTTCACGCGCTCGACATCAATGCCCAGGCCGCCGGCACTTGGTGGGTCGTACAGCCGATGGAAGGCCTTGCGCGCCACTTCCACGCCGGCCCAGCGCGCTGCTTCCACCCCACCGGGCACCCCCTTTTCCTTCATTTCGTCCCGCACTGGGGTGGCCATACGGCCGTTCATCAGCGCCAAATAGGCAACCAACGCATGCCCCCGCCGGAGCACCTCGCCGAATCCAACTTCCTGGAAGACGGAGAAATTGACGGTAATGTTGACCCCGATGCCGCGCGAGGTCAGCGCCTCCGCCGCGACCTTGCCGGCCGCGGTCGCCGGCAGTTTGAACACCACGTTGGGCACACCGCCCAGCCGCTCCTGCAGGCCGGCGTACAGCTCCAGCGCCTCCTGGATCATGACCTCCGCATCGCGGTGGTTCTTCGGGTTGACCTGCAGGCTGACGTAGCCCTCGCGCCCCTCTGTCACCAGGAAGATATCGCGCAACAGCCGGCAGTTCTCCTCCACCACCGCCATGGTGACCAGGGAGTTGAGGCCGGCCACGGCGCGCTCGAGCTCGTCCGCCGGGCCGGCCAGAAGCTCGCGCAGGCGCGCCGGCGTATAGCGGGTCAGGATAAGCTCGTCCACGCGCCGGTTCCAGAGATCGGGGTTCGTGTCCCAGGCGATCTTCACCAACACCGGATTGGTCGTGACGAACGAGGCGCCCAGCCATACGGCATATTGTAGGAAGGCGGCGTAGTCATTGCCCAATTGGGTGATGGTTTCCCCACGGAAGCGCGCCCGTGCGACCTCGATCAGGTTGCTTCGGTTGATCTCCTCGCCGATCATGATCACGTAGTGGGAGAGCGAATCGCCCACCAGCCGGCGGGTCAGTTCCTCCAGCTCGCCGGCATCCGACACCCCTTCCGCTTTCAGGCGGGCGCGGGTTTCCTGTCGGAGCGCATCCAGCAGTCCATTCCGTGCCGGCCCATCCCAGTGTTCGAGTTGGGAAAGCAGTTTGAGCACGCGATCGGCGGCCTCGACAATGGCGCCGGGGGACAGCTCGCTGGCCAGATGCCAGTTCGGCAGGAAACTGCGCAGGTCCACCGCCAGCTTGACCAGGAATTCCAGCATGTGCCGGCGCAATACGTCATCGGCGCCTGGGTACAGCTCCACGATGGTGTCCAGGATGGACTTGAGCTGGGCAGGGAATCGGGTGGGTGGGGTGTGGAACAGCAGTTTGCCGGTAGCGCGCAGGATGTCGCCGGCGGCGATGCGCTGATAGACGCCGTCCGCCGGCAGGTGCAGTTCCCGTTCCCGCTCCGCCGCGATGCGGGCGCGCAGATCGGTCTCAACAGCCTCGGTGGTGATCATGGTTCCCCCCTGGTGCAAAATAGTGCATGGTGGATGCCGGCGTATGTGCCGGTGCCGGCGGGCTTCACAGCCCCAACCACTCCAGCGTGCGCTGTTCTCCGCGCAAGAGGTGTTCTTCCATCAGCGCCGCGGCCCCATCCGGATCGTGCGCTTCCAGCCGCTCCAGGATGGCCAGGTGTTCGGCCACGGTGACGGTTTCGACATATTCCGCCAGCCGGTTCATGAAGCCCCAGCGGCGGATGAGCCAGGCCTGATCCCGCAGGCTGGCCAGCATGGACTGCAGTCGGGTGTTGCCGCTTTGTTCGGCGATGATCTCGTGGAAGCGGGAGTCCATCTCCACCAGGAACTTGGCGTCGCGCTCGCGCAGCCGGCGCACCCCCTCCTCGCACAGCGCCCGCAGTTCCTGCAAAGCCTGCGGGGAGATGCGCTCCGCCGCCTGGCGGGCCGCCAAGACCTCCAGCGCGCGCCGGATGGCGAAAATTTCCTCGACATCGCGCCGGGTATAGCGGGTGACTGTGTAGCTGTTGCCGTCATAGGTGACGAGCCCCTGGCTGACCAGCTCGCGGAGGGCCTCCCGCACCGGGGTGCGGCTGACGCCCATCTCTTCGGCCAGCACGTCCACCACCAACCGGGTGCCGGGCGGAAGGTCGAGCGAGAGGATGCGCCTTTTGATGGCCTCGCCGGCCTGCTGGCTGAGGCTCTGGCGGATGAGGCGCGTCGGCGCTTCCCGCAACAGCATCAGTTCGAGCGGGGGTGGTTCTTCCCGGAGTTCCTCCTCATCCCATTCGTCCACGCCCATCTTCTCCTTTCGCATACGGAATACCGTATTCGCTCACAGCGGAATTGTATCCCCATTTTGGCCGGCTGTCAAGTGCCGTCGGAAAGGAATGAACGGGCCTCCCATGAGCCGGCTCACGGGAGGCCCGTTCCTGGTTGGCTTGGGGAAGATAGTTGTGAGGAGGGAGCCGCCGGCCCTTTTACAACAGCTCGCGGATGCGGCGGTTGAAGCGGTCAATATGCTCGCGCATCACCGCTTCTGCCTCGTCCGCATCGTGGTTCGCGACGGCCTCGATCAGGCGCACATGGGTATCTACGGCCAGGTCCGCCGGCGTCAGCCGGCTCTGCACCAGGTTCCACAGGCGCAGTGCCAGGTTGTAATGGCGCGTCACATCCCGCACCAGCAGCTCGTTGCCCGATGCGGTTGCCAGCAGGCGATGAAAGGCCCGGTCCACACGGAACACGGTGGGGATGTCCAGGTTGTCGGTGTGTCCCATCTCCGCCGAACAGAG
>JAPWUQ010000295.1 GCA_028275445.1 Anaerolineae bacterium | reverse complement strand
GCCTGCCTACAGGCGGGACGCTCGCCTTCCAGGGCGTTCCATCTCGATCCGGTGGGCTACCGTCTGGGCAAGGGGCAACAGCGCTTCGCGCCCGGGGTGGAGGTCGGCCGGCGCTTTATCCAGACCATCAAGCAGTACCTGACGCGCTGTAAGGTCATCGTGCTGGACGGCGTGCAGGGGGAGGCCGGCTATGAGACCGGTGTGCGTGTCGTGGTCAGCATCCAGAACCCGCACTCGGCCTATATTGCCTGGATGGGCCGGCAGATGATCTTCCCCTACAAGCCCGAGGTGCCCATTCGCTGTTGGAATTATATCGTGCCGGAGCCCCTGCCGGCGGACGTGGTGGCTGAGATCAAGAGCTTCTACCCGGACTACCAGGAGGAACTGCCCATCTCGCTCTATGATTGGACGCGCGTCGATGAGGACGTGCGTCAGGTGGTGAGCGTGCGCTTCGACTATTTTGGGGCGGCCTTTAAGAAGCCCAATTTGACGCTGGTATGGAACCGCGGCGAAGCGGATGGCTGTATCTCGTACCATGCCGGCGCGACGCGGGACCGCATCCTCAAGGGGTTGTCGGGGACGGGCAAGACCACCCTGTCGGTGGGGCCAGACCTGGAGCAGGACGATGCCTGTCTGGGCCGGCCGTACCTGGGGCCCGATGGGAAGGTGGAGAAGGTGCAGATCATCGGGTTGGAGGCGGCCAGTTTCGCCAAGTCGGAGGGGTTGACGCCGGAAAGCCCGGAGTGGGTGGGGCTGATGAAGAGCCGGCAGGT
The DNA here is from genome assembly GCA_028275445.1 of Anaerolineae bacterium. Classification (GTDB taxonomy): domain Bacteria; phylum Chloroflexota; class Anaerolineae; order JACIWP01; family JACIWP01; genus JACIWP01. The sequence continues at coordinate 1,967 of JAPWUQ010000295.1, read as the reverse complement.
GGGGCCGGACGGCCGGCGGCCCATTGTCCTGGTGATGAATGTGGACTGCGAGGGGGTGGAGTATCGGCTGGAGAACATTGCCGGCTACCAGGTGCGGGTGCCGAGGCAAATTCCCGGGGAGGAAATTGGCAGTCTCCAGCCCACGCGCTATGAGAAGAGCAAGACGACCAACGGCCGCTTCATCTTTCGCTTCAGTGAACTGAACCCGCAGTGGGGCTCGCCGGAGCCCAAATGGCTGCGCAGTGAGGGGCTTTCCTTCAAGCGCTTTGACATCCTGGAGCCGATTATCCGCGTGGTGGACCCATATATGGCGGTGGCGCTGGATTCCGCCTGCGAGAGCATCATCACCAGCGCGTTGTCTGATCAGCCTATTGGCACGCGGGTGCGCTCCTACGCGGCCACCGATTTCATGGCGCGCGAGCAGGCCCAGCAGGCCCTGCTCAAACTGCGGGTGTATCGCGACCTGGGTCTGGGGCCGGACGGCAAGCTGGTCTTCTTCATCGTGAATTCCGGGTACGTAGGGGAGTTTGACATTCACGGCCGGCAGATCCTGCGCTATGATGAGAAGGGTCAGCCCATCCCGCGCATTGACCCGGCCACCGGCATGCTGTTGAAGGATGGGGATGGCACTGTCCAGTACCTGGGTCAGGGCGAGAAGATCACCGTCCAGGATTCCAAGCGCCTGCTCCATCTCGTCGAACACCGGTTGATCCAGCACTGGCTGGAGAACCCGATTTTCGGTTACTGGATCCCGGACCCGCGCGAGCTGGAGGAGGTGCATGGGATGAAAGATTTCCGCCGGCGCTTCAACCTTCTGCGCTACTACACGCCGGAGGAGATCCTGGCCTTTGCCGAGCGCGATATCGCCGAGCGCACCGCCTATCTCGATAACCTGTTCCGCGGGCAGGAGGGTTATGAGGAGCTGAAGCCGGTGATCGAGGTGTGGCGTTCACGGCCTTTGCCGTCGCCGGCGGTGGTGCGGGCGTTTTACGAGGAGCATTTTGGCCGGCCGGACGCCTGATATCCAATAATGTGATATTTCTCTCAAGCCGGCATGGTGGTGGAGCGCCATGCCGGCTCTTTTTTCGCCTGTTTCATCCTGTAGAATCGGCACAGCCCCGACTTGACGATTCCCGCTCTATGTTGTATAATTTATCCAGCATTGCGGATGAAGGATACTATGTGAAAAATAAAACAACGTGTCCTCCCATTACTGCCTCCCAAGCCGCCGATGGTGTGCCGAGAGCATGCATCGCCTCCCTGACGATGCGCGTCATAGAAGATCATCGAATCAGTGAACGCTCTCAGAACGATAAGTGTGTGTAAGCGGTGAAGTGTACACTGAACCGAATTACGGGATAAGGAGGAATGTAGGTGTCACCCACGTTCATCAGCATGCAGGTTCTGAACGGCATTACCTTTGCTTCCCTCCTGTTCTTACTGGCAAGCGGCTTCACCTTTATCTTCGGCCTGATGCGCATCATGAACCTGGCGCACGGCGGCTTCTACCTTCTGGGCGGCTACATTGGCATCACCGTTTTGGTGGCCACGGGCAACTTTTGGCTGGCCATCCTTTCGGCGGCCCTGGGAGTAGCGATCTTCGGTGTCCTCATCGAGCGTTTCCTGCTCCGTTTTGTGCGCGGCAAGGTCCTTCCCGAAGTGCTGTTGACGGTTGGTCTCTCCTTTATCATTGCGGATGGCTGTCTGGCCATTTTTGGCGGCAACCCCCGCACGCTCCCTCCCCCCAAGTTCCTCGCCGGCACGGTGGAGATTGGCCCCGTGACCTATCCGTGGTTCCGCTTGTTCGTCGTTCTTATGGCGGTGTTGATTGCCATCGCGCTGTGGCTCCTACAGGAAAGGACGCGTCTGGGTGCGATCGTGCGCGCCGGCGTGGATGACGCCGAGATGGTGGCCGCATTGGGCATCAACATCAAGCAGATCTTCACCATGGTCTTCTTCTTGGGCGC
>JAPWUQ010000067.1 GCA_028275445.1 Anaerolineae bacterium | reverse complement strand
TACTGCGCCGGCTGGTCGACGCGCCAGATGCTCCAGCTTGCCGCCGGCCTGAACTGGACCCGGCTGGGCAAGCCCCGGTGGAATCTGCTCCGCTCGATGGGCATCCTGGATGGCGCCCGTTTTGAGGAATATTTCCGCGAACTGGTAGGGGATATCACGTTCGAGGACCTGGCCATCCCGCTGACGGTAATGGCGGCCGACCTGCTGACGGGCGAGGAAGTGCCCATCCGCAGTGGCCCGCTGGCGCCGGCGGTGCGCGCCAGCAGTGCTCTGCCGGTCATCTTTAACCCGGTGCCGTATAACGGCCGGCTGTTGGTGGACGGCGGCCTGGTCAACAACCTGCCCATCACTTCAGCGCTGGAGATGGGCGCCGATTATGTGATCGCGGTGAACGTCAGCCAGGCGACGGAGCCTACGGAGCCGCCGGAGAACATCCTGGATGTCCTGCAGTTGGCTTTTGTCACCATGCGGCGCAATGCCATGCGGGATGAGCCGGCGGCGGACTGCCTCATCGTGCCGCGCATCGGCGATACGGACAAACTGCGTCTCACGAGCGGCATGGGCCGCATTTATCAGGCCGGCGTGCTGGCGGCAGAAGCCGCCTTGCCCCAACTGCGCAAAGACCTGGGCCTTTCCTGAAGCAGGCAGTGGGGGGCTACGGACACGGGATGTTCAGCGGGACCTTCATCCATCCCCAATCCGCTGTGTGTTCCTGCGCGGGTTCCTGCGGAGCGAGAGGGGTTTCCTGATTGCGCCATGAGAGGTGCAGGCGTATGGGCACTGCGCCGCCGGCCAGCGCCTCGCCCAGGGCAGAGCGGCCGTCCCCTCCCGCGGACTGCCATCCACTCATTTGTCCCTCCAGCTCCAGGCGCTGAGCGGTGATCTCCAGCCGCTGGATGACCAGCCGGCCGGCCATGAGGGCCGGCATGCCCGGTCCCGGCAGGATCGCCGCAGGGACATCCCACGGCCCGGCGGTGTCCAGGTCCAGGGCCTCTATCTGGAGACAGCGCAAGCGGGGTGGGTCGGCGGTCAGGTCGCTGAGGAGGGGGTCTGCAGAAGGATTCTGCGCCGGCAGGAGCAGGAGACAGCGCCGCGGCCCCCCAAAGCGCAGGCGGTCTGGCTTCTGATCGCCGTTGCTGTCCAGCGTCTCCACGGCGCCGACGATCCAGCCGGCGGTGCAGGCGCGGGTGCGAGGGGTGGGGGATGGGGTCGGCGCGACGGCGGCGGGCGCGCTGACCAGGGAATAGTACACCTGGTCCAGCCCGGGGCCCAGCAGGATGTACAGACAGATGGCCGTCAGGCTGAGGAAAATGGCCAGGAGCACATATTCCGCCCAGCTCGGGCCTGCGATGCGGCGTTCACCTGCCATGGCCTGATACCCGACCTATTCCAGGCCCAGCCACTGCCGGCAGGCTTTGCGTCCTTCCTGGGCGCCCTGATGGGCCGGCATCAGCGCCAGGGCCTGCTCGAACACGGGCAGTGCTTCCGCACATTTCCCCAGGCGGGCCAGCGCCCAACCCTTCAGGTTCATCGCCTCCACATCCGCCGGATTGATGGCCAGCGCCCTGTCCAGCGGCTGGAGCGCCTCCTCATAACGCTCCAGGTGGGAGTAGATCACGCCCATTTGCCGCAGGGAATCGTCCAACAGGCTCCGCAGTTCCTCCATCTGGATGACCTCCTGGAAGGTCTGCAGGGCCGCTTCGAACTGGCCGGCGCTGAGCTGGGCCTGGCCGCGCAGATAACGCGGTTCGGGGTCGTCGGGATGCAGGGATTCCAGCCGGCCGGCGGCTTCCAGCGCCTGGTCGTACTGGGCCATCGCCATATAGCTTTCGTACAGCGCGTGCAGAACCTCGTCATTGGCGGCATCACCGCCGGCGAGGGGGGCCAGGTACTGCACCGCCTCCTCGTAATTCCCTTCCGCGTACAGGGCGAGGCCCAGCCAGCGGCGGGTTTCCGGGTCGTCCGGGGCTTTCTCCAGGGCACGGCGCAGGTAATTCAGCGCGGCGGAGGAACTGCCGCGCTGGAGGTAGAACTGCCCGAGGGCGCGCAGTACCTGCGGGGAATTCGGGTCGCGGGAGTAGGCCTCGTTGAGCCACAGCTCGGCGTCCTCCCAGTTCTGGCGCGCCATGGCGGTCAGCCCAATGCCAAGGTACGGTTCGGGGGAATTGGGCATCATGCCGGCCGCCGCGCCGAACATCGCCTCCGCTTCCTCGTATTTCCCTGTGCGGTAGGCGCTCCAGCCCATCATCAACAGCGCCGGCGCCAGGTTCGGCTGGGGTTTGGACATCTCCGCCGCCACCGCCTGACCGAAGACATACTGCGCGGCCTCGTAGCGGCCGGCCTCGTACAGTTCCTGTCCTACTTTCATCAGGTCAGGGGTAGCGACTATTGGCTGGCGGGGCTGGGCCTGAAGCCGGCCGATGGAGACCCCCAGCGCCAGCACCGCCAGGAAGGCGGCGATGAGCACCAGCCACCACACCCGGCCCAGCCGGCCGGACAGGACGATGGTTTTGGGAGGGGGAGCCGCTCGCCGCAGGCCGCGCACCGGCCGGCGCTCCGCCGGCGCCGCTTCGGTGCCGGCAAGGGTCTTGACCGCATCTTCGTCGCGGAAAAGGGGCACCCGCCGGCCCTCCGGGCGCACGCCCCTGCCTGGGGATGGCTCGGTTTCCTCCGGCAGGCGCACTTCCACCGGTCGGAAACGGGTTTTCGGCTGACGCGGCGCCTCGCCGGCCTTGCTCTCCGCCGGCGCGGTGCTCAGCCGCGCCAGGCAGTGGGGGCACACCACCTCCTCACCGCTCAACTCGCCACCGCACTGCGGACACTGCGGCATATGTATCCTCCCTCACCAGGTGCAGGGACACGCTCCAGGCTGTTGATATTGTAGCATATTTGTGCGCCGGCCGCGCTGCCCGCCGGATTTCTTTAGGTTAAACCTTGGCGTGCGGTGATGAGGCCAGTCGGAAGCCGGCCGGCAGTATCTGCTCGACCCGCGCCTGCAGTTGAAAGCGCCGATAGGCCGCGGTCTCGTCCAGCAGTCGCCGCAGGGAACTGGAAATGGGGGAAGTGATGACATCGGCCCAGTGCACGGTCTGCGGACGGTAGCGGAGGAAGAAAAGACCGTCCTCGCCGATGCGCTCGAACATGCATACGTCCAGGTCGCTCAGCAGTTCCAGGCCCAGCAGGACCGCTTCCGGCCGCTGGGCGATCACGCCGGCCAGCGTGGTGAGGCTGGCCTCCCCGCGCTTGGCGCGCAGAGTGTGCTTCACCAGCCCCATCAGGTCCAGCAAAAGACTGCGCAGGTCGGCCGGCGGGCAGTCGCCGTACAGCAAGACCAGCCGGCGCGCCGCTGTTTTCTCCAGCGCCGCCGAGAACTCGTCGGGGCCGGGGGGCACGCTCCAGATGACGAGCGTCTCCGCCGGCGGGAGCTGGTCGCGCCGCTGGAGGAAGGGGTATGCGCCGGCGCCCCGACCCTCTCCCCACAGGGCGATGGACTCGCCGGCCGCGGCGCGCTCCGCCCAGTGCTGGAGGATGTTGATGCCTTCGGGGGAGGCCCGCAGGTCCACGACCTCGACGGTATGCTCGGGTACGGTCACCGTGATGGGGGCGGCCGGCGTACGCCGCACCGCCACCAGCTCGATCTGCATGCGGCGCGTGCCGCCGTACAGGTTTTGGCGCAGGGTGAAGGCCAGGTCCAGCGAACCCTGGGGCAGGAGGTCGCGGTCTCCGTTGAACCAGACCACCTCATGGGAGATGCCGGCCTCGTCGGTCAGGCGCAGGCGGTAATGCTCGCGGCGCTCCCCCACCGTCTCGATGGATGCCAGGGTCAGTCCGCGCGCCGCCAGGATGGGGGTGGGGTTCCCCTCCCCGAAGGGCGCTAAGCGCGCCAGATCATCGTACAGCGCCAGGCTCAGCTCATCCCAGCGCACCCAGGCATCAATCAGCAGGGTGTGCTCCAGCATCTGATGGGTGGTCATGTGCCGCACTGTCTGGATGAAGCGGTGCGTGAACTCGTCCAGGTCAATCTCGCGCAGGGAGAAGCCGGCGGCCATGGGGTGTCCGCCTTCGGCGATCAGCAGGTCTTTCTGCTGGAGGATAGCCTGATGGATGTCAATGCCGGGGACGGAGCGGGCGGAGCCGCGCGCCATGCCGTCTGGGCCGATACTGATGACCACCGCCGGCCGGTGGTACATCTCGGCCAGCCGGCCGGCGACGATGCCCACCACGCCGGGGTGCCACTGTCGGTTCGCCAGCACGATGGCCGGCGGCAGGGGGCGCGGCATGGCCTCCAGCCGCTCCATGGCCATGCTCATCGCCAGGTTAGTCTGATAGCGCCGCTCCTCGTTCAGGCCGAGGATTTCCACCGCCCATTCCTCCGCCTGGCGCTTATCCTCACTGAGGAGCAGGCGTACGGCCAGCTCGGCATGGGCCAGCCGGCCGACGGCGTTGAGGGCTGGTGCCAGCTCATACATCACGGGGCTCGTGTCGATATCGGACAGCTCGATGCCGCCGATGCTCAGCAGGGCGCGCAGGCCGACGCGCCGGCCGCTGGCCAGGCGCGGCAGTCCGATCTGCACGAGATAGCGATTGTCCTGCAGAAGGGGCACCACATCGGCGATAGTGCCCAGGGCGACCAGGTCCGCCAACTGCTCGACCATGCGGCCGCGGCCGAAATGTTCGAACAGGGCCTCCGCCAATTTGTACGCCACGCCGGCGCCGGCCAGGGAATAGCAGGGATGTTCGGGTGGGAGCCGCTTGGGGTTCACCACCGCCAGCGCCGGCACCGGCGCGGAGGGCATGTCATGGTGGTCGGTGACGATCACATCCACGCCCTGCTCCCGCAGGTACTGAAGCTCCGTCAGGTCGCCCACGCCGCAGTCGCAGGTGACCAGCACCTGCACGCCGGCCTCCAGCAGTTCTTTGAGCGCCGGCAGGTTCAGTCCGCGCGATTCCTCCTGCCGGTGGGGGATATAGAAGCGCACGGATGCACCCAGGGTGTGCAGGGCGGAGAACAATATGGCGGTGGCGGTCTGCCCGTCCACATCGAAATCGCCCCACACCACCACCGGCTGGCGGTCGCGCACGGCGCGGGCCAGCCGCTCGACAGCCGTGCCGGCATCCGGCAGTTCCAGGGGGGAAGCCGGCCGGTAATAGCGCGGGTTGAGGAAGGCCAGCGCGGCTTCCGGGGTCGTGATCCCCTTGCGCACCAGCAGTTCCGCCACCAGGGGGTGGCCGCCGATGACCTGGGAAAGCTCTGGCGGGACCTGTATCGCCGGCGGATCAATCCAGGCTGACTGTACCATATGCCCTCAATCAGTATTCGAATTCGGGAACATCCGACCAATCCCATTCATCGGGTGGGCCGGCGGCGATGTCGGTGCCGGCCAGCGCCTCCCCTTCTTTCGCCCGGCCGCAGTAGCCCCAGTAGGGACAGAAAAGGCAGGTTTGCTCGTCCTCGCAGGGGGTGAAGCTCTCGGCCGGCAGGGAGGCGATCTGCGCGACGCGTTCCCGCAGGCGCTCCCCCGCCGCAGTGTGCTCATCGGCGGAATACGGCAGGGCCAAGGGCGTCGCCGGGTATTCGGAAAACCAGTAAATCATCTCGACGGCATCGGGGGGGACGGCCGGCTCGCCGAAGTAGGGGGCGCCGGCCTCGACCGCCAGATAGCGGTAGACCACGGTCTGCCAGCTCTCCCGCAGCCGCTCCAGCCGGGGATAGAAGAGGCCGGTCTTCCAGTCGAAGATGGTCAGCCGGCGGCGCGGCTCTGCCACCAGCAGGTCCATGCGTGCCAGGAGCACATGTTCGCCGATCGGCGCGGCCAGCTCCACCTCTGGAAAGCGAGGGCCGGCCGGCAGGGCCGGCGGATGGTCCCGGAACGCCTGCCACCATGTCCGCAGGGGCGACTCGGCCGGCTCTGCCTCAATAATATGGGTGACGCTGATGTTCAACAACCACTGCTGGACCAGGCGGTGAAAGCGGGAGCGCTGGAGCAGGTCCGCCTCGCGTTCCCGTGAGAGCGTGGTCTGGGGCCATTCGACGCGCGCCACCCAGCGCAGGTAGAAGAGCCGGGGACAGCGGTCGAAGTCCTGCAGGTTCGATTGGGTGAAGACGAACGGCGGCTGAACAGCCGGCCTGTTCGCAAGCGTTCCCCGCATCATGGCTCTGCCTCACTGATAGGTGCCCCTTTGGCGGCGCGCTCATAGAACTGGCGCAGGCGTTCCAAAGCGGGCGCAATATCGGTTTCCTTATCGCGCAGGATGCCGAACGGGCCGCTGACCAGCCGGCGCCTGCTCCAGCTTATGCACAGCCGGCGGCGGGCGCGGGTGATGCCCACGTACAGCAGGCGCAGACGTTCGGCGATATGCTCCAACTGCGCTTCCTTCGTGGGAGGATGAGCGCCGCGCGGCAGGTCCACCTCGTCCGACAGGGCGCGGATCAGCTCCGTGACCTCTTCCCGTTCGCTCCCTTCCAGGATGCCCCAGCTTTCCATCCACACCTGATCCGGGTGCTCCGGGAACCATGCCCGGTCCGCGCCCAGGATGTACACCAGGTCCCACTCCAGCCCCTTGGCGCCGTGCAGGGTGGCGACGTTGATGACGCCCGGTTGGGGCGTATAGCCCAGCTCGCGGAAGCCCATCTGCGGCAGGGCGCGCGGGTCACTGCTCAGCTCGGCCAGCTCGCGCGCCAGGTCCGGCAGGCGCCAGGAGGGGTTCATGTCGGCGGCATGCCGCATGGTGGCGGCGATCTGCTGGACCAATGCGAGCTGGAACGGGGAGCGGAACAGTTCCGTCCCGACGGTCAGCACAAATTCATCGATGGGGAGCAGGGAGGCGCGCAGCCAGCCGGCGGCTTGCTCGGCGAAGCGCTCGATGACCGCAATCAGCTCCTCCGGCAGGTCTTCCACCGGTGGAAGCGCCATGCGCCGGCTCTTCCCCGGCTCCGGGAAGAGCAGTCGCTCCGGCCGGGCACTGCGCAGTAGGGCCAACAGGCGGGATATATTCAGTCCCGCCGGCAGTTCCCACACATGTGCCTCGGCCAGGGTGCTGAACAGCTCCACCAGGATACTGCTGGTACGGGGGGCGGTGGCGAAATGGGCAATGCCGGCCAGCACCCGCAGTACCGAACGCGCCTGGGAAGGTTCCCGCAGTAAATCCTCAAAGTCCACCCCCAGCTCGCTCAACTGCTTGACCACCTGACTGCCCAGGATGTTGGTGGGCACGAGGATGGCGACGGTATCGTTCGGGTGGGTCTGCACGTACCGTTTCGCCCGCTGGCATATCTCCCGCACCTCCGCTTCCCAGGTGGGGAACTCGCGCGTCAGGTGGACGGCGCTTTCCTCGGCCGGCGGGTTAGGTTGTGGATCGCCTTTGGGGACGGGATGGATCATCTGCAGGGCGAAGGCGCGCCGGCGGATCTCCGGCTCGGGATGCTTTTCGCAGGTCCATTTGACCAGATCATTGGCCAGGCGGATGATGGGCAGGGCACTGCGGCCGGCCTCGTCCAGCCTCACCAGGCGCACGTCGGGGCGCTCGCAGAAGCGGCGGAAGTAGCGCGGGTCCGCCGAAGTGAAGGTGGCATTGATAGCCTGGTTGGGGTCCCCGACGCGCACCCAGTTGTGATGCGCCGCGCTCAGCAGGGCCAGGATTTTCTCCTGCAGGGGAGAGCTGTCCTGGGCCTCATCCTCCAGGATATAGGGCCAGCGCTGTTGGAGCCGGCGCAGGAGCGCCCGGTTTTTCTGGAGCAGGTCATACGCCAACCACACCAGGTCGTCGAAGTCCAGGGAGGCCCGCTGGTTGAGGTACTGCTGATACTCGGCGTACATCTCTGCGCCCAGCATGGCGAGCCGCACCACCGGCCCGTCGGAGACGCCGGCCAGCCGGCGCATCAGCTCCTCGGGGCGCAGACGCATCATCTTCGCGGTGCGGATGGTCGTGGTCGCCAGGTCCTGCATCACCCTGCGCAGGTCCGACTCGGAGACTTCCTCCGACAGTCCCAGCGCCTCCAAAATGGCGGTGCGGTTGCGGGAAATGAAGCGCGCGACGGCGCTCGCCACCCCGCGGTGGAACTCGACCTCGCCCAGGATGTCATATTCGGGGTCCAGGCCGACATCGCCCGGCGCCTGCTGGACGATCCAGTGGGACAGGCTGTGGAGGGTGCGCACGTCGTAGCCGGCATGCTGGGGCAGGCCGCGCTCGCGCAGGAAGCCGGCGATCTTGCTCTTGAAATTGGCCACCGCGGCGTTGGAGAAGGTGACGATGAGCACCTGGGGCAGTTCCAGTTCTTGGCCGGCGGCCGGCTCATTGGCCGATCGGGTGCGCTCCTGCTGTAGCCGCTGGCGCAGGCTCCGCTCTTCCAGCCGGCCGAACCCGTGGCGCTCGATCAGCTCCACTGCCAGCAGGGACAGGGTGGTGGTTTTGCCACTGCCGGGCACGGCGGAGACCGCCATGTAGCCGCCGGTATATGTCATGACCTTCTGCTGGGAGCGGCGCAACTGCATCATGGCTGAACCTCCCCGGCCAGGACGCGCAGGGCGGTGGTGAGGAAGGGACCGTCCTGCGCCAGCCCAATGGAGCTGATGTCGCTGGCGCAGAGATAGGCTCGCCGGCGACAGCGCCTCGCCAGGCCCTCGATCATGCGCACCATCAGGCGGTTGCGCAGGGCCAGGTCATGGTCCATATCCCATGTCTGGCCGGCCTGCCAGCGCCGCGACAGCACGATGGGGTTCGTCAGCGGCTGGTGAGGGGGCCGCCACCATTCCGGGGCACCCACATCCACCCAGAAATGGACGTCGGAGCTGTGGTTTTCCAGCAGATAGGCATAGACCGGGGCGATCAGCACCGCCGGCGCATCCGCCTCCTGCGCACGCTCGATATAGCGCGCGGCGACCACGCCCTGGTCAATCATCTCCAGGTAATGCCGGCCCAATTGGGGCGATTCCGGCTCCAGGCCGCCCAAGGCCGGCGCCGCCCAGCGGAATTTGCGCGCGGATTCCATCAGGCGGGAGCAAGCGCGGTGGGCGTCCAGGTTCTCCGGGGGCCAGAAGCCCTTGGCGCAGAGCACTTCCTCGAAGAAGCGGCTGAGGAAGCGGTCAAAGGACAGCGGCTGGCCGGCGGTGTACTCGTTTATCCATTGATACAGCTCCTGGTAGCGTTCGACGGCGGCGAAGCCGATGCGCTCGCGCAACTGGGGGTCCAGCTCGCCGGCGTCCTTCAGGCCGGCGCGCGGCTCATACAGGACGGAGACCAGCAGGGCGGCGCGCACCAGGTCAAGGTCCGGGATAAGCTGGGACAGCGCCTCCGCCACCTCCTGCGGCTGGGGGAAGCGCTCCCACTCCGGATGAGCGAGGGCCGACAGCGTGAGCAGGGCGCGCACCACGGCATCGTCGCGGAAGCTGGTCCAGCGGCGCAGGATGCGGAAGGGTATGCCGTGGGAGCGCAGGGCTTCCTGCAGGCCGAAGCGCAGGACGCCGTCCACATACGGCGCGATGATGGCGATTTCCGCCGGCGGCACGCCGCTCTCCACCAGCGCGGCTACCTGCTGACCCACCCAGCGGATCATATCGGAGCGGTAGGTGGTCTGATACAGGTGGACGTGCTCGCGCAGGGCTTCCGGGGACGGCTCCGGTTCGGTTCTGCCTTCCAGGAGGATGCCGGCCAGCCGGCTGGCGAAGCCGGCGATCTGTCGGTTGGGCACGAAGGCATCGTCCAGGTCCACTGCGTGCCGGCAGGCCTGGCGCAGGTCCCATGCCCCCTCCGGGTCCACACCCAGCAGGATGCGGTAGCCGCCGCCGATGTCATAGGCCAGCACAGCCGAATCACACACCTTCAGCATGCGCCGGATGAGGTCCTGCTCCACCGGCACGGTTTCCTCGACATTGTCCACGATGAGATGGCGGAAGTGGCGCGAGAAAAAGGCCCAGAAGATCGGATTGGGGAGCAGGTAGCGGTGGAAGACCTCGATGACCAGGGATACGTCGAGCGCGTTGCGCTCCAGGCAGAGCCGGCGGAAGCGCGTCAGGCACTCCTGCACCTGCCAGTAGAGCGCTTCGCTGGCGGTGGGATTGGCCTGGGCCAGGCGCTCGCGAATTTCGGTGTAGGGGAAATCGTTGATGGCGGCCTTGTTCAGGTTGTCCAGCAGTTGGGAGGTCAGCCGGCGGGGCCGCACCCGCACGTCATGGAAATAGGCATGCTCATCCATGAGCGGCTGGATGACCTGGTACATGAGGAACTGGGCGGTCTCGTAGGTCAGGAACACCGGATCGCGCTCTGGGTGGGCGAAGCCGGCCTCGGCGGCGATCGCCGGCCAGAACAGGTCCACCATGCGGCGGGCGAGGCCGTAATAGGTGGTGATGGTGGGCCGGCCGTGCGGTACCAGCGCCTGGCGGGTCAGCATGGACTCGATATAGTCGCGCAGGCCGCGATCGGGCACCAGAAAGAGGACGGATTCGCCGCGCACCGGCAGTTGGAGGAGGTGAAGCAGGCGGTGCCAGAGCGCGGTGCTTTTGCCGGCGCCGATGGGGCCGGCGACGAACAGGGTATCATTGTCCTGAAGGGGCCTCTGCACGATGTCCAACTGCTGGGGGGTTAGCTCCATAAGGTCGCGCATGGACTGTACCTCTCAATCCAGCCGGCGCTGTACGACGGAATAGGCCACGCCGGCGATGACTGTCCCCAGCAGGAGGATAGCTCCTGCATCCGGCAGGACATCCGCCAGAGCCGCTCCCTTCAGCATCACCTGCCGCAGTAACGTCATATAATGCTGGAGGGGGAACAGGTAGGAGACCTGCTTCAACAGCAGAGGCAGGTTCTCCGTCGGGACCAGGTAACCGGAGAAGGCCACGTTCAGCACACCGATGAGGAACACCAGCAGGAGCGACTGTTGCTGACTGCGTGCCACGCTGGAGATGATCAGCCCCATGCCCATCTCGGCGCTGATGTACAGCGCCGTCAGGCCCAACAGGAGCGCCAGCGAGCCGCGCATAGGCACCTGATAGACGCGGGTGACGACCAAGAGCATGAGCATGAAATCGGTCAGGGCGATAATGAGGACAGGGACGGCCTTGCCGGCCAGCAGTTCGGTGCGGCGAATGGGGGTGACGGCGAGCTGTTCCATGGTGCCGCGCTCCCGCTCGCGGGTGATGCCCAGCGATGCGACCAGCATGGTGACCATATAGACGATGAGGCCCAACTGCGCCGGCAGTGTCGAGTAGCGCATGTTGAGCGTCGGGTTGAAGCGCGCGGTGGTGCGCAGGTCTATGCCGGCGCTCCCGCCGGCCGGCAATCCCATCTCTTTCGCCTGCTGGCGCTGGAACTGCGTCAGGATGCCCTGGGCGGTGTGTTGCAGGGTCTTCGCCACCAGGGCGTTGGAGCCGTCCAGGATAAGCTGGAGCGCGGGCCGGCGGTGCAGGGAGAGGACATCGCCGGCGAATCCCTGTGGAATGACCACCACCATGTCGAGCTGATTATCATCGATCAGGTAGATCGCCTGCTCGATGGACTGCAGGTCCGCCCGCACGCGAAGCTGGGAGGCGTTGGAGAAGGCCTGCACGACGGCGCGGCTCATGGCGCTGTGGTCGAGGTCCAGGATGCCGACGGGCAGGTTGCGCATTTCGGAGCCGGTGGCGGATGCCAGCATGAACAACTGGAAGACCGGGCCAAAGATAATGAACGGCGTCAGCAGGCGGTCGCGCCGAAAATGGATCAGCTCTTTATGTACCAGGGTCAGGATGCGGTAGAACATATCAGGCCAGCCGATTCTTGAAGCTCAGGATGGCCAGGGCCAGCGCGCCGGCGCCCAGCGCCAGCAGGCCCAGGGCATATTTCCATAGATGCTCCATCCCGACGCCTTTCAGGAAGATGCCGCGCGAGATGGCGACGAAATAGGTTGCCGGCAGGACGGCGCTCTCGATGCGGGCGCCCAGGCCGGCGGTCTCCACCGGATGGATCAGGCCCGACAGGAAAAAGCTCGGCAGGAAAAATATAATGAACATGGCGATCATGACGGCCTGCTGGCTCTCGGTGAAATTGGCCAGCATGAGGCCCAGGAAGTTGCTGGCGAAAAGGAAGTCCAGGCCGAGCAGGAGGAACAGGACGAAGTTGCCGCGGAAAGGCACGCGGAACCACAGCACCGCCACCGCGGCCGTCAGCAGGACCCCGATCAGGCCGGTGAAGAGGTAGGGCAGACCCTTGCCGATGATCAGCTCGGCGCGCCGCACCGGGGTGGAAAGGAGCGTCTCGAGGGTGCCCAATTCCTTTTCCTTGGCCAGGGCCTGGGCGGCGCTGAAGGCCGGCATGATCAGCACCACGGCCAACAGCCCGGGCACCATGCTAAAGAGCGATTTGAGGGTGCGGTTGTACCAGGCGATGTCGCGAACTTCGAACAGCCCGCCGGCGATAGGGGGGCTGTCCATCATCTGCAGGGCAATTTGCTGAGAATAGGCGGCGGTGCGGGCGGAGATATCCGCCAGCACCTGGCTGGCAGTGGTGGGGTTACTGCCGTCCACCAGCACCTGGACGGCCGGCGTCTGACCGCTCTGGAGCAGGTCGCCAAAGCGCGGCGGGATGATCATCACGGCATCCGGGCGCTCGCGCACCAGGACGGTATGGATCTCGTCCCAGTTCTGCAGGCTCCGCTGGAGGTGGATGACGCCGTCGGATGTCAGGGCGCGGACATACTGGCGAGAGGCCGGCGAGTTATCCTGGTCCCACAGGTAGAGGTCGAAGCGGTCCACATCGAAGGCGAAAAGATAGGCGAACATGACCAGGAGGATGGCCGGCGTAAACACCACCAGCACCCAGGTCTGTCCATCTCTCCAAATGTGCAGTAGTTCCTTACGCAGGATCGCCCATGTGATGCGCCAGGACATGCACCCCTCAGGATGATGTTTGATCGCTTTCATTATAGTCCTCTGCTGAGCGGGTGACAAGTTGCCGCGTTGACAATCTGGCCCCTTTGTGGTACACTATGCGCCGCTTGCAACAAGCGCATA
>JAPWUQ010000066.1 GCA_028275445.1 Anaerolineae bacterium | reverse complement strand
GCCAGCGGCGCCTGCCCCGTCTTGCGCAGATACTCTTGGGCAAACTGCCGGTATCCTTCCCCCTGGCAGACATACTGCCACACATATACCGCCGGCCAACGCTCTCGCGGCAGTAATCTGCCCAGTAGCGGCGCATACGGCCCGTACAGCACCAGCACCTGCGCGTACCGCTCGTCTTTCAGCACGGTGTCATCCTGGAAATCCTCCTGGCCAAGCACAGCGATCAGCGAACCGCCGGCCGGCGGAGAAGCCCTCCCCGCGCCCTCCACGACCCGCAGTCCCTGTCCGGCAAAAGCTTCCCGCACCTTCTCGCGCAGTTCCTCGTCCTCGATGCGCACCTCGAAGGCGGCATCGGACGTACTGCCGAATCGCGCCTGTGCCGCCCAGGCAAAGGCAGAGGGGGAAGGAGCAAGGACGAGGGCGCCGTCCGGCGCCCCTTGGGCACAAGGAGTTGTACGTATCGCTGGTATGCTGAATTTACCTGCCGTGGACAGGGCAGATGAGGATGTCGCCGGCGACCACGGCCCAATGACTCCCATCACCGCCGGATCCAACGCCAGCTTCTCCATCTGCAGGGCGGACATGCGCGGCTCCAGCTCATCATTCAGCGCCACCAGCTCAATGGGGCGGCCGGCAATGCCGCCGGCGGCGTTTTTCTCCCGCATAGCCATCTGCACCGCCGCCAAGACCGCATATCCCAGCTCCCGGCCGGCTCCCTCAAAGGGCGCCACCAGCCCGATTTTCACCGCATCCGTCGAGGTCACCGGCCGGCATCCGCCCACCACCGCACTGCTGAGCATCAGCAGGATGAACAGCAGGGCAGGAAAACATGCTGGCCGGCGCTTACCGCTGGTACAGCTCCTGGTTGCGCAGATGTTCCTCATAGGTGCTGGCAAAGGCGTGCGTGCCATCCCCCTTCGAGTAGAAGAACAAGTAATCGGTCGGCGCGGGGTTCAGCACCGCATCAATGGACGCCAGACCCGGGTTGCAGATGGGGCCAGGCGGCAGGCCGGGATGCAGATAGGTGTTGTAAATGGATTCGGTGCCGGTCAGCGCCTCCATCGGCAGTGGGGTCAGCCACCACTGACCGGTCTGAGGCTGATACCCCAGCGCGTACTGCACGGTGGGGTCAGCCTGCAAATACATGCCCTTCGCCAGGCGGTTGAGATAGACGCTGGCGATGATGGGGCGCTCTTCCTCCACCACGGTCTCGCGCTCCACAATGGAGGCCAGGGTGACTACCTGGTGAATGGTCATGCCGGCGGCTTGGGCCTGCGCCCTGCGGGCCGGGTCGAAACGCTCGTCGAAATTCGCCACCATCCGCTCCACAATCTGCTCCGCCGTGGAGTTGATCGCCAGGCGGTACGTGTCGGGGAAGAGATATCCCTCCAGAGAGGCGCCGGCGGGACGGTCTGCCAGCGAAGCATAGGGCAACTGCAGTGTGCGCACAGCATTCATGAATGCGGCCGCGGTCGTCAACCCTTCTTTCTCCAGCATCTCGGCGATCTGCTCGGCGCGCCAGCCCTCAATCACCCGTACCACCACCTCGTTGACGCGCGCGTGCTGGAGCGCCTTGGCGATCTGCTCCATGGTCATGTTCTTAGCGAGCTGGTAATCGCCGGCCTCCAGCCCCACATCGAGGCCGTAGAAGCGCATATAGTGCCGGAACAGCTCCGCGTCCGTGATCAGCCCCTCCTGGGCCAGCCGCTCCGCCACCTCTGCGGCGCTTTCCCCAGGCAGTACAGTAAATTCTATCGGCGTGGGATCATCGCCCGCCGGCTTTTGGAGGTCCGCCGCCCGCAGTTTCAGATAAATGCCCAGGACAAGCTCCTCCGGCGATGCGAGGTTAATCTGCCGCTCCGTCTCCTGACCGGCCTCCGCCACCGGCGCCGGCGGCGGACGCAACTGTCCCATGATAAATTCGGCGCCGATCAGCGCGACAATCACCAGCGCCGCAATTGTGACAAGGAAAAAGAGCACCCGTGCGATCGAACGGATGATGTCCAATGTCCTGCTCCCATCCATGCTGGATTACTCTTCTGACGATGTAGCCGAATGGGTCTGCCGGCGCCGTACATCCAGGTACGACTGCAGGATCACCGCCGCGGCCACGTCATCATGATGGCGCCGCCGGCGGGAAGGCTTCCCCCGCTCCGCCAGCAGGTCCCGCGCCTCTACACTGCTCAGGCTCTCATCCCACAGGATAACGGGACGCTCTCCGAGAAGCTCCTGGAGGAGGGACGCAAACCGACGCGTCCTGCGTGCCTGAAACCCCTCGGAGCCGTCCGCGTTGAGGGGCAGTCCGACCACCACAGCCTCGGCGTCCCACTCCTGCACCAGGCGGGCGATGTGCTCTGCCGCCTGCTGATCCGAACGGCGCTCAACGATGCCGGCGGTGCGGGCAATCAGCCCCGTCGGGTCGCTGATCGCCAGTCCCACCCGGCGCTCGCCGAAATCCACCCCCAGGATGCGGCTCATTCCAGCTCCGTCACCACCACGAACGCGATGCGGAAGGGCAAATAGGGCATATGCCCGAACCATGCCGGCCGCACCTCGATCTCCGGCGGCCGGCGCAGTAGCAGACGGTCTGCCACCAGTGCCTGGGCCTCCGCCACCGGCATCCCCTGCACCAGCTCCCGCAGGCCGCGCGTTTCCACGCGTGCTACAGCGGTACCGGAGGCGGTCATGATGAAGCTCACCCGGCGCTCCTCGTCTATCTGCACCACCGGCCCCCGCTCGAAGGACAGCCCCTGGGCGGCGAGATAATACCGCGAGGGCACCATGCGCTGTAAGGCATCCAGCGCCACGGCATTGGCGTCCTGGCCGGCGATGACCACACCGTTGGCCGCCGCTTTCAGCTCCAGAGTCAGGGCGTCGGCCGGCTCATCCACAAATTTATCATACACCTCGCTGATCACAAATACCTGCACGGTCTCCGGCGGGACGAACTCCTGCGCGTCCAACTGCTCCTGCATGCGCGCCAGCGCTTCCTGGCGCAGTCGCTGGAGGAGCAGGTCCTTCAGCCTCTGCTTATCGGCCTGGGTGACCACCCCCACCTGCTTGACATCGCCGCCGGAAGTCGCCCGCTCGTTCACCACCGCCACCCGCAGGGCCAATGCGCCTTCGACCGTGGTGATGAGGTACGGCGCGACGTTGCCGCTGGGCCCGGGCAGTTCGGCGATGATGTCGGCCTCCATGCGGCTTCCGCGCCCGGCCGGCACCGTCACGTCATTCACCGTGGTGAAGCGCACGTTGGTGCCGGTAGAGGTCCTCACCACTGTGCCGGCGGGTATCTTCACCTCTTCGTCCGTCTTATTGACGAACACCACCCGGCCGGTCGCCCGGTTATGGGGCGCGTCTCGCTTCTCGGTCGTGGGAATGGTGGCAGTGCCCTCCACCCGCACCTCCACCACCCGCGCGGGGATGATGCGGCGGGTGAAATCCACCTCGTAGGCGTTCAAGTCCGCCGTAATCGTGACGCTGGTCTCCACGCGCTGTGTCGCCGGCACCACAGTCACCGTCGCCTCGGGCACCAGGAGCAGAAGCATATACACCAGACCAGCCGCCAGCGCGATGAGAAACAGCGCGGCCGCAATCTGCGTAGGGAGACTGCGCTTCGGTCGCGCCGAATAGACGCGGTACTGCTCCGCCGGCGATTTTTTACGCCGGCCGCGAGCTGTCTCGACCGTTTCCACCACCTGCGGCTTCAGGGCATCGCGCACGACAGCCCGGCGCGGGGTGCCGTGGCGGCGCTGGAGCCGGCGCAGTGCGGCCATGCCGGCGCGCGGACTGCCGTAGATGCGCAGGCCGACCTCGCGCCCCAGCCGGCGGGTCAGGCCATCTTTGGCCACCACGATCACATCGAGCTGTAGCGCATCCGCCCGCCGCTTCAGCAGGCGCAGGTCCACCTCGCTGGCAAGCAAAGGCTCACTGCCCGGCACTACAATGAGGGCATGCCGGCCCTCCACCCGCTCCAGCCGCTGGAGCAGTGTTCCGATATCATCAGAGCGGTCCAGGTAGATAATCTCATCCGGGCCCTCAAAGGCCCCTTTCCCTGTCCCGCCCGGCACCGTTTCGCTCTTACTCATCGCTCAATGTCCAAATGTCAAGATGTTCGGCGCGACACACTGCCATGGTGGCCTTCTGCAATAGAGCGGCCAGCCGGCCTTCCTCCCCCTGCCGGGCAAAAGCCACTGCCATGGCGTACCCACTGCACGCCAGCGCATCCATCTCGCCGGCCAGGCGCAGGTTCCGCAACGCGCTGGGCTCGGCCAGCCGCACCTGCGGGTAGCCCTCAAAGGAAAGGCGTGCATCGCTCAGCGCGGCGCGTACCGCTTCCACCGCGCCGGACAGCCGCGCGCCGCCGCCCCACAGCCAGAAATAGCCGGGCAGGGAGCCATTGGCCGGCAGGTCCAGCAGGCCCTCTATCAGCCGGTCTTTCCAGTGCTCCCAGGGCGAACGCAGGACTTCCCGGACGCCTTCGCGGTGATCCGGGGAAAGCCGGCCCTCCCCGTACCAGCACTTCAGCCGCTCCGCGCGCTCCCCGTCCAGATGATAGGCGCGCTGAATGGCCTGGGTAAAGTCCTGGCCCCCGAAAGGAATAGAGGTCCACCCCTGCACCATCCCCTGGCGCCAGGCCACCAGCACAGTACGCCGGCCGCCGATGTCAATTCCCACGCCGTCGAGCGACAGCGCCGGCCCCAGGGCATTCACCACGGCCTGCGCCGGCACCATGAACCCGCTCACCGCGAGCTGCAGCGCATCTGCCAGCCGGCACAGCGCCCGAAGCAGTGCGTTCGAGGTCGCGATATTCAGCAGAGACAGGGTGATCATCTCGCCGCGCAGTCCCCGGGGGTCATCCGCAGGATGCCCATCTACTGCCACCCGTACCTGCGTGCCCGAGGCCAGAATGACGGCGTCGGAGAAGGGCAGGCCGCCGCGCCGCAGTTCCTCCAGCGCTGTGCGCTGGCCGATATAAAGGATGCGCTCCAGCTCAGCATCATCCAGCGGCTGAGAGGGATCCCGCCGGCGGTACGCTACCTCGTACGAGCGGGCCACCACGGTAGAAGCCGGCACCCCGATGACCACTTCGTCGGGGACCAGCCGGCGGCCGTCCAGCACAGCGCTGTTATCCTCCGCCTGGGTCAGGGCGCGATCGCACAGCTCCGCCATACTGCCCGGCGCCTGCTCCAGCACGCCGTAAGGCATCACGCACTGTCCCAGTACTTCGACCACCGGGCCACTGCGCCGGCAGACCAGCGCCTTCAGATGGGTGGTCCCCAGGTCTAATACGCTGAACGCTTCGGGATGGCCGGCAGAACGCCGGCGCGGCGCGGTCCCCGCCCGGGATCGCGCTCGGCGAACCTCCAGGGCGGGGACGAGATGTTCCACGCGAAATGTCTGCCAGGGGAAACGCCGCCCGCGGCTCTTCATACGAGGCTATCTTTCACTCAGGGCATGTTCCACCCAGGAGTAGACCGATTCCAGCGCCTCCGGCAGGCGGGAGGGGTCGCTTCCGCCGGCCTGCGCCAAGGTTGGACGGCCGCCGCCGCCCCCGCGCACATGCCGCGCCACCGACTTCACCAGCTCGCCGGCGTGAAAGCCCCGCTCCACCAGGTCCGGCGTGATCGCCGCCACCAGGTTCGGCCGGTTGTTGATCACCGCGCCCAGCACCACCACCGCCGATCCCAGCCGATCCCTCAGCCAGTCGGTCATCTCCCGCAGGGTTTCCATCTGGGAGGCCGATTTCACCTCCGCGGAGACCACGCGGATGCCGTGAATCTCACGCACCTGCCGCACCAGCGCGTCCACCTCTTCCTTGGCCAGCTCGCGGCGCAGGTTCTCGATCTCCTTGACGAGCCGATGATTCTCTTCCATCAGCTCGAGCACCTTGCGGTCAATCTCCTCGGGGAGGCATCCGAGGTATGCCGCCGCATCGTCGAGGATGGACATGCGCTTCCAGGCAAGCTGATACGCAGCGCGCCCGGTTACGGCCTCGATGCGGCGCTTGCCGGCCCCGATGCTTTCCTCCGAGACAATATGGAAGAAGCCGATCTGGCTGGTGCGCTGGACATGGGTTCCGCCGCACAGCTCCTGACTGACCAGCCGGTCGCCGGCGCTCACCTTGATGACCCGCACCCGTTCGCCGTATTTCTCATCGAACAAGGCAATGGCCCCCTGTTTCAGGGCCGACTGATAGTCCGTCCACTCCGCCTGCACCGGATAATCCGCCAGGATGGCCTCGTTGACGCGGCGCTCGACCTCCTCCAGCTCCCGCTTGGTCAGCATACCGGGATGGGTGAAGTCAAAGCGCAGGCGGTCCGGCGTGACCAGCGAGCCGGCCTGCTGGACGTGCTTGCCCAACACCTCGCGCAGCGCGCTCTGCAAAAGATGGGTAGCGGTATGGTTGCGGGCCGCCGACATGCGCCAGTCGGGGTCAACGCCGGCCCACACGCTGTCGCCCACATGCGGCGAGCCGGATTCCACCTGGCCGATATGGACGATGAGGCCCGAAAGCGGCCGGCGGACATCCTTCACCCGAATCACCCATGCCGGCTGATCCGACCCCTCGCAGAAGTGCACGATGGTGCCCACATCGCTGACCTGTCCGCCGCTCTCCACATAGAACGGGGTGACCGGCAGGACCACTTCCACCTCTTCGCCGGCCGAGGCCTGGCTGACCATCTGGCCGTCTTTCAGCATAGCGACCAGCCGGGTCTCCACCGAGGTGGTCACGTCATAGACATGCTGGACACCTTCCGCCTCGAGCTGTCCCTGCTGGCGCAAATGGTCCAGCAGGCTGGCGTAGCGTTCCGCCTCGCCGGCCTCGAACCCACCGAATTTCTGCGCGGCCCGTGCGCGCTCGCGCTGTTCCGCCATGGCCGCGGCGAAGCCGGCCTCATCCACGGTGAAGCCGTGCTCGCGCGCCACGTCGCGCGTCAGGTCGAGCGGGAAGCCGTAGGTATCGTACAGCTTGAAGGCCTCACTGCCAGGGATCACCGTCTGGCCCTTGGCCTGCAGGCCGGCGATCAGCTCCTCCAGCAGGTTCAAACCAGTGGTCAATGTCTGCAGGAAGCGCGCTTCCTCAGTCTCGATCACCCGCAGGATGAAGTCCTGCCGCGCCCGCAGTTCGGTGTAATGATCTCCCATGATGTCCATCACGACCCGGGCGATCTCCGTCAGGAACGGCCCCTCGAAGCCCAATTTGCGGCCAAAGCGGGCCGCCCGCCGCAGGATCAGGCGCAGGACATAGCCGCGGCCCTCATTGCTGGGCAAGACCCCATCCCCCACCAGGAAGGTGATGGCGCGCCCGTGGTCGGCGATGACCCGATAGGCCACGATCTGACGCTCGCGCTCCTCGTCACTGTGTCCCAACAGCTCTTGGGTGCGGCGGATGATGGGGAGGAAGAGGTCTGTCTGATAGTTCGAATCACATCCCTGCATCACCGCCGTGATGCGTTCGAGACCCATACCAGTGTCAATGCTGGGCCGCGGCAGAGGGGTCATACTGCCGTCAGGATGCAGTTCGTACTGCATGAAAACCAGGTTCCAGAGCTCCCACCAGCGTTCGCAGTCGCTCGCCGGCCCACAGTTCGGCGAGCCGCAGGTGCACTTCTCCGGCCCCCGGTCATAGACGATCTCCGAACAGGGGCCGCACGGCCCCACGTCGCCCATGCTCCAGAAGTTATCCTTCTTGCCCAGCCGCGTGATCTTCTCCGCCGGCACGCCGGCGATCTCCTGCCAAAGCGCGAACGCTT
The DNA here is from genome assembly GCA_028275445.1 of Anaerolineae bacterium. GTDB lineage: Bacteria > Chloroflexota > Anaerolineae > JACIWP01 > JACIWP01 > JACIWP01. Next base: position 5,229 of record JAPWUQ010000066.1, on the reverse strand, counting down.
CCTCATCATCCTGGTAAATGGTCGGATAAAGCCGCGCCGGGTCCAACCCCAGGCGCTTGGTCAAGAATTCCCAGGCATAGGCGATAGCCTCGCGCTTGAAGTAATCGCCGAACGAGAAGTTGCCCAACATCTCGAAAAAGGTATGGTGGCGCGGAGACGGTCCCACGGTTTCCAGGTCATTGTGCTTGCCGCTGACCCGCATACACTTTTGGGAGGAAGTGGCGCGGGTATAGGGGCGCTTCTCGATGCCGAGGAAGACGTCCTTGAACTGGACCATGCCGGCGTTGGTGAAGAGGAGCGTCGGGTCGTTGGCCGGCACCAATGACGAGCTGGGAACGATCGTATGCCCTTGCTCCGCGAAATATTCCAAAAATGCCCTGCGAATTTCGGCGCTGGTCCACGCCTTCTTCATATTCTCTCCAGCCTCCAGGCACGCCAAATGTGCGCGGAGTATCTCTCCGCGATAACGGAACGATATTCTAACACAGCGCGGCAGGGATGTCAATCATTTGAGCCGCAGGGGACGCCCCGCACAAGCGGGGAGGGACGGGGTACGGTCACAGGAGAGCCGTCCTGAACTATGGAATGAAAAACGCCCTCGCAAGAGATGCTTCTCGCGAGGGCGTGGGGGTTGTTCGATTAGTAACACCCACGATGATACGGCGTCCGGGTGCGGCGCGCCCGACCACGCTCATCGAGCACCAACTGCTCGACCATCAGCAGTTCGCCAACGGTGATTTCCCGGCCGCACTTGACACACACGTGCCCAGAGTTGCGCGAGCGACGAGCCTCTCGCGTTGCCACATCCGCTCCCATTTTTGCTGCCTGCGCCACGGTACATCCTCCTGATGAATGGAATGAGTCATAGGTGTTGTGCACACACAGTGCACGCCTGCTGGGCCAGCAGGCGTGCACGAGGCGCTATTTTATCGGGAACGGAATTTTTGTCAATTTTTCCTGGCCGCGATTTCCAGAGAAGGTGCCCTTACCAGCGAGCGTGGTGCTCCTCCACCCACCCGATGAGGCCCCGCACGGACACGGTCTCCCCCTCATCGGTCACGACCTGGCCCTCATAGTGGCCGAACATCTGGTGCACTTCCGAAGCGATGAGGAGCAGGTTCGTGCGCGCCACGCGCTCCATGAACGGGGTAAATTCCAGGGACAGCCGGCCGTCGGGCGAGGTCATACGCCAGGGGCGCATGAAATTGCGGCTGTCATAGTCGAAGTCCACCTGCCCCAGCTTATGGATGCGGCCCTGCAACAGCAGGGTGTTTTCCGTGGCGGCGGAGGTGTCGCCGAAGCCAAATCCCAGGTTCAACCCGAGGGTGCGGCCGTCGGGAAGGAAGCCGGAGGCGCTGGCCCAGACCCAGAAGGAACGGTACTCCCAGACCCCGCGCCCCCAGTCCAGGTTGCCCAGGCAGTGCTGTGGGTCGAGATCGAGACGGGTTTCGCCCCACTGGATGCGGCCGGCGGCCGGCATGCAGTTCACCTTGCGGTTGTAATAGAAGCGCTTGCGCCCGATGGGGATAACGATGACGGTAGATTCATGCCCCTCCAGCATTTGCAGGGTGATGTCGGCATTCAGGCGGAGGCCGGCGAAAGCCGGCCACTCCACGAACAGATGGCGGGAATCCGGCTGCGCCTGGAAGCGCAGTTTCACCTGGCCGTTGTCGAAGAAGCTTTCCCCTTCCGTGCTTTTGGGAGCAAGGTGAATACCCCGGCCGAACGGAATGGTCAGCGTCTGTTCATGGCAGGTGCGTCGCTCGAAGTCAATGATGTACACGAAAGCCTGGCCGGCGTACCCCAGGTGTGCCAGCGTGGCGGAGAAAAAGTGGGTGGGCGTGGTGATGCCGTAATAATCCCAGCATTTCACGCGGAAACGCTGTAAAGGCCGCAGAACCGCGGGATAGAAACGCACATTTTCCAGGTTGGCATCTAGGATGGGCTGACGAGCCCATCCGATCTGCGTCAGATTGCCATGGGCATCGAGAAGAGGACCGGGTTGGGACAGTTCGCGCTGGTGGGCTGGGTTCATTTGCTTCCTCCATGCGGTGGAACACTGGAAAAAAGCCGGCGCATCAGGCTGTCGCATCCAGTATATCTCAGGTAGGTGGGAGAGGTCAATTACTCCCGCTCCCCGCTGATTGACGCCGGCGCGTTCGTTTGCTATGATTGCTGTGCAACCTGCACATCGAAGGAGTCCGACATGAAAGCAGTCCGCCTGATGGAGATCGGTCAGCCTCTGCAGATGCAGGAGATACCGGTGCCGGCAGTCGGCCGGCGCGATATCCTGGTGCAGGTCAAGGCCGCCGGCATCTGCCACTCGGATGTCCACTACCGCGCCGGCATATCCCCCGCCGGCCCACTCCCCCTCACCCTCGGCCATGAGGTCGCCGGCGTCGTCGCGGCAGTCGGCGAAGAGGTGACCAACGTCCGGCCCGGCGATCGCGTGTGCCTCCACTATCTCATCACCTGCGGGGAATGCGAATACTGCGCGCGAGGGTCGGAGCAGTTCTGCCGGCATGCCTCCATGATCGGTAAATACCGCGACGGCGGCTTCGCGGAATACATCGCCGTGCCGGCGCGCAATGCCTTTATCCTGCCCCCTGAGATATCCTTTGAGATCGGCGCCATCATGATGTGTTCCTCCGCCACATCTTTCCATGCCCTGCGCAAGGCCGGCCTGCAGGCCGGCGAACGCGTCGCCATCTTTGGCGTGGGCGGATTGGGCATGTCCGCGGTCCAGCTTGCCAGAGCCTTTGGCGCCATCGAGGTATTTGCGGTGGACATTGACCCGGCCAAGCTGGAACTAGCCAAACGCTTCGGGGCAGTCCCCATTGATAACCGCAGAGGTGATGCGGTGGAGCAGATTCGCGAGCTGACCGGCGGCGCCGGCGTGGATGTAGCGGTGGAGCTGATCGGTCTGCCGGCCACCATCCGCCAGGCGATCGACGCGGTGGGCATCTTCGGCCGCGTCGTCCTGGTGGGCCTGAGCGACCGAACGCTGTCCATCCACCCCTATCGCGATTTCGTCCTGCGCGAGGCCCAGCTTATCGGAAGCTCTGACCACCTCGCCCAGGAAATTCCTCTCCTGCTGGAGCTGGCCCGCCGCAAGGCCCTGGACCTCTCCGCCGTCGTGACCCGCACGATTCCCCTCGATGCGGCTTCCATCAACGCGGCCATGGACGAGCTGGAACATTTCGGAAGCGGGGTTGTCCGTACGGTGGTGGTTCCCTGAAAACAAGGCAATGCCCCTTGCCGGCATGACTTGACGAATGGGGGATTTGCGGTATAGTTTGACAATGGAACCGTGTAGGTACTGCTTCGTCTCCACCTCATCACTGCACCGCAGGAGCGGGAAATGATCGCGTATGATTTCCTCGACACGCCGATCGGCCGGCTGGGGGTTGCCGTCTCCCCCAACGGCCTCTGCCGCATCGAACTGCGAACCGACGAAGCGCGGTTTGTCAGCATCCTGCGGAAAACCTGTGGACAAGAGCTGGTGCATTCTCCTTCTGCCACAGAAGAGGTGAAGCGTCAGCTTCAGGAGTATTTCGCCGGCCAGCGCCGGCACTTCGACCTGGTGGTGGACCTGGAGCAGGTCACCCCATTCCAGCGGGATGTGCTCATCGCCTGTCTCCGCATCCCGTATGGGGAAACCCGCTCCTACGCGGACCTGGCGCGTGCCGTCGGCAGGCCCAAAGCCTTTCGCGCGGTGGGGATGACGATGGCCATGAACCCGATCCCCATCGTGATCCCGTGCCACCGCGTCCTGCGCTCCGACAATGGGCTGGGCGGCTACGGCGGTGGGCTGGATATCAAGCAGTGGCTTCTCCAGCACGAAGCGGCACACCGGGAGCCGGCTTCTTGTCCGATCGAATGAACCCATAGGAGGAACAACATGCCGTTTTTCCAGACCGCTGAACTCCCTGCCGTGCAGGCCGCTCCGGGCGTCACCCGCCGGGCCGTTTGGCTGAACCATGTCATGCTCACCTTCTTCGAGTTTGAGGCCGGCGCGGTGGTGCCGGAACACTCTCACCCCCATGAGCAGATCACCTATGTGATCCAGGGAGCGCTGGAATTCACCCTGGACAATGAGACGCGGGTACTGCGCGCCGGCGACGGCGCCGCCATCCCCTCTAACATCCGCCACCGCGCCGTCGCCCTGGAACCTTCGCTGGTGCTCGACGGTTGGTCGCCTATTCGCGAGGATTACTGCTGACAGGAACGTATGACGCGCATCATCAGCGTATTAAATTTCAAGGGCGGCACAGGCAAGACAACCACGGTCGTGAACCTGGGCATGGCGCTGGCCCTGCGCGGGTTTCGGGTGCTGGCCATAGACCTGGACCATCAGGGCAGTCTGGCCAAATGGCTGGGGGTCCCTACCCCGCTGACCATGGCAGAAGTGCTCCTCGGCCAGGCTGAATGGCCGGATGCCGTTCAGCGTGCCCGCACGCGCTTCGACGTCCTGCCGTCGGACCGCCGGCTGGCTGACGCCCAGGAGACGCTCATTCAGCGTCATGCCAGCCCGAACATCCTGGAAAGCCGACTGCGGGGCATCACCGGTGCCGGCTACGATTTCATCTTCCTCGATTGCGCGCCCTCCATCAACTTCCTGGCAGAGGCCGCGCTGTACTTTTCCAAAGAAGTGTTCATCCCTATCTCCATGGAATTCCTGGCGCTGGTCGGTGCGCGAGAGGTCATCATCGAAATCCTGCGGGCACGCCGGCTGTTCTCCTCCCACACCGCGCGCATCTCCCTTGTCATCCCCTCATTCTATGATGCGCGGCACGCCAAATCTCATCAGACCCTGCGCATGCTGGAGGAATACTTCCCCGGCATCGTCAGCAATCCCATCCGCGCCACCGTCCGACTTTCCGAGGCACCCGGCCACCAACAGACCATCTTCGAGTACGATCCCAAGGGACCTGGAAGCCAGGATTTCGCCGAACTCGCGGAGAGGGTTATCCGAAATGAGCACTGACGCCGGCAAACCGCATCCCGAGCGCCATGGGCTTGGGAAAAACCCATTCGAAGGGATGGAGCCGCTCATCGAAGCCGCTCGCCAGGAAACCGGTGCGCCGCATCTGGACACGATTGAGCCGCCGGCGCCCCCCAAACCGCTCCCGTCGGACCCCATCCAGCGCGCCCAGGCCCTGGCGGCCCTGCATGCCTGCCCCTTCCTGGGACTGTTGCAAGACCCGGACATACGCTATCTGGGCGCGG
>JAPWUQ010000293.1 GCA_028275445.1 Anaerolineae bacterium | reverse complement strand
CAACAAAGAGATTGCTCGCCGGCTGTTCCTCAGCCCCAACACGGTGAAATTCCACATCAGCAACATCATGCGTAAGTTGGATGTGAAGCGGCGCGCCGAAATTGCATATCGGGCTTCCAAGAACCATTTGCTGTAACCACGTCAACTACCCGGTTGGGTAGTGCGATTTGGCCGTTTTGGTGTTGACCTTCTCTATCACCCCTCCCTATAATTAGTGATAGCTGGCTGAGATTATCCGGCCAGGGGGATGCCGGCGGGTTATCGCTTTCTCTTCATCCATCCTTCGTGTTACGCCTGTCGTTCCAGATCATTGGACTTCGCGCTCTCTTTGCTGCCATACTCACACAATTGCCAAGATATGGAGATTCCTGGCCCGAAAAGCCAGGAAAACGGAAAGGAGGTGATGTCCTGGGCTTCTATTGGTAGATTCCATCCGATTGGGTCATGTTGCGCGCAGAGGAGGAAGGGACGATGGCAGAAAAGGCAAAGGTCTGGTTTGCGGATGCGAGCGCGACGAACTGGACCGAGTCCCTGGTGTGCAAGGCCAAGGACCTGTTCTATGAGGCGAAGCTGAACGAATGCATTGAGAAGGGAGACTCGGTCGCGATCAAGATTCACATCGGGGAGTGGAACCGCACGCGGTGCTTGCGGCCCGAACTGGTTGCGGCGATCGTGGAAGAGGTCAAAGCCTGTGGCGGCCGGCCGTTTGTCGTGGACACTACCACGCTGACGTACCATGCCTACAACTCCCGCTGTACAGGGACGCTTGAGCTGGAGAACGCCGCCCGCCACGGCTTCACAGAAGCGTCCATGGGCTGTCCGGTGGTGATTGGCGACGGTTTCTCCGGGGATGATGATGTCCGAGTGGAACTTCCCACCGGCGTGGTTCTCAAGGAAGCGTATGTGGCCGCCGCGCTTGCCCATGCCGATGCCATGATCAACCTGGCGCATGCCAAGGGACACCCTATTACCTCGTTCGGCGGCTGCATCAAGAACATCGGCATTGGCGGCCAGTCCAAGCGGGGCAAGTATCATGAGCACCTGGCCCATTGGGGTTCGCCGGAGGATTTCATCGGGTGGCCGGCCAGCTATCCGGAAAAATGCCTCGGCGTGAAATGCGAGTTTCACCAGCAGTGCATGGATGGCTGTCCGCGAGGAGCTATCCGGATTGACGAGACCGGCTTCCACCGGGACACTGAGAAGTGCTATCTGTGCTACTCCTGCCAGGTGACCTGCATCTTCACCGGCCATGAGAGCCAGACCTTCATCCCCGATTATTTCCCCTATGCACAGATGGCGATGAGCGATGCGGCCCTGGGCGTGATGCTCACCTTTGAGCCGGGCAAGGTCGGACATATGGCCTACGCCATTGATGTCGATCCGAACTGCGACTGCATCCCCTGGGCGACCCTGCCGGCAACCCCCGATATCGGCGTGTTTGCTTCGAAAGACCCGGTCGCCATTGACACAGCCATCCTGGATATGATCGATGCCGCCCCGGTGTATCCAGGTGGTGCCAATAAAGCGTTCGAAGGCCGGGAATACAAGCGTGGTCAGGAGAAGTTTGCCATCACGCAGGGTGCCTCGCCCCGCTATCAACTGATGGCCGGCGTCAAGAACGGCCTCGGCACCATGGACTATGAACTGATCACCTACGAGCCGCCGCTCACGCGGGAACATGTTGCCAAGTGGCAAATCCGCACCACACCCACTACCCTGATTGTGCGGCGAATGTGGGAGAAGAGGGACTTCTTGAAGGAAGTGCAGCCGTTCAAGCGGGTGCCGTTCGCCGAGAAGCCGCCCTATCAGGACTTCGCTGTGCCCGATCGCACGGAGTACCTGAAGAAACTGCCCGTCAAAGAATGGGTCGAGGCCCTGGGCAAGTAATGCAACCGCGTGAACCTGTTGCGGCAGGGATTTTTTCCCTGCCGCAACAGGGCCTTTGTACCATGTTCCACCCATGACAAGGAACGTCCCATGGCGACAGTCTATTACCTGGATGCCCGCGAGCGATATACCCAAGGCAGTTTGATGGCGCGCCTGCAGATGCTGCTGGACGCGGCGGAACTGCCGGCGCTGTTTCAGCCAGGCGATTGGGTCGCTATCAAAATCGATGTCAGCGAGCACGGCTATCTCGATTACCTGCGCCCGCCCCTTATCCGCGCCATTGTGGAGCAGATTCAGGCATTGGGAGGCGATCCTTTCCTTATCGATACAACGTACTTGAATTCTGGAGCTTCAACGCTGAGCTGGAACCTGCTGGAGACATCCGCCCATAAAGGGTTTGTGGCCTCTGTTCTGGGAAAGGATGTGATCCTCGGAGACGGATATACGGGTAATGAGTATGAACTTCTGCCGATCGAGGGTGAGGAGCTGGGCGGCGTGGAGGTTGCCCGCTCTATCGCGGAGGCCAGTGCACTGATCGTGGTCTCGCACGTGACCGCCCATCCGTTCGCCGGCCTTTCCGGTGCCCTGGCCAATCTGGGCATCGGCGGCAGCGCACGCCGCGGGAAATGGCGCATTCATGCACCCCTCCAGCCCATTCTCATCCCTGAGCGGTGTAATGGGTGTGGGTTGTGCATGGAAGAGTGTCTGAAAGGTGCAATTCGCGCTGAGGGGGATGGGCTGGTGGTTGACGACGAGTTGTGCGCCGGCTGTGTGTACTACTGCACCGCGGCATGCCCTTACGGCGCACTGGTGGTGGACGGCATCGCCGCCCAGCGCTTCCAGAAACGCATCGTCGAGGCGGCCAGCGCGGT
>JAPWUQ010000292.1 GCA_028275445.1 Anaerolineae bacterium | reverse complement strand
CATTCATCCGCCGGCAGATGGAATTCCCCTCCCATCACCTCCTTTCATCGCTAACGGAAAACGTGCCGCTAATATAACCGATCCTACGATACTTCATCCGATCCGGGATTGGTATCCCATGCTCACAGTACTTTCGCACTACCTAATAATATATCCTGACTTTGCCGGCAAGTCAACACCGAGCCTGGGCCCTGCGCTGGCGGGCGGCTTCGAACAGGATAATACTGCCGGCCACCCCCACGTTCAGGGACTCGGTCTGTCCCTGCATCGGGATATAGATCGCCTCGTGCGCCAGCCGGCGCGCCGCCGGCGATGGGCCGTGCGCCTCACTGCTCACGATAAGCGCCGCCGGCCGCCTCCAATCCACCTCGTCGTAACTGCGCTCGCCCCTCACATCAGCCAGATAGACGGTCAGCCCCTGGACGGCGCCGGCGATATCCTCCCAGCGCATGCCCCAGCGCATGGGAAGACGAAAATGCGCGCCCATCCCGCCGCGCACCACCTTGGGGTTGAAGACATCGGCCGTGCCCTCGCTCAACAGCACCAGCTCCACGCCGGCGGCCTCGGCGGAGCGCAGGAGCGTGCCCAGGTTGCCGGGGTCCGCCACCGCATCCACAATCAGCACCAGCTCGGGGTGCTGTGGGGCCGGCCGCTCGGGGAACGGCACGACGGCCAGGATGCCCTGCGGCGTCACTGTCTCGGCCATGTGCTCCATCACGTGGGGCGCCACCTGCTCCGCCGGCCATCCCCGTTGGCGGATGCGCGCCAGCAGTTCTCGCCCTTCCGCCCGTTCCGCAAACTCCTGGGTATAAAAAACGAGAGCGGGCTGGAGACCCGCTCTCAGGGCTTCTTCCACCAGGCGAAGGCCTTCGACAACGAACCTCCGCTCGCGACAGCGTGCCGGCCGCTCGTACAGGGAGCGGACGTATTTGACTTTGGGGTTGGAAGTGCTGGTGATGCCTGCCGGCACGGGCACTCCTCCCTTGCGAGCGCCTGCCGCCGGGGCTAGCTGGCCAGGGCGACCTTGGCGGCTTCCGCCAGTTCGGCGAAGGCGGTGGGCCGGCGCACAGCCATATCGGCCAGGATTTTGCGGTCCAGCTCGATGCCGGCCTGCTTCAGGCCGTGCATAAAGCGGCTGTAGCTCAGGCCGTGCAGGCGGGCGGCGGCGTTGATGCGGGTGATCCACAGCCGGCGGAAATCACGCTTGCGGTTATGGCGGTCGCGCTGCGCGTACCACAGCGACTTCAGCATGGCCTCGTTGGCCCGCTTGAAGCGGCGCGTGCGGGTCAGGCGCTGACCCTTCACCATCTTGAGGATTTTGTTGTGACGATGACGAACCATCACACCACGTTTTACCCTTGGCATACTCACCTCCTCTCACCGCACAGGCACGTGGTGTCGGACGCCCGGGCGGTGGAACGAAAAATGGATGGATTTAATGTCCGGTCTTCTGAAGATACGGGGCCAGCCGTGCGACACGGCGCTTGGCGCCGCGGCTCTCGACCTCGATCATGCGGTCGAACAGGGCCTTGACGCGCGCCGACTTCTTGCGCCGCAGATGGCTCTTGCCGATCTTCGTGCGCATGAGCTTGCCCGAACCGGTGTAGCGGAACCGTTTGGATGTCGCTTTATGCGTCTTCAGTTTTGGCACGTTATCCCTCCCTGTACAATAGAGATACTCATCTGGCACAGCTTTGACAGGAAGACGCCGGCCTTTCAGCCGGCGCGCCCGCAAAGCCTATCCATTTACGCCTGATGGACGAACCGCGTTACTTGGAAAGGGGGGCAAACAGCATCACCAGCGTGCGTCCCTCGACCTGGGGCTCCTGCTCGATGGTCGCCACATCGGCCATCTCGCTCACCAGACGGTCCAGCAATTCCTTGCCCACCTCTGGATGGGCCACCTCTCGGCCGCGGAAGAGCACCCGCACCTTCACCTTATTGCCGCTGGCGAGGAACCGGCGCATGTCTCGCAGTTTAAAGGCCAGGTCATGTTCGCCGATCTTCGGGCGCAGGCGCACTTCTTTGACCTCGATGGTCTTCTGGGACTTGCGGGCTTCCCGATCGCGCTTAGCGCGCTCGTAGGCGAACTTCCCGTAATCCATCAGCCGGCAGACGGGCGGGTCTGCGTTGGGGGAGACCTCCACCAAGTCAAGGCCCCGTTCCTCGGCCAGGCGCAGCGCCTCCGCCGGCGTCATCACACCGATCTGCTTGCCCGTCTCGTCAATGACCCGGACCTGCGATGCCCGGATTTCCTCGTTGACGCGATGTGTTTTACTGCTGATAGCGGCTCCTCCCTTTCACATGCAGTGCATTGGAAACGACTTGCACACCAAAGCGGCCAGCGGATCCACTTCCCTGGCCGGCACAGCCGAAACTATACCATAAGCACCGCCGAAAGTCAAATATATGTCCCCTCAGTGAGGTGACAGTCACCTGCGAGGTGACTGTCACCTCATGCCACAGTCACCTGCGGGGTGACTGTCACCTGACTCTTAATGGAACCTTTTGCCAAGGCTTGACGTCATAACATTGACCTGCGATAATAGAACGAGCTGAATGAACCCAGCCTTCTCACCGCGGCTTCTGCAGTGCTGTGACTCGCTCCGGTAGGGCGGTTGTATCTCTCCACTTCATGCTGGAAGGAAGGATGAAAAAGATGTTCGGAGACAAGATGACGGTTGCGATCGTATCTATCCTGGTGATTCTCTCTATGCTCCTGCCGGCATGTGCGCCGCGCACGCCCACACCCCAGCCCACCC
>JAPWUQ010000065.1 GCA_028275445.1 Anaerolineae bacterium | reverse complement strand
TCACACCACATCGCACCGCCGCTTCCCGCAGAACCGCATCCTGGGTGGCCAGCGGCAGTCCGGATCGCATCGCCAGGTCCAGATACGCCGCGTCATACGCCGAAAGCCCCTGTTGGCGGGCCAGGGCCAGAATTTCCCCGAAGATACGGGTGGCCGCCTCCTCCACCACAATGATTGGCAGTTGGCGCAGGAGGTTCAGGAAACGCACTGCATCAGCGGCGGTAATCCGTCCCCGCCGCTCGGCCACCACCAGCACGTTGCTCACTTCCAGCGGCCAGATGATAGGAGCCAAGGCCGTGGCTCGGGTGAGGCTTTCCAGCACCTCATCAGCGTACGGATTGGCTTCATCCTCAAAGCACCAGGCCATCACCACTGATGCGTCAATCACGAATTGCTCAGTCACTTACAGCCGTCCTTCCTCTACCATTTCTCGCACTGAGAGCCCACCCAGGCGCCGGCCGCGTCGGAAAGCTTTCAGGGCAGTGATGACCTGTTCGGGGGGCAGGGAGGGGGTCTCTCCTGCGGGTTGCAGGACGGCTACAGGCGTCCCATGGCGCGTAATGATAATGCGCTCGCCCTTCTCCACCCGAGCGATCAACTGCGCCAGCCGTGTCTTTGCCTCATACACACCGACTTTCGTCATCCCTTCCCTCCTGATAACAGACCAGTATAAGACCAGTGTATCATGTTTCCGCCCGGTGTCAAATCGCGAATCGCCGGCCCGGGAGAAACACGCTCTCGCGGCGCGCGGCCGCGTTATGGTGATTGTCCTTCGCACCGCCGGCGTGTATAATGTGAAGTAACATGATGGTGGAGTGCCGGCTGGTGGGATGATGGGCAAGGAATCCGCGGCGCGCAAGTCGCGCAGTATGGACCTGTTCGAACAGGCCTTCCAGGAGCATATGGCGCGGGAGGCGCCGCTGGCGGCGCGCATGCGGCCGCGCACCCTGGACGAATTCGTCGGCCAGGAGCACATCGTGGGGCCGGGCCGGCTCCTGCGCCGCGCCATCCAGGCGGACCAGCTCTCCTCGGTCATCTTTTACGGCCCGCCCGGCACAGGCAAGACCACCCTGGCCATGGTCATCGCCAACACCACCAAGTCGCATTTCATCACCATCAACGCGGTGCTGGCCGGCGTCAACGACATCCGGGCCGCCATCGAGGTGGCACAGGAGCGCCGGCGGCTCTATCACCAGCGCACCATCCTCTTCGTGGACGAGGTCCACCGCTTCAACAAGGCCCAGCAGGACGCCCTGCTCCCCTGGGTCGAGAACGGCACCATCATCCTCATCGGCGCCACTACCGAAAACCCCTGGTTCTCGGTCAATGCCCCGCTGGTCAGCCGGAGCCGCATCTTCCAGTTGAAACCGCTCACAGAGGAAGACCTGTACACCATCGCCCGGCGCGCCCTCAGCGACCCCGAGCGCGGCTACGGCAAGCTGAAGGTGGAGATGCACGAGGATGCGCTGGCGCACCTGGTCAACGTCTCCAACGGCGACGCCCGCAGTCTGCTCAATGCCCTGGAGCTGGCGGTGGAGACCACCCCGCCGAACGAGGAGGGGGTCATTGTGGTGGACATGGCGGTGGCGGAGGAGAGCATCCAGCGGCGCGCAGTGCTGTACGACAAAGAGGGGGATTATCATTTCGATACCATCAGCGCCTTCATCAAGTCCCTGCGCGGCTCGGACCCCGACGCGGCCATGTACTGGCTGGCGAAGATGGTCTACGCCGGCGAGGACCCCCGCTTCATCTTCCGCCGCATGCTCATCTTCGCCAGCGAGGATGTCGGCCTGGCGGATCCCAACGCTGTGGCGGTGGTGAATGCCTGCGCAGAGGCCTTCGACCGCGTGGGACTGCCGGAGGGGCGCTTTCATCTGGCGGAGGCGGCGCTCTACCTGGCCACCGCCCCCAAATCCAACTCGGTCTTTGCCTTTTTCGACGCGCTGGCCACGGTGGAGCAGGAGCGCGAGGGGGAAGTGCCCGTGCATCTGCGGGATGCCAGCAGGGACCAGGAGGGGTTGGGGCACGGCGCCGGCTATCTCTATCCCCACGCCTACCGCGACCACTGGGTGGCCCAACAGTATCTGCCGGACTCACTGCAGGGCAAGGTGTTCTATCAACCGGGCGAGCTGGGCTATGAGCGTCAGATCCGCGAGACCATCCTGCGCCGGCGGGAAGCCCAACTGGCCGCCATGGTGGAAGGGGAAGTCAGCCCGGCGGTGGAGCATCTCACCTTTTCCCCCCAGGACCGCGCCCGGGAGCGCTGGATCCAGCGCGCTCTCAGCCGCACCAGCGAATTGCTGGAGGAGCGCCGCCGGCGCATCTTGGAGCGGGCCGGCCTCCTGCGCCATCATGTCGTGCTGGACCTGAACGCCGGCACCGGCCTCCTGACCTGGGAGGCGGTGCGGCAGACGCCGGAAGGGGGCGTGTGGTGCCTGGTGGAGAAGCCAGAGGAGGCCCAGGCCCTGCTGGAACAGGCCAGCCGCCTGCCGGAGCTGGAGCGGCCGGTGGTCTGGCAGGGCAAGGTGTGGGACCTGCCCCGACTGCTCCGGCAGGCCGGCGAGCCGGCCCTGCGCTTCGACCGCATCATCGGGCGCAATGTCTTCACCGAGGAGCCGGATAAGCCGGCGCTGGCGCGTCTGCTGGCCGAAATCCTGCGGCCAGATGGCCGCATTGTGCTGGCGGAAGCGGTGCCGCGCCGCGCCCAGCGCCTCTATGCCCTGGTGGAGCCGGCGGCCCTGCCGGGCGACCTGGCTGAGCGGTGGAAAGAGGCGGAGGAGGCCATCTACGCGGATGCCGGCGATGTCATGGTGAATTGGGACGCCCCGGACCTGGAGAGGGCCTTTGCCGAGGCCGGCCTGGAGGTCCAGGTGGAGGTAGTGGAGGAATCCAATGAGCGCGTGCTGGGGCCGCGCCAGCTCGCGCAGTGGTTCACGCCGGCGGCCGCCGGCCGGCCCAGCTATGTCCAGCGCTTGCTGGCCAGCGGCCGGCTGACGGAGGCGGAAATTGAGGTACTGCGTCAGCAGTTGAGCCGGCTGATCGGACAGCCGCTGGTATGGCGCACAAGCGTGGCGTATGTGGTCGCTCAGCCGGCGCGGTGAAGCCGGCGGTCATTCTCATTTCCAACTCTACACTCGTAGGAGGTAACACCCATGATTGACATCTTCTGGATCTTCCTCATCCTGGCTTCCCTCCAGCCAGTCATCCGTCAGCGCCTGCTGGAAGCGGCCCGGCTCCGCAAAATTCATGACCTGGAGCGCAAGCGCAAGAGCCGCGTCATCACCCTCATTCACCGGCAGGAAACCCTGGCTTTCCTGGGCTTCCCCCTGGCGCGCTACATTGATATTGACGACTCCGAAGAGGTCCTGCGCGCCATCAAGCTCACCGATCCCGAAGTGCCGATCGATCTCATTCTGCACACCCCCGGCGGGCTGGTGCTGGCGGCGGAGCAGATCGCCTATGCGCTGTGCGCCCATAAGGCACCGGTGACGGTCTTTGTCCCCCATTATGCCATGTCGGGCGGCACGCTGATCGCCTTGGCGGCCGACCAGATCGTCATGGATCCCAACGCCGTCCTCGGGCCGGTGGACCCTCAGCTCGGGCAGTACCCGGCCGCGTCCATCCTCCGGGCGGTGGCGCGCAAGGACGTGAACGAGCTGGACGATCAGACGCTCATCATGGCGGACATCGCCGAGAAGGCCATCCGCCAGGTGAAGGAGACGGTGGTCTGCATCGTGCAGGAGCGCATGCCGCGCGAGCAGGCGGAGGCCCTGGCGGAAAAGCTGGCCACCGGCACCTGGACGCATGATTATCCTATCACGGTGCGGGAGGCGCGGGAGCTGGGCCTGCCGGTCAGCACGGAGATGCCCACGGAGGTATATGAGATCATGCAGTTGTATCGGCAGACGGCCCAGCGCCGGCCCTCGGTGGAGTACATCCCTGCCCCGTACCGGCTTCCCGAGGGCAACGGCCGGCGGAGCGGCCTGCTCGAATAACCCGCTGACCGCCGGCGGCAGGTTACCTGGTCCGCAATCCTCCGCCTCCCCGGCCGTAGGGCCGCGGGAGGCGGTTGCGTTTTTGCTCCGGCGCGCCGGCCAATGTATAATGCGCGTTATCGCAATAGTCGGGGGAAAAGGGACGCCGTCCATGAGCACGCTCAACGATTACATGCGAGAAGTGCGGGAGCTGGCCGACGCCAAGGGCTTCGGCAGTGGGCCGGAGCGCATCTGGGAAATGCTGGCCCTCATCCATACCGAGGTCTCCGAGGCGACGGATGCCTATAAAAAGGGCGAGCCCATGGAGAAGGTCGGCGAGGAGCTTATCGACGCGCTGATCCGTATCTTTCATCTCCTCTCGGCGCTGGACCAGGATGCGGAGGCCCTTTATCGGGCCAAGATGGCGAAGAACTGGGGGCGTCCCTATCGCTACAACACGGTGCGCGGCGGATGAGCCGGCGGACGGGATGAGCCGATGGAGAGCGAGCGGCGCCAGCGCCTGTATCGCGCCGAGGCGGTCATCATCAAGCGGCGGGATTTCGGGGAAGCGGATCGCCTGGTGACCTGCTTCACCCGCGAGCACGGCAAGCTGACGCTCCTGGCCAAGGGGGTGCGCAAGATCACCAGCCGCAAGGCCGGCCATGTGGAGCTTTTTACCCACGCGCGCCTGCTGGTGGCCAAGGGCAGGACCTGGGACATCATCACCCAGGCCGAATGCATCCAGCCCTTCCTCCCCCTGCGGGAGGACCTCGGGCGCACCGGCTATGCCTATTACGCGGCGGAACTGCTGGACCTGCTGACCCAGGAGCAGGACCCGAACCCGGAGCTGTTCGATCTGTTCCTGGAGACGCTGGATCGTCTGGGGAGGGCCGAGGAGCCGCGCCTGCCGATGCGCTACTTCGAACTGCACGCCATGGGGTTGGCCGGCTTTCAACCGGAGCTGTTCGTGTGCCTGAGCTGTCAACAGCCCATCCGGCCGACGCAGAATTACTTCCATGTCGGGCGGGGCGGCGTGCTGTGCGACGCGTGCGGGCCGGCGGCCAACGGCGCCCGCCTGATCAGCTTGCCGGCGCTGAAGGTCCTGCGCTATATGCAGACCCGCCCCTATGCCGAGCTGGAGTTCCTGCGCCTGCGGCCGGCGGTGCACGCCGAGCTGGAGGAGGTGCTCTTCCAGTACCTCACCTATATGCTGGAGCGCGCGCCCAAGTCGGTGCAGTTCCTGCGCCTGGTGCGCGAACGGGTCAATCATGGGGCGGCGCCGGCCGGGACGGCCGGCGAGACGCGTGGGGAAACAACCCCCAAAGAATGAGCGGGGAAAGAGCATGCATATCTCGGAGTATCAACGGTGGCTGAAAGAATATGACGTGGCGCGCGATTTTCATCTGGCGTCGCCGGCGCACACCTTCATCCATTTCCTCGAGGAGATAGGGGAGGTGGCGCGGCTGGTGCTGTACGCCGAGGGATACCGCGATCCGGCCGGCCTGGCCGATTGGCGCGCCCGGCTGGCGGAGGAGCTGGCGGATGCGGCGACCTTTCTGTTCAAACTGGCGTACCAGTACGATATTGACCTGGAATCTGCCCTGCTGGCCAATATGACGAAGGCGGAAGGACGTTTCGACGTCGAAAGCGGGCGCGCCGACACACAGCGGTACCTGGCCTCCCAGGTGGAAAATCTGCGCAAGAGGAAGGGGACAGACGCAACATGAAACGGTCGCTCACGTTCCAAGAGATCATCATGGCCCTGGAGCGCTTCTGGGGGGAGCGAGGTTGTCTCGTCTGGCAGCCGCATAATATTCCGGTGGGCGCCGGCACCATGAACCCGGCTACCTTCCTGCAGGTGCTGGGGCCGGAGCCCTGGAATGTGGCCTATGTCGAGCCGTCCATCCGGCCGGCGGACAGCCGCTATGGCCAGAACCCCAACCGCATGCAGCGCTTCTACCAGTATCAGGTCATCCTGAAGCCGGAGCCCCCCAACCCGCAGGAGCTGTACCTGCAGAGCCTGCAAGCGCTGGGCATTGACTGTTCCAAACACGATGTGCGCTTCGTGGAGGACAACTGGGAATCGCCGGCGTTGGGCGCCTGGGGCCTGGGGTGGGAAGTGTGGCTGGACGGCCAGGAGATCACTCAATACACCTATTTCCAGCAGGCCGGCGGCTTCACTACCGACCCCGTTTCCGTGGAAATCACCTACGGTCTGGAGCGCATCGCCATGCCCCTGCAAGGGGTGCGGAGCTTCACCGATATCGAATGGGCGCCCGGCATCACCTACGGCGATGTGCTCTTCCAGGCGGAGGTGGAGTTCAGCCGCTATAACCTGGACCACGCCGATGTGGCCCAGATGAAGGAGCTGTTCACCATTTACGAGCGGCAGGTGAACCAACTGCTGGATGCCGGCCTGGTACTGCCGGCCTACGATTTCGTGCTCCTCTGCTCCCACACCTTCAACGTGCTGGACGCCCGCGGCGCGGTGGGCGTGACGGAGCGCGCCCATTTCTTCAACCGCATGCGCCGGCTGGCCCGCAGTGTGGCCCAGGCCTGGGTGCGCCAGCGGGAGGAGTTGGGCTTTCCGCGCCTTCAGCGGCAGTGGGTGCTGGAGGGGGTGCGCTATCCGGAACCGCCGGCGGAACTGACGCCGCCGGCGCCCACAATGCCACAGCCTTTGCTCCTGGAGATCGGCGTGGAGGAACTGCCGGCCTCGGACCTGCGCGCCGCGCTGGCGCAGTTGGAGCAGAGGGTGCCGGCCATGCTCTCGGATGCCCGCCTGTCGCACGGCGCCATCCGCATCACCGGCACGCCGCGCCGCCTGGTCGTGTATGTGGAGGATGTGGCCCCGCGCCAGCCCGATGAAGAGGAAGAGGTCAAGGGGCCGCCGGCGCAGGTGGCCTTTGACGTCGAGGGCCGGCCGACGCCCGCCGCCGTGGGCTTTGCCCGGGGGCAGGGGGTGCCGGTCGAGTCACTGGAGGTGCGCCAGGAAGGGAAGAAGCGCTATGTGGTGGCGCGCGTGCGGCGCGCCGGCCAGCCGGCCGGCGTCATCCTGGCCGAGGCACTGCCCAAGCTGGTGGCCGGCTTGAGCTTTGATATGAGCATGCGCTGGAACCAGAGCGGTGTGAGCTTCTCCCGGCCCATCCGCTGGTATGTGGCGCTTTTGGGCGCGGATATCATCCCGTTCGAATATGCCGGCGTGCGGGCCGGCCGGCACACGCGCGGCCTGCGGGCCTTGGGCGCGCCGGCGCTGGAAGTCCCATCCGCCTCCGCATACTTCTCCCTGATGGAATCCAGCTCCATCATGGTGGAGCGGGAGCAGCGGCGCCAGGAGATCCTCGCACAGGCATCTCGCCTTGCGGCGGAGGTCGGCGGCCGCGTGCCGGATGACCCCGCCCTGCTGGATGAGGTGACGGACCTGAACGAGTGTCCCCACGCCATCCGCGGCGATTTCGATCCAGCGTTCCTGGAACTGCCGGCCGAGGTGCTCATCGCCGTGATGAAGAAGCACCAGCGCTACTTCCCGGTGGTGGATGCTCAGACGGGCAGTATGCTCCCGCACTTCATCGTGATCGCCAACGGGCACACGCTGGACGAGCCGCTGGTGCGCGCCGGCAACGAGGAGGTCCTGCGCGCCCGTTTCACGGATGCGCGCTTCTTCTACCAAGCCGATACGTCTCGCAAGCTCGAGGATTTCCTGCCGCGGCTGGAGACCCTGACCTTCCAGGAGAAGCTCGGCTCCATGCGCGACAAATCGCGCCGGCTGGAGCGCCTGGTGCCCATCCTGGCGGAGGAGCTGGGGTTGAGCGAGGAAGAGCGAGCCGCCGCGGCCCGCGCCGCCTACCTGTCCAAGGCGGACCTGGCCACGCAGATGGTGATTGAGATGACATCCCTGCAGGGCATTATGGGCCGCGAGTACGCCCTGCGGAGCGGCGAGCCGCCGGCGGTCGCCGAGGCGATCTTCGAGCAATATTTGCCGCGCTGGGCCGGCGACGCCCTGCCGCAGACCCGCGCCGGCGTCGTCCTGGCCCTGGCGGATCGCATTGACAGTCTCATCGGCCTGTTCGCCATCGGACTGACGCCCAGCGGTTCGGCCGACCCCTTTGGTCTGCGGCGGGCCGCCCTGGGCCTGGTGCAGATCATCATCGAGCACCAACTGCCGCTCTCCCTGCACAAGCTCCTGCGGGAAGCCGCGGCGCTCCTGCCGGTGGAATGCTCCGATGAAGCGCTGGAAGCGGCGTATGAGTTCATCCTCGGCCGGCTGCGCGGCTGGCTCCAGGAGCAGGGCCTGCGCTATGATGTCGTGGAGGCGGCGCTGGCCGGCAGTGGGGATACCCCGTACCGGGCCTGGCGGGTGGCGCGCGAACTGCAGGCATGGGTCCAGCGGGAAGACTGGCCGCAGATTCTGGCGGCCTACAGCCGCTGTGTGCGCATCGTGCGGGGACAGCCGGCGCAGTACCGCCTGGCCCCCGAACTGCTGACGGAGCCGGCCTCCCAGGCCCTCTATCAGGCCTACTTGCGCTGTCTGGAAGAGATGCCGCCCGACGGGGGCATGGACGCCTTCTTCCAGGCCTTTATCCCGATGATCGAGCCGATCAACCGCTTCTTCGACGATATCCTGGTGATGACGGAGGATCAGGCACTGCGGGAGGCGCGGCTGGGACTGCTCCAGCGCATCGCGGCCCTGCCGGCGCATCTGGCAGACCTGTCAAAGCTGGAAGGGTTTTAATCCCACGAAGCAAGGCCCCCGCTTTTCCGGCGGGGGCCTTTTGCTATCGGGTGCAGATATCGGCATAGCCGCAGTGGGCACAGCGGCTGGGGATGCGAGTGGGCGGTGGGGGGTCGCCGGCCAGCAGATGCCGACGCATGGTCTCCAGCGCTTCCAGCAGTTCGCTCCGCAGTATTGCATCATACGGCACCCGGACGGCGCGGTCATCGTACCGCAGGATGCCGTAGGGCGGCGTCTGGCCGGTGGCTTCCTCGATGAGCAGGCAGTAGGCCGCCAACTGGAGCTTGTGGGATTCATATGGGACCGCCGGCGCGTTCCCCGATTTCACCTCCACGGGGATATACCGCCGGCCCTCCTGTACCACGTAATCGGGCCGGCCCTGCAGGCCGTAGCGCTCGGAGCGCAGGAGAGGGGCGCGGCCGTCGCCGGCGTCGGCGTAGCGTATTGCGCCGGCAGGCAGGCCGGCCCGTTGGCGCAGGCGGCGCGCCCACAGCCACAGGAGGGCGCCGGCGAGGGCAAAGAGGATCGTCAGGAACAGCAATAATCCCATCGGCACCCGCCCTTACAACATCCACAGCAGGAGCAGAGCCAGCCCGGCCAGGCCGGCCAATATCCACAGCAGGTAGGCCAGCCCCTGCCAGAGCCGCAGGCGCTGGACGCCGCGCAGGTGCCGGCGGTGCAGGGTTTGTCCCTGACGCAACGGCTCGCTATCCGCCGGCTCCAGACCCTCGACGCGGCGCAGCCACCACGCCCGGGGGCAGTAGGCGAAGCTCCCCACCTCGCTGGCGTTGATGAGGGGAAGTGGCCGGCTCATGCTTCCTCTGCCTTTCCCTCCTCCCGGTTCATGGCATGGATATGGCCCTCAAAGGCGGCCAGGGCGGCCTCCAGCTTTTCCTGGCGGGCGGCGATCATCAGGTCCCCGCGCGTGCGCTCGATGATGCCGCGGGCCACGTCGGTCAGCCGGCGCAGGCCGGCGGTGATGGCGTCGGGGTAGTCCATGGTGACCAGCACGTCGTAAATGTCGTCCATCATTTCCATCAGGCGGTCGCCGCGGGCCAGTTCGCCGGCGCGGATGCGGTCCACCACATGCCGGCGCAGTTCGCCCACGGCTTCGGCCAGGCCGGCGAGATAAGTGCTGTATTCCACCCGCATGGCCTCCGGCTCCGGCAGGGGCTGATCCTGCACCAGGGCGAAGGTGGTACTGGCCTCCACGAACTCCTTGAGGGCGTCCTGGGTGTAGCCGGCGTAATACAGGTCCGGGTGCTCCGCTAAATCCGCTCGCATGGCGTCGGCCACCTGGCGTGCTTGTTCCAGCAGTTGGCCGGCCAGGTCGAACTCCTGGCGGTGGACGGCGCGGATGGACATGGCGCAGTAGCGGATAAGCTCCCGCGAGCGGGCCAGCGCCTGATCGCGGGCGGTGTTCTTGACCTCGAAGGCAGCGCGAATGCGCTCGCTGATGGCCTCCAGATTGGGAATCCCTGTCATGTGGTCAACCTCTTGGGCGGTGATTGGCTTGGCGTTGCGAGGCCAGTCTATCGCGAAAGGGGGATGGTGTCAATTTGGGGATGGATGATCGAACATGGCCCATCATTCATGCTTGCCGTTCGATTTGTTGCGCCGGCCGGCGACCTGGGGTATCATAGGGGAGTCAGTCAGGTCCTCGTATCGAGAGTCTGCAGGGAGGGAGGCGATCATGAATCGCACGACGCGGTATCTGGTGGGGGCGGCGGTGCTCATCGTGGTGGGCGTGCTGTTGCTGTTGCAGAACCTGGGCGTCATCGTCGGGGCGGAGAACGTGTTCTGGACGCTGGGGTTTTTCGCCGGCGCCGTCATTTTCCTGAGCATTTTCATCTTCAACCGCGCTTCGCAGTGGTGGGCAGTCATCCCCGGTATGGTGCTGTTGGGGCTGGGCATCCTGGTGGGCTTCGGGAACCAGTTGGGGCAGTTCAGCGGCGCGGTGTTCCTGATCGCCCTGGCGCTGAGTTTCTGGCTGATTTTCCTGACCAACCGTGCCCTGTGGTGGGCGGTGATCCCCGCCGGCGTCCTGACCAGCGTGGCCGTCGTGAGCGCCCTGCCCGAAAGTCTGGGGGGCTTTGAGACAGGCGGCATCCTCTTCATCGGATTGGCGGCGACCTTCGGGCTGGTCGCCCTGCTCTTCGGCAGAGAGCATGCCCGCTGGGCTATCTGGCCGGCTCTCATCCTGTTCATCGTGGGCCTGGCGACCTTCCTCTCCAGCGCCAACCTGTTGAGCTGGGTATGGGCGGTCGGCCTTATCCTGGTGGGGCTGTACCTGGTCATCCGGGCGTTGCTTATCAGCGCCCGCCAGCCGAAGGCGGTCCCGCCGGCATCAGCCGAGCCCCCTTCGCCGCCGCGGGAGCCGCCGGCGCAGTGATCCTCAGGGACATGGAAGCGGACTATGGCGGATGAGCCTCTGTATCGGGTATATCGCCGGCGCTGGCCCATGGTGCCGGCACTGCTCTTCGGGCTACTGCAGGTGGCGGCCGGCGTGGACACGCTGTTCACCCATGTTGTCCTGCCGGCCAGCCCCTCGCTGTTCACCACCATCACCGCGGTGCTGTTGATCCTGCTGGGGCTGGTGCTGGTGGGATTCGTCGCGGTGCAGCTCTTCTTCACGCCCCCTCTGCTGGAGGCGCGCCCCACTGGGCTGTACCTGTACATCACGGAGGGGGACAAGCCGGTGCACATCCCCTGGGAGGCGTTGAAGGCGGTGGAGCTGGGCCGGCCGGGCAAGGACCCATCCCGTCGCGAGGACCCGCTCTGTCTGGTCCTGCGCTTTATCGGCTCGCGCGTGGCGCGGCCTTCCACGCTGGTGGGGGTGTTTCACAGCACCAAAGGGTCGCTGTACATCCGCGCCTCTCATCTGCCGGGCGCTGAACGTGTGGTGGAGCGGTTGCGCGCCCTGTGGGAACAGTACGGCCGGCCGGCGGAGGATAAGGAAGACTGAAAGGCGGAGAGGTCTCAATCCGCCAATTGAAACAGCGGGCCGACCGGCTCCCAGCGGTACTCGAGCAGGGCCGAAGGGTCGCCGGCCAGATACAGGGGCCGCTGGGCGCGCAGGCGCCGGATCAGTGCATCCAGGTCGGGCGGCGGGTTATCGCTCGGTGGGAATAGACCGGGCACCCGCCGCGCAATGCTTTGCCTGTACCAATCGTACTGCCACAGCGATATAGTGATAAGAGCGATGTCCGGCCGCCGGCCCAGGACATAGTGCGCGTACCATAGGGCGAAGGTTGGGGCGTCCCCGTGCGCCAGGATGATGGCTTCCGCTTCCGCGCCGGCCAGGGCCTCCTCAGCATAGGCCAGCGCCAGCCGATCCTGACGCAGGTCCACCTCCCGCCAATGGATGACTACGGAGGTCAGCGGCAGGATAAGAAGGGCGCCGGCTGCGAGGAGCCAGCGCCGGCGGAATCCTTCCACTGTCCAGCATGCCTCCAGGATGCCAGCCAGCCCCTGTGCGATCCACAGACTGACCATGGCATACGACGGGATCAGGTAGACGTACGAGTCGCTGGTGTCATACCCCATGGCATAGGCCACGAAGAGAACATAGGTCAGGCCGGCCAGCAGGTTCCACGTCCGGCGCGGGCGTCCGCCGAACCAGATGCCGGCTAGAGCCAGGCTGACGCCGATCAGCCCGAACTGCTGGCGCAGGAGCGCCGCCCAGGCGGAGAGCCGGCCGGGCAGGGCGTCAAGGGGCAGGCGGAACAGGAAGCGCTGATAGAGCCGGCCGCTGACCAGCCACCAGAAGCGCTCCGGCGTCCTCGGGTCCCCCCAATTGACCGGCGGGTCAGCGGCAGCGCGGATGGGCAGGATCAGATAGACCAACAGGCCCAGCAGGAAAAGCCCGCCGGCCAGGAAGATGGTGCGCGCCGGCCGGCTGTGTCGCCAGGAGATGAGGGCCGTCAGCGCCAGCGCCGGCGCCATCAACACGAGGGAGAGGTGATTGCCCAGGCCCAAACCGAGGGCGACGGCCGCGGCGGGGATGTACCTGCCGCTCCCATCGGCCAGTTCGCGGGTCATGAGCAACAGCAGTAGGGCGGCGAAGGCGCTGTGTAAGGCATAGACCTCAGCAACCACGGCCTGGGACCAGGGGGTGGGGGCGAAGGCGAAGGAAAGGCCGGCCGCTCCGGCAATGATGGCGCGCAAAGGGGCGGGAAGGGGGCTGGTACCCAGCAGATGCCAGCCGGCCAGCGTCACCAGGCCGGCGGCCAGGGCCGCGCACAGGGCGGAGAAGAGGTTCACGCCGCGCGCCGGCTCCCAGCCGGGCAAATGGGCGAAGGGCGCCGCCAGGAGC
>JAPWUQ010000291.1 GCA_028275445.1 Anaerolineae bacterium | reverse complement strand
TAGATGCGGATGCCGGGCAAATATGCATCGGCATAGGCGCAGAGATAGTCCCGATTGGCCTCCAGGTAGAGGAGCAGTGCCGACAGCCACTCGTCGCCGTGGGCATAGGCGGCCTGCGCCGCCGCGAACCCCATCACGTTGACGCTCGGCACCAGGTTACAGCGGCCGGCCAGGAAGCGCCTCCGCAGTTCCGGGTCCGGGACAATGGCCACGGAGCATTCCAGGCCGGCGATGTTATAGGTCTTGCTGGGCGCCATCAAGGTGATGGTCCTGGCCTCGACCTCGGGCGATAATGCGGCGATGGGGATATGCGGGTGCCCACGGTAGACCAGGTCGCAGTGAATCTCATCCGAGCAGATGATGACATCATGCCGCAGGCATATCTCGGCCAGGCGCTCCAGCTCCGGCCGGCGGAACACCCTCCCCACCGGATTATGGGGATTGCAAAGGATGAACATCCGCACGGGATACTGGCAGATTTGCGCCTCGATGGCGTCGAAATCCATGGTGTAATAGCCGCCGGCATCCGGCACCAGGGAATTGGCCACGCCCATCAGCCCATTCTGCGCCGGCGCCTGATGAATGGGGGGATAGACCGGCACCTGATACATCACCGCCTCCCCCGGCGAAACCACCCCCCGGCAGGCCATGTGGATGCCGCGCACCACGCCGGGCACGAAGACCAGCGCCTCCGGGGCAACGGACCAGCCGTACAGACGCTTCAGCCGGGCGGTGATGATCTCCCGCAGGCCGGCCGGCTCCCGACCGTAGCCAAATATACCGTGCTCCACCCGGGCGCGCAGGGCCTCGATGACCGCCGGCGGCGCCCGAAAGTCCATATCCGCCACCCAGAGGGGCAGTACGTCCCCCGGATACTCGTCCCATTTCTCGCAGTCGGTCCCCCGACGCGGGATGATCTCATCGAAGTTGAAGGACATGGATGTGCTCCTCAATAACAAGAATTTGCCGGCAGGAAGCACCGGGGCTTCCGGCGCGCGCAAAGGGATCCCAACCCGGTGCAGGCTGAAACCTGACAAGGGCTTGATCAGGCACTGTCCGTGGGATATGGCGGGTGCTCACACCACTCCTGCAGGAGTTCCTGGAGAAGCTCCAGGGTAAAGGGCTTGCGCAGGACCGGCCGGCCGGCTCCCTGCAGAAACTCTTGGGTATCAGGGGAAACCGTGTCGCCGGTCATGAAGACGATGCGCTGCGCGTATTCCGGCCGTTCCTCCCGCAGGCGCGCCATCAGCTCCTGCCCTTTCATGCCCGGCATGCGGATGTCGCAGAGGATAAGGTCGAACTGCCCCTCGGAAAGCCGGCGCAGTGCCTCCGGGCCATCCTCAGCGATGGCGACCTGATAGCCCCAAAGGGGGAGCACCCGCCCGAGCATAGAGGTGATGGTGTCCTCATCGTCCACCACCAGGATGCGGCGAGGGGCTGACGGGAGCGTTGTCTCCCTGGTGACAAGAGGCCTGGGGACTGCCGCTGTTTCCTCCGCCGGCCGCGCCGGCAGTTCCACGATAAAGGTGGCACCATGGCCGTACTCGCTTTCCGCCCAGATGCGCCCGCCGTGTTCTTCCACAATGCCGTAGCAGACCGAAAGCCCCAGGCCGGTGCCCTTGCCCACCTCTTTGGTGGTGAAGAAGGGGTCGAAGATGCGCTTCAGGTTTTGCGGCGGGATGCCCGGCCCGTCATCAATAACCTCCGCCCGGAGCCATTCCCCGTCGGGCGAGAGGGTTGTGCGCACCGTCAGCCGGCCGCCCTGATGCGCTTCCCGCATGGCCTGCTCCGCATTCAGCACCAGATTGAAGAAGACCTGTTGAAGCTGATAGGGGTCGGCGCGGATCACCGGCAGGTCCTCGTCCAGCTCCAGCTCCACCTGGATATTGGCCACGCTCAGCTCGTGTTCCCGCATTTCCACCACCTGGCGGATGACCGCGTTCAAATCCGTGGCGGTCCATTCTGGCTCGCGGTCGCGGGCGAAGACCAGCAGGTTCTGCACGATGCGGGACATGCGCCGGGCCTGGGAGACAATGCGCTCCACATCGCGGCGCGCCTCCTCCGGGAGCGGCCCCGAAAGCAGGAGCTGGCCGAAGCCGATCACCGAGGTGAGGGGGTTATTCAGCTCGTGGGCGACGCCGGCCACAATCTGGCCCAGTGCCGACAGGCGCTCGGTCTGCTCCATCTGCCGCTTGATGATGCGCTCGCGGGTCACGTCGCGCACCACGAACAGGGCGCCGCTGGGCCGGCCGGCGGCATCCAGCACCGGCGTGCCGGTGCCGCTCAACCACAGGCGCCGGCCGTCCGGATGCGTATAGGGCTCCTCATCCAGCGAGACACTGGCGCCGGCCCGCACCTGCTCCCACAGGCGCTCCACCAAAGCCCTCAATTCGGCCGAGGGAATGGCCTCGAAGTCCATACCCCGGCCCACTGCCTGCTCCGCCGAATAGCCGAAGATGCGCTCGGCCGCCGGGTTCCAGGTGAGGATCTTCCCCTCCTTGGAAACCACGATAAAGGCGTCGTTACTGCTGGCGATGGCGTTATCCAACTGCTGGCGGGCCTCCCGCAGTTCGTTCATCAGGCACAGGTTGTCCAGGGCCACCGCCAGCACACTGCTCAGCGACTGCAGGAGCTCCCGCGTATCCTCGGCGATCTCCGCCTGGGCGAGGAAGAGCGTCAGCACGCCGATGAAGCGCTCGCGGCTGAACAGCGGACACTGCACCCAGGTGGTTTCCGCCGGCAGTTTGCGCGCCAGCGCATCCGCCAGGTCCGGTGG
>JAPWUQ010000290.1 GCA_028275445.1 Anaerolineae bacterium | reverse complement strand
TTTCAGGAGCTTCAGCGCCGGCACAACATTTTCCCCGTCGTGGGGCATGCGGCGTACCTCATTAACCTGGCTTCCCCGGATGATGCCCTGTGGGAACGCTCCCTGAACGCTTTTGTGGTGGAGCTGGAACGTGCGGAACAGCTTGGCCTGCCGGGCCTGGTGATTCATCCCGGCGCGCATATGGGCGCCGGCGAGGGGGCCGGCCTGGCGCGCGTGGCGGAGGCGATCAACCGGGCATTACTGCAGGTGCCCGGCCGGGTAGAGGTTTGGCTGGAGACGACCGCCGGCCAGGGGACGGTGCTGGGCGGCTCCTTTTCCCAGCTCCGGGCGATCCTGGAGCGCGTGCATCAGCCGGCACGCATGGGCCTTTGTCTGGACACCGCCCATGTCGCCGCGGCCGGCTGGGATATCCGCACGCGCGCCGGCTATGAGGCCATGTGGGCGGAATGGGACGCCCTGCTGGGCATAGAGCGGGTGCGCATGTTCCATCTGAACGACCTAGCGCGGCCGGTCGGCTCTCGCGTGGATCGCCATGCCCATATCGGGCAGGGGGTGCTGGGGCTGGAGCCTTTCCGCATGTTGTTGAACGATCCCCGCTTTGCCGATCGCCCAATGGTGCTGGAGACTCCCAAGGGCAAGGACCTGAAAGAGGATGTGGAGAACCTACGCGTCCTGCGGAGCTTGTTCGAGTGATGTTCGGGGAAAAAACGACGGCCCCCTGGGCTGTTGGGCGCAGGGGGCCGAGGTTGGTCCCTGATCAGGCGACGGGTTCGACGCGCTGAATCTCCGGCACCTTTTCCTTCAGTACGCGCTGGATGCCGAACGCCAGCGTCATCTGGGACATGGGACAGCCGGCGCAGGCGCCCTGCAGGCGCACTTGCACCACCCCGTCTTTGACATCCACCAGCTCGACATCGCCGCCGTCTCTCTGCAATGCCGGCCGGATCGTTTCCAGGACCTGCTGGACCTTTTCTTTCATCTGGGTATCTTTCTCGTCCACCACTTTGTTCCTCCTTATCGGGAATCAAATCCATAACCCGGACCTCGGGCCATGTCCACTGCTATGCCACGCCGCCGCGGGGGAGCGCCCCCGCCTGCGGGAATACCACCCGGTACCGGCAGATGCGGGAGGGGGCATCTGGCTGTTCGTCCTGCCCTTCCTCTACTGCCTGCACCAGGCCGCCGGTGAGCCGCTGTAACAGCTTCATATCCACGAGGCACAGCTCCGGGTGCCGGCCGGCCAGCCAGCGGTACGGGCAGTTCTCCAGGCGAAATTCCACCACACTGCCGGCGTATTCCCACACGGCCTGATAGCCCATATTATTCAAAAACATTGTGATTTGGTCAAGTTTTGCCTCGGACGAAATCCCCTCCACCGGGGGGAAGGAGTCCGCCCATGCGTCGGCGAGGCTGTCAAGGAAGGCGTTCAGCTCCGCCGGCGGCATGAGCTTTTTCAACTGCAGTAACAGCACATGGGCCAGGCGGGTGACGTTGGAGGGGAACATTTCGGCGCCGGCCGGCGTCAGCACGTACATGAGGCGCGGTCTGCCGCGCCGGCCGGGCGAGGGCATGACCTCGGCCTGAATGAGGCCGTCGCGCTGTAGCAGGGCCAGGTGGTGACGTATGGTCATCGGGCTCAGGCCCAGCTTCTGCGCCAGGTGGTCAACGGTGACCCGTTCCTCATCGCGGATGAGCTGTAAGATTTGGGTTCGAGTGGAATGCACCCTGCTAACCCCTATCAATCGCGCCAAGTTATTGACCGCTGCGCGCATGATAGCATGAATGGGGGATTCTGTCAAAACAATGATATCTTTCATTTTTATCATCACAATTGGAGAAAACGCAGGAGAATCTTGACAAAATCTCTCCATTCCATTATAATATGCACAAATCGGCCGGCTGGGCCGGCCCTTTTCCATATGAATAGATGGCAAATCGCGGTTAGGCGTACCTAGGAAGGCGGGATACAATGACAGGAAACCAGGAGCTGTTCTTTCCACCCCAGTTGTTGAGTGAGCTGGCAGACCTGCGGGACCCGAAGTGGCAGAAGTTTGTGGAGCGCATCGCGGCGCTCCCCGAGACCCATCCGGACAAGCTGGCGCTGTCCCTGGTGGTGATCCAGTTGGGTGGATGCATGAGCTGTGGGCCAGGCAGTTTCCGCCACATGAAGGGATGCACGTCCTGCGCCCGTCAGGCCGTAGGCTCGTTCAAGGGCGGAACGGCCAGGCTGATCGAGATGTTTGAAGAGGCTCGCAACGAGGTCCAGCAGTATCTGGGTGAGAAAAAGGCGCAGATTGCCGCCTAGATATACTTGCTGGGAATGCCAGCGCCCCTCGCCGGCGACGGTGAGGGGCGCTTTTTTGTCGCCAAACAAATTGCTCCCTGGTGGGCCAGGGAGCCGGCTCATGGCGGAGAGGGTGGGATTCGAACCCACGGTGGGTTGCCCCACACGCGATTTCCAATCGCGCCGATTCGTCCACTCTCGCACCTCTCCGGATATGGCGGAGGGGGTGGGATTCGAACCCACGGTGGGAGTTACCCACACGCGTTTTCGAGACGCGCGCATTAGGCCAGACTATGCTACCCCTCCAGAGGCACCGGCATTATAGCATGCCGGCGGCGGGATGTCAAAGTCCGGGGAGCATCCTGTCTGGGAAATGGCCGTGCTGTTGCGGGCTAATGCATCTCCTGCCCGCCGGTGACGTTGATGGCCTGGCCGGTCATGTAGCTGGCGTAGTCGGAGGCCAGGAAGACCACCACGTTGGTGACGTCGTCGTAGGTG
>JAPWUQ010000289.1 GCA_028275445.1 Anaerolineae bacterium | reverse complement strand
TCAGGCGCCGGCGCTCAGCGCGGCATGGGCCTCTTTCAGCCGCTCCGGGATGGGGAGGGACTGCGGACAGCGCTCCAGACAGGTCTCGCACTCGATGCAGTGCGAGGCGTCCTGCCCCTTGCCCATCAGCCGGGCGTACTCGCGCCGGGCGTATTCCTCCAGGCCGTACACCGTGAGGTAGTTGAACAGCTCGAACACGCGCGGGATATTGACGTTCTGGGGGCAGGGCAGGCAATACTGACAGCCGGTGCAGTACAGCTTTGCCAGCCGGCCGTAATAATCCATCAGCGCGGCGATCTCTTGGACCTGGGCCGGCGCCAGCGGCCCCTTCTCCACCGCCATCACGTTCTGTTCCACCATCTCCACCGAATTCATGCCGGACAGCATGACATCGACATCCGGATTGGACGCGACGAAGCGCAGGGCCAGCTCGGCCGCGGACTGCGCGCTCCAGCCCGTGCGCTCGGCCACGCCCTTGGGGAGCACCGCAAGCCGGCCGCCCCCCACCGGCCCCATCACCACCACCGCCACACCCTTCGATGCCGCGTAGCGCATCGCCGCCTCATTGCGCCGATCCAGGTAATTGTACTGACAGGTTACCAGCTCCGCCCATCCCAGATTGACCAGGTCAATCATGGCCTGCGGTTCATCATGGAAAGAGAAGCCCACATGCCGCACCAGGCCCTCTTCCTGCGCCCGGAACATGTCCCGGATCCAACCGGTCTGGGCATCCAGCTCCCAGAAATTGTCCCATCCGATGCCGTGGAAAAGATAAAAATGGACCCAATCCCTGTCCAGACGCTGAAGCTGATGCTCCAGCATGCGGCGCAGGTCGCCCTGGCGCTCCAGACGGAATTTGGTGGCTTTGTCCGTGATGATGATGTCGTCGGGGGAATGCCATGAGTTGACCGCGCGCCCGACCGCGATCTCCGCCTGCTCGCTGACGTAGAGGAAGCCGCAGTCCACGTAATTGATGCCCAGCCGGAACGCGGCATGCAGGACCTCCACCGCGCGGTCGAAGTCAATGTAATCGGTGCTTCCAATGGTGATGGTCGGCAGACGCATACTGCCGAAACCCAGGCGGGAGGCGCGCAGACCTGTCCTGCCAAGCTCACGGTATTCCATCTTGGCTCGCCCTTATGTCGGATGATGGGGGCATTATAGCGCGTTGCCGGCTACAGCGCCAATCGCGCCCAATGCATGCTCATGGCGGTGGTATCACCGGCGTAAAAAGCCGCCAGCACCTGGCCGTCTGGCAGAAGACAGGCCTCCGGATGCCCGAAGGTCCAGCGGTTCATGTCCGCCCAGTAATCGCCGAACTCGCGCTGACCACCGACGCCGGATTCGCGGCCGGCGGCGCTCTCATAGACCACACACTCTTCCGCCAGCTCCCATGTGCGGCCGAAGTCACGGCTCAAGACGGCGCGGATGGAAGGAGGGTCGTGGCGGTGGACGTAAACGGCCAGGACCCTTTCCCCACCCAGGCAGAGGGGATAAGCGATCTGGCCGGCGAAGCCGGTGTCGGCCGGCGGCGATGTCCAGCGCCGTCCATCGGGCGAACCCCAGGCCACGTGGATATTGCGGTCTTGGCCGAGCTGGCGATCGTGGGTCCAGAACAGCGCGATGAGCCGGCCGGTATCCGGCGCGATCCCCAGCCTCTGGTCCCAGTAAAAGACGCGCGCCGCCGGGTCATGGGCCACGATGATTGGGGACTCAAAGGTGCGGCCGGCGTCCGGCGAGCGGCGTAGCAGGGCATGATGCGTCCCCGGACGCGCGTCATAGTAGCTCTTCCAGGCTTCATAGGGAAAACCGAGCGCACCGTCCGACAGGCGCAGGGGCGCGCCGGTGGCAGAGACACCCTCAAAGGGGCGCACGTCCAGCTCCCGCCAGGCATGCCAGCTCCGCCCGTAATCGCTCGATTCGGCCAGCAGGAGCCGGCTGGGTAGGATGCCCTGGGTCTCGGGGTTGGAGAGGGGCAGGGCCGGGTTAGTGCGCTCGAACCAGGTGAAATAGCCCAACAGCCGGCCCGGCTCCAGCTCGAAAAGCGCCCCGGCGCGCCAGGCGCCGCGCACGCCGGCGTATTCCAGCGGGAAACCCTCCCACACCAGCTCCCAACTGTGCCCCCCGTCGGTGCTTTCGCAAATCAGGATGTTCTCATCGGCGGAATCCTTGGAACTGCCGGCCCGGAATGCCGCCAGCAGACGTCCGTCCGCGGTGCACAGCAGGCTCGTGAAAGAGCAGAAGCGCCGCTGTGGCGGGGCCTGCCGCGCGTCGAAAATGATGCCGTGCTCGATAACCTGCATGATGCCCTCCTGAGGGTGTTAGCGCACGAGCCGGCGGAACGCTTCCTTGCTCACCTCCGCTTCCAGGCGGCCGGCAATGTCCCCCGCGCGAATGGCGTCGCGCAAGACTCCCAGCACCTCCTCCCAGCGAGGTTTGAGCTCTTCCAGCTCGGCCTCGGTATGGGCCCAGCACATATGCATGCCGCCGGCGGCGAAGATACCGCGCTTATTGCACTCCTGGATGAAAAGGGTGGTGGCCTGCTTGCGGAGCAAAGGATCGGGGTCCTCGAATTCCCACTGCAGGACAAAACTGCATCCCATGCCGGCGAAGCGGGCCGGCACTTCCGCCTGCTCCGCCAGGGCGTTGAACGTCTGCATATAGCGCTTGCCCATCCGATCAATGTAGGTCTGGACGTCGCGGCGCTTATACTCGCGGATGGTGGCCAGCGCGGCGGCGGCAGTGATGGGGTCGGACCAGTACGTACTGCTGATGAACAGGTC
>JAPWUQ010000288.1 GCA_028275445.1 Anaerolineae bacterium | reverse complement strand
CCGACACCGGCTGCGGCATCCCGGAGGAGCACCTCAGCCGGCTCTTCACACCCTTCTTCACCACCAAGCCGCCGGGAAAGGGGACGGGGCTGGGGCTTTCCATCGTCTACGGCATCATCAAAATGCATCGGGGGCAGATCGCGGTGGAGAGCCGCGTGGGAGAAGGAACCACCTTCACCATCACCCTGCCCATCCGCCTGGTGCTGGAAGGCGGCCGGCCTCAGGCCCCCCAGGGCGAGGTCATCGGCTGACGCCCGCTGGAACTGCGGAAAGGAGATACGCCATCTATGGGGGAAGAGCGGCGCGAGCGCATCCTGGTCATTGACGACGAAGAGGGCATCCGCGAGGGATGTCGGCGTGCCCTGGAGCCGGAGGGATATATCGTCGCGACAGCCGCTACCGGCCCGGAGGGACTGCGCCGGCTGGAAGAGGAAGGCCCCTTCGACCTGGTGCTGATTGACCTGGTCCTGCCGGGCATGCGGGGCTTTGATCTTTTGCAAGCCATCCGGGAGAAGTATCCAGACACCATCTGCATCATTATCACCGGCTATGCGACGGTGGACCTGGCGGTGCAGGCGATCAAGGCCGGCGCCTACGATTTCCTGACCAAACCCTTCACCGCCGACGTGCTCCTGATGACCGTGCGGCATGGGCTGGAACGCCGGCGGCTTACCATGGAAGCCAGGCGCCTGCAGGAGATCGAGCGCCAGGCCCAGGAACTGGCCCGCGCCAAAGAGGAATTGGAGAAGATCGACCGCTTCAAAACCTCCTTCATGCTGACGGTGGCACACGAACTGCGCGCTCCCCTCACCGCCCTGCAGAGCTTCCTGAACGCCGTGCTGAAGGGATACATCCCGCCGGAGGAACAGCCGCAAGTCCTTCAGCGCGCCATTGACCGCACGCAGGAACTGCTGGACCTGGTGGATGACCTGCTCAACCTGGCCGCGGTCAAGAGCCAAGAGAGTATGGAGAAGCGGCAGGTGCTGTCTCTGGCCGACGTGCTGGAGAAGGTATATCCCCTGTTCCAGGCCGAGGCGGCGAGCAAGGGCCTCTCCTTTGAGGTCGAGATCCGCCGCCGGCCGCAGGTCCTTGCGAACCCCGACCGCATGACGCAGGTCTGGAGCAACCTCATCTCCAACGCCGTAAAGTACACCCCCGCGGGGGGCAGGGTGCGCGTGGTGCTGGACGAGCAGGATGGCTGGGCCATCGGCATGGTGGAGGACACCGGCATTGGGATTTCGCCGGAGGATCAGGCGCGCATCTTCGAGGAGTTTTATCGCACTCCGCAGGCCAAGGAGTTGGCGCCCCACGGCACCGGTTTGGGCCTGCCCCTGGTCAAAAATATCGTGGAAGCACACGGAGGGAGCATCGGGGTGGAATCCGAGATAGGGAAGGGGAGCCGCTTCACCTTCCGCCTGCCCACTGTTGATACGGCCGCCGGCCCCTCCGGCGGCCCATCCTCGCCGTAGCCGGCCAGCGCACCCGCCGGCGGCAGAAACAGAAACGGGGGAGGGCAGTATGCTCTCCCCCGTCCACATCGCGTCCCCAGCCTGCGTCAGGATGATTTCTTCAGCGCCGCCTCCACCCGCGCCAGGAGCTGGTCCGGGTCAATGGGCTTATGGATCCACTCGTCCACGGGGATGAACTCATCGGTCGGCAGGGCCGCCTGGGCCCGGGCGCCGGTCAGCGACGTGACCATGATGACCGGCACATCCTTCAACTGCGGGTCCTGGGCCATCTCCCGGCTGACATCCAGGCCGTCCAGGATGTAGGCCATCATGATGTCCAGGAGCACCAGGTCCGGTTTGTCCTTGCGCATCATTTCCAGGGCCTGTTTGCCGCTGGAGGCGACCATCGTCTCGTATCCCTTGGTGCGCAGGATGCGCTGGGTCAGCTTCACGAAATCGGGGTCGTCATCTACAATCAAAATCTTGGCCATTTCTCCCCTTCCTTTTCAATGTGCTCGCCGGCCCGCTCGCCCAGCCATTCAGTGCCCTTTCTGGGCCGCTTCGCGCTTCCGCGCCTCGTAAATCTCCATGGCACGCTTAGGGCCGTAGTACCACTTGGCGTGGTGTTCCGCGGCGTAGTCCGCCGAGGTCACGCCGAAGCGCATGCTGACGAGGGCGGCCCACATCAGCGGGTGAGCAACAGCCAGGTACAAGTGTACCAGGAACATACACACGGACGCGATCATCGCCAGGTCGTGGAAGAGCACCAGCCAGCGGAAGATTTCAGGCGGGATGATCCCCTTGCCGAACCACATGGGCAGGCCCGTGAGGCCGAAGACGACCCAGGCGACGATCATGATCAGGCCGTTGAGCTTCTCGCCGGCGTTGAAGCGGCCCTGCGGCGGCATGGCCTCATGCCGGCCGAAGAGGTAGTAGGCCGGCGCGGCCTTCAGCCAGCCGATATCCTCCTTGCTGGGGAGGAACTCGCGGATGTTCATAATGAGCCGGCGGGGCTGGAAGATGAAGTAGATGATGGGCAGGGCGCCGAAGATCACCGCGGCGACACGGTGCACCAGGCGGAAGAACTCGCCGGCCGCCCCCTGGGCGAGAGGCTGTAGGAACGGGAAGTACAGCACCATGCCGGTGATTGCCAGGGGCACGAAGCTGGCCGTATGCATCCAGTGGCCGAAGCGCTCCAGCAGCGTGTACTTGGGGATCCACTGGATGGTAATCGCTTCCGGTCTGCCTTTGATCTGGACGGTCATCTTACTTCCTCCATGCGGATGTTCCGGCGGGCGATGAGGAAGGCGCCCAGGATGCCGACGATGGTGGCGCCGAAGGCCACGTTCCCCAGCGGCTGGAT
>JAPWUQ010000064.1 GCA_028275445.1 Anaerolineae bacterium | reverse complement strand
TGACCTCGCCCGGCGCCGGTTCCACCTGCACCAGAAGCTGATGATGCCGGCGCTGATACCGCACGGCGACGGCCGGGCGATCCTCATCGAATATGACATACTCCCCTTCGTCTGCCGGCCCATACAGTTCCAGCGTCAGCGGGTCGCACGGTTTCTGGTTCACGTGGTCCATCTCTGGCCCCATAGGGATGATACTGCCGGCGCGCACCCACAGCGGGAGGATATCCAGCGGGGCCTGGATGTCCATCCAGCGTCCGCCTTCCACCGGGGCTTTGGTCCAGTAGTCGAACCAGGTGCCGGCCGGCAGATAGACGGAGAGCCGGCCGTCGCGCGAGGTCACCGGCGCTACGAGGAAGCTCTCACCGAACAGGTATTCATGGTCAATGTTCCACGTACTGCGGTCCTCCTGATGCTCCAGCACCAGCGGCCGCACCATAGGCAGGCCGGCCTGGGAACTGTGCACCGCTTCCGAGTATATGTACGGAAGCAGGCGGTAGCGCAGGGACAGGTAGCGGTGGGCGATAGCCTCGACCTCTGGCCCGTACTGCCACGGCTCGCGGGGCTGTTTGCCGTGGGCGCGCACATGGGAGGAGAAGACGCCGAACTGGAGCCAGCGCGCGTAGACCACCGGATCGCGCGGATAGTCTTCCTGGCGAGGGTGATCGAACGCTTCCGGGGGATAGTCGAACCCACCGACATCGTGGCTACAGAAGGGGACGCCGGACATGCCGTAGCTGAGCAGGCCGAGGAGCTGGGTGCCCATCTGGTCCAGACTGCTGTAGCTGTCGCCGCCCCACTGGACGGGGTAGCGCTGGGAGCCGGCGTAGGCGGAGCGCCCCCAGGTGAGGCCGCGGCCGAAGTACTGACGGGTGAGCTCGAACACCGCGCGGTTGTACAGGAGCGGGTAGAGGTTGTGCATTTCCAGGCCGGAGCGTCCGTCGTGATAGAGGGCATCGGCCGGCGCCTGTTCGCCAAAATCGGTCTTGAAGACGGCCGCGCCCATGTCCAGGAGCCGGCGCAGATGGGAGAGGAACCATTCCACCGCCTCGGGGTTGGTGAAGTCCACCGCCGCCAGGTCTCGGCCGGCGAAGGCCTCCAGCACCGGGCTGATCGAGCCGTCGGGCCGGCGGATGAAGTAGCCGCGCGCCTTGCCTTCTTCGTACAGCGGGGTGCCGGCGGGGATATACGGGGTGATCCAGAGGCAGGTGCGGATGCCCTGCCGGCGCAGTTCGGCCATCATTTCGGCCGGCCGGGGGAAGCGCTCCTCATCCCATTCGTACGTGCACCACGGCCCATCCCCCATCCACCAGGGGTCCAGACTCAGCACGTCACAGGGGAAGCCGCGCGCCCGCATCTCCCGCACGACTTCCTCGACCTCCTGGCGGGTTTTATATCCACAGCGCGATATCCAGAACCCGAACGACCACTTGGGCGGGACCGGCGCCCGTCCGGTCAGCTCGGTGTAGCGGTAGAGGATATGTTTCAGCGATGGGCCATAGATGAGGAAATAGTCGAGCTGGCTGTCGGCGATATGGAAGGAGTAGGAGATGCTGGACTCGCTCCCCATGCGGTAGACGATGGGGAAAGAGGTGTGGATGAAAAGGCCGTAGCCGGCGGTGCTCATGAAAAAGGGCACATTTTTGTACGAGCGGAAACTGCTGACGTTGCCGCAGTCCATGGACCAGGAGTACAGCTCCTGACCGCGCTTGTTGAGCGGGGTGAACTTCTCCCCGAAGCCGTACAGCGCCTCGCCGGGGCGGAGGGCAACGGTCTCGTGGACGGTGATGAATCCGCCGGCGTCCTCCTCGTAGCCGATGGGGGGAACCTCATACGCGTAGCCGTAGGCGCGGTCGTTGAAGCGTTCGGCGAAGAAGGGTTCGGCGTCGGCCGGCGCGGAGCGGTCATAGGCGCGCATCTGCCAAGGGAAGCGCTGGAGCACCACCCGCAGGCGCTCGGTCAGGAGGGTGATGGCCTCCGGAGTTTCCTGCACCTCGAACGCCGGGGCCGGCCAGCTTTCCTGGACCAGGATGTCGCTTTTTGCCTGGCGGATGCCGTGGGGGTTCATGCGCAGTCGCAGGAGATCGGGCTGGATGAGGTCGATCTGCACCGGGATGGGCTGGCCGGCGGCGGTTTCGACCGTCAGGAGCAGGCCGGTGGGGGTGTGCTGGACGGCGGTGACGCGGCGCAGGTGGGTTTGCGAGACAGGGATGTTCATGACATCGAGAGGGGCGAACATAGCGTTCCAGTCAATGCGTGCTTTCATGGGTGTACCTCTCATGACGGCGGTATATAGGCCAGGGATGGTGCGCTGGGATGATGGGCCGGCGAGCATGTCTCGTGTATTTTATACAATGGGGGCGAAAATGTCAATTCAGAGTTGACATTCGGCGGGAGGTTGGAGGGCATAGATTTGACAGAGCGGGGCCGGCTGATACAATGGATAATGAGTGTGCCCCCGTAGCTCAATGGACAGAGCAGCTGCCTTCTAAGCAGTTGGTTGCGCGTTCGAATCGCGCCGGGGGTACTGGCTACTACTGCCGCACCGCGTCGGCAAGCTGGGCGTCATGTGAGCCGACTTGCTGACCCCCCTGCGGTCGCGTGGCCGGAGGTTCAAATCCTCTCGCCCTGGCAGTATATAGGGGGCTGTTTTGTCCCACTATCCCCTTGTCGGCTCTTCCTCTACCTACCGGCTCGTGCCGGCCTTCTTGAGGTCTTTGCTCAACATTTGACGTACTTCCCGCTTTGTCGGATAATAAAAGTAGTGGAACTTACTGGAGGAGACCAGGCCATGTCTGTCTATCAAGCCCGGGGATCGGGACGTCTCGTGAGCGGGGTGTTCTGCGTGATCCTATGTGCGGCCTTATGGCTTCTCCCCGCATGCGGCAGTCCCGAAACCTACGTGCGGGTGAGCCTGACCCCGGCAGACCTGCCGGCCGCCGGGACTACAGCACCATCACCAACGATCACCCCTATTCGGATGGGGGTCGCCGCCATCCTGTCACCCAAAACTACCTCCTCGGGTTACGCCGCGCTCAAGGCATACCTCGAGCAAAAGCTGGGGGCACCGGTGGAGCTGGTACAGCGCAATTCCTACGCCGAAATCAACGAGCTCCTGCGCACCCGTCAGCTTGATTTTGCCTTTATTTGCACCGGAGCCTTTGTCCGCGGGGAGCGGGAGTTTGGCATGGAACTGTTGGCCGTCTCCGAGGTTGCCGGCAGTACGGTGTACTATTCCTACATCATCGTGCCGGCGGACAGCCGTGCAGAGCGCCCGGAAGACCTGCGCGGCAGGGTATTTGCCTTCACGGACCCCCTCTCCCTGACCGGTTATATGGCCCCCTTAGCATGGCTTCGCACCCTCGGCGCTTCACCCGAGCAATTCTTCAGCCGCACATTGTTCACCTACAGCCATGACAACTCCATCCGCGCGGTGGCGGAGAAATGGGTGGACGGCGCGGCGGTGGACAGCGTGGTCTATGACACCCTCACTGCGCAGGATCCACGCCTGGCGGAAAGGACGAGAATTATCTGGCGTTCCGAGCCGTTCGGTGCGCCGCCGGTGGCGGTACATCCTCAGTTGGACGCCGGCCTGAAGGAGCGCTTACGCCAAGTGCTTCTGACCATGGGAGATGACCCCGACGGCCGTGCCGCGCTGGCGCCCCTCGGCGTGGACCGCTTCGTCAAGGGTGACCTAGCACTGTATCAAAGCGCCCGGGCGGCCATGGAAATGGTGGGAGGGAGCGAATAATGCCGCGCAGTCTCTGGACACGGTTGTGGGATTTGATCGGCGGCGTCAGCCTGCGCTGGAAAATCATGGGCATTGCGTTGGCCATGCTGGGTATCCTGGGCCTGGGCATCACCCTGCAAGTGCGCCAAATGATGGGCCAGGCGCTGACCTGGGAGTTGGAACAGCGGGGTATTTCCACTGCCCAGACCCTGGCCGCGCAAAGCACCGATCTCGTGCTGACCAATAACCTGTATAACTTGTTTGAGCTTACCATGGACGCGGTGCAAAACCATCCCGATGTGCGCTATGCTTTTGTGCTGGACGCCCAGCGGCGCCTGCTTGCCCATTCCTTTCAAGGGGGATTCCCCTTCGATCTGATCGCGGCCAACGATGTGGCCGCCGGCCAGCCCTATCATATGGCCCGCCTATTGACCGAGGAAGGCGTGATCCTGGACATCGCCGTCCCGATCTTCGGAGGGAATGCCGGCCAGGTCCGCATCGGCATGTCCCAAACGCGCCTGCACAACACCCTGGCCGCAGTGACGCGCCGGCTCATTCTCACCATTGTACTTGTCTCCCTCTTCGGCGTCTTCGTCAGTACTCTGCTGACCTGGTTGCTCAGCCGCCCTATTCTGGCCCTTTCCCAGGCCACCCGGCGCGTGGCCCAGGGCGATCTCCAACAGCGCATCACCCCCTGGGCAAGGGACGAGATCGGCGCCCTACAGGCCTCCTTCAACGAGATGGTAGAGCGTTTGGCCCAATCCCATCAGGAGATGGAGGCCTATAACCGCAATCTGCTTCAGCGCAACCGCGAGCTGTCCGCCTTGTTCGCGGTCTCCCGGGCCGTAGCCGGCCCCCTTGGCCTGCAGGAGATGCTCAGCCGCGCTTTGGCCCAGGTCATTCCGATCCTGCACGCCCAGGCCGGCTGGATATGCGTACTGCGCAACGATGGAGACTGCGAGATTTGTGTGGGGCAGTGGGACAGCGAGCTTTCTAAGGCTCAGTTGTCCGCCTGCTGTCGCGGCTGTCCTGCATGCGAGGAAGCCCGCCGGCGGGGCCAACCCTATATCGTCTCCACCCTGCCAGCCGGCTGTGTCCTCTCCTCCCGAATACCCGGGCTGTCCAGCCATGTCCTGGCGCCCCTCCAGGTGCGCGGCCAGGTGGTGGGCATGCTCAACCTTGCCTGCGCCGAAGGGGTGACCTGTTTTTGCAAAGAAGATCTGGTCCTGCTGGAGGCAGTGGGCAGACAAATCGGCATCGCTATCGAGAATGCCCGCCTGTGGGAAGAACTCCAGCACAAAGAGGAAATCCGCGGCGAACTACTGCGCAAGGTGATCACCGCCCAGGAGGAGGAGCGCCAGCGCATTGCTCGGGAACTGCACGACGAAACCGGCCAGGCGCTCACCTCACTGCTGGTGAACCTGCGCCTGCTGGAGCGCGCCCAAACGCCGGCTGAAATCGTCTCCCAGACCCAAGAAATGCGGGAGATCGTGGCCAACATCTTGGACAGCATCCGGGACCTGGCGGTGGAACTGCGTCCCAGCGTGTTGGACGACTTGGGCTTGGTGCCGGCGCTCTCCCGCTACGCCCAGGAATGCACCAAGCGCCTGGGTATCCAGGTGGATTTCATCGCCGCCGGCCTCTCGCAGACCCGGCTCCCACATGAGATGGAGACCACCCTATATCGCATTGCCCAGGAAGCTTTGACGAACGTGGCCCGGCATGCCCAGACCAACCACGCCAGCATCCTGCTGGAACGCCGCGGCCATGAGGTGGTGATGATCATCGAGGATGACGGATGCGGCTTCAATGCGGCACAAGCCCTGGACACTGCGGGACGCGCGCATTTGGGGCTGTTCGGCATGCGGGAAAGGGCGGAATTAGTGGGCGGCCGGCTGGTCGTGGAGTCGGCGCCGGGCGGCGGCACCACGGTCTCCGTGGTCATCCCACTGCAAAAGGAGTCCCTATGTCTCACCGATTCGACACCCAACGCCTCCGCGGCGCAGTCATCCGCGTGATGATCGCGGACGACCATGCGGTACTGCGCGCCGGCCTGCGCATGCTCCTGCAGGCCGAGCCTGATATGGAAGTCGTTGCCGAGGCAAGCGATGGACGGGAGGCCGTTGACCGAGCGCGGGTTGCGCAACCCGATGTGCTCCTGCTCGACATCAGCATGCCGGCGATGGGGGGGCTGGAGGTCATCCAGGTCCTGCGCAAGGATGTCCCGCGCATGAAGATCCTGATCCTGACCATGTATGACGATGAGGAGTATCTGCGCCAGGCATTGGCCGCCGGCGCCTCGGGATACGTGCTCAAACGCGCTGCTGACACCGAACTGTTGAGCGCCATCCGGGCCGTTCACCAAGGCGGGACCTATCTGCACCCCGCTCACGCCAGGCTTCTCCTCAACGGCATGCTCCAGCGAGAGCAAGCCGCTGCCTCCCAGCAACCCCATGATCAGCTCAGCGAACGCGAGCGAGAGGTCATCCGCCTGGTGGCCCTGGGATATACCAACCAACAGATCGCCGACCGTCTGTTCCTCAGCATCAAAACAGTGGAGACGTACCGCTCGCGTGCTATGGAGAAGTTGGGCCTGCGCAGCCGGGCCGAGCTGGTACGCTATGCCCTGGAGCACCATTTATTGGACCTGGAATAGAGGTGCAGAAGCCGAAAGCATCTGATGTCGGGAATTTCCTGACAGGGAATTCTCCGTATTCCCGACATACGTTCCTGGATTTTCCTTCTACTCTCCCTTCCTTTTCCCCATTACAATGAACCTGCGTGAACCAGCCGGCCTGCCGCCGGCCGCGCACCAGATCAAGACCACGCGGAACCGCCAGGAATATCTCATGAATCTTCGGGACAAGCTGGCCCAACAGGGCTTTCTCTGCTCATGGAGTGAGATCAGCGGCGCATTCGGTGACCTGGGGATTCTCCTTCCCCTGGCAGTCAGCCTGATCACCGTCAATGGTTTTCCCGCCACTGCGGTCTTCTTCGGCATTGGTGTGGCCTACATCCTCACCGGCCTGTTTTACCGCCTGCCGCTTCCCATCCAGCCGCTGAAAGCGGTATCGGCCATCGCCATTGCCTACGGACTGTCCACGGCAGTGGTGGTCGCCGCCGGCTGGTGGATGGGCCTGATACTCCTCTTCCTGGCAGTGACCCATGCCTGGAGCTGGTTGGACAAGTGGTTCACCCGCCCCGTCATCCGAGGGATTCAGTTGGGCCTGGCCTTACTGCTGGTACAAAGCGGGGTGGCCCTGGCCAGCCGGCCCCAAGTCGTCCCGGGCGGCGAAGAGCGGGTGATTACGCTCGCGATCGGCACTCTGCCGGCCGGCTGGTTGGTTGCCCTGGTAGCGGCGGGCCTGTTGATCTGGGCACTGCGCCAGCGCCGTTGGCCGGCGTCGCTGACTGTCCTGGCCTTTGGCGTCCTGGTAGCCCTGACAGTGGGTGGGGGCACTCGGTTGATGGGCCATATTCGCCTGGCGATGACGTTTCCACGGCCGGCCATGCCGGCGGCCAGGGATATGGCGCAGGCATTGTTCCTGCTGGTCCTTCCCCAACTCCCCTTAACCCTGGGCAATGCCGTGTATGCCACCGTGGATACCGCGCAGACATACTTCGGCACGCGCGCCCAGCGGGTCAACCCCCGCAACCTGCTCACCACCATGGGTATTGCTCAGCTCCTGGCCGCATTGTTCGGCGGTGTGCCGGTTTGCCATGGCTCCGGGGGGCTGACCGCCCACTATCGGCTTGGAGCTCGCAGTGGCACTGCCCCCGTGTTGATGGGCCTGCTTTGTCTGGCGCTGGCCCTTTTTGTGGATGGCAATGCCCTGCCCATACTGGCGCTGATTCCCTATCCCATCCTGGGCACGCTCCTGATATTTGTGGGTATTCAACACGGCTTGCTGGCGCGCGATCTGCGGGGTTGGGAGGAATGGGCTGTGGCAGGACTTACCGCCGGCCTCGGCTTCTGGTCGCGCAACCTCGCCATCGGATTCGGCGCCGGCATCATCCTCCATCAATCCATCTACCTGCTGCGTCATCTCCTCCGTCAACCGAGCGCACAGGCATAGGGGCGAAGGGATATGGCGACGGATATCAGCGGTGCCGTCCTGGTAGGTGGGGCAAGCCGGCGCATGGGTCAGGATAAGGCCATGATGCGTTTTGGCGGTGCCCCGCTCATCGCCCGAGCGGTCGAGGCCCTACGACCCGTCGTGCAGGAAATCCTGATCGTCGGCCGGCGCGCAGCCCGGTTCGCATGGCTCCCGGGAGTGCACTGGTTCGAGGACATCCTGCCCCCGATAGGGCCTTTGGCCGGCATCTACACGGCTTTGCAGTATGCCCAAAGCCCTTACTGTCTGATCGTGGCCTGCGACATGCCCTTCTTGAACCCATCCCTGCTCTCGTTCCTGGCGGATGCGGCCGGCGGGTGGGATGCAGTGGTGCCGGAGATCGACGGCCGCCTCCAGCCCCTGCACGCCGTGTACAGCCGCTCGTGTTTGCCGGCCATAGAAGAAATGCTGGCCGTTGGTCAGCACTGCCCTCTGGACCTGTACCCGCGTGTGCGCACCCGGTTCGTCACCGCAGAGGAACTGCGCATCGTGGATCGCCGATTGCTGTCGTTCCTGAACGTGAACACGCCGGCAGAATGGCAAACCGCCCTGGCCCTGCTCGAAGAGCAGACCGTCCGGGCTTCCTGTTCCCATCTTCCGTAAAGACTTGTTCGCCGCACAACACTTCGTAAGAAAGGAGTCGGGTATGCCAGTAGAGGTGGAAACCAAAAGCATGACCATCCGCATGCTGGAGGACCTGCATCGGGCGCTCCAGAAACCACTGGAAGAACGCCGCTGGGGCATGGTCATCGATCTGCGCAAGTGCGTGGGCTGTAACGCCTGCACTGTAGCATGCAAGGCCGAGAACAACACCCCGCCCGGTGTGGCCTACCATGTGGTGATCGAGGAAGAGATCGGCCAGTATCCCAACGTCGCCCGGCGCTTCCTGCCGCGACCCTGCATGCAATGTGAGCATCCCCCGTGCGTCAAGGTGTGTCCTGTCAACGCTACCTACCGCAGACCAGACGGCATCGTGGTCATTGACTACGATGTGTGCATTGGGTGCCGGTACTGTTTGACCGCCTGTCCGTACGGCGCGCGTTCCTTTGACTTCGGGGACTTTTACACCGCCGGCCATACGCCGGAAGTGGCGGCCTACGACACCAATCCCAGCTTCGAATACGGCCGGCTCCATCAGCGCCTGCCGGGCCGGCTGAACCAGTCGCCGATTGGGAACGCGCGCAAGTGTACTTTCTGCATCCATCGGCTGGAGAAAGGCATGCTGCCGGCGTGCATCACCACCTGCCTGGGCGGGGCGCGCATTTTCGGCGATCTCAACGATCCGAAAAGCCTGGCTGCCCAAATGGCGGCTTCTCCTCGGGTGGTGCGGTTGAAGGAAGAGCTTGGGACCGAACCCAGCGTCTACTATCTGCTGTAAACGAAGGAGGAACACGATGAGGAAGCGTCTGTGGCTTATCCTGGCAGTGGGGGTCATCGCCCTGGCCTTCGGCGTAGTCGGCATGATGGACCGTTTGCGCTTCGGCCTCTTGCACGTCGGTTACGGCACTCCCATTCCCTGGGCCTTGTGGGTGGTATTCTACATCTACTTTATCGGCCTCTCGGCCGGCGCGTTCTTGATCTCTTCCCTGGTCTACGTATTCGGGTTCAAACAGTATGAGGCCATCGGCCGCATCGCGGTGTTCACCGCCCTGGTATCCCTGATCACCGCTCTGCTCTTCATCTGGGTGGACCTGGGACATATGGAGCGTTTCACCGAGGTCTTCACCCGTCCAGGGTTCCACTCTCCCCTGGCCTGGATCGTCTGGCTGTACACCGCTTATTTCTTCCTGTTGGTGGCCGAGGCCTGGTTCCTGATGCGGCGGAGCTTTGCCCGCGGCGCGCGGCAGGGGGGCCTGAAGGGAGGCCTGTACCGCATCCTGGCCCTGGGCACACAGGAGGGGACGCCGGCGGATGAGGCCCGGGATATGCGCATTGTGCGCGTGCTGGGCAGTATCGGTGTGCCCCTGGCGATCGCCTTTCACGGCGGCACCGGCACCGTCTTCGCGGTCACTATCGCGCGT
This sequence comes from Anaerolineae bacterium, assembly GCA_028275445.1. Taxonomy (GTDB): domain Bacteria; phylum Chloroflexota; class Anaerolineae; order JACIWP01; family JACIWP01; genus JACIWP01. The sequence continues at coordinate 3,255 of JAPWUQ010000064.1, read as the reverse complement.
GCGTATTGGTACAGCGGCCTGTTCCCCCTGCTGTTCTTGGTCTCCGCTCTCGCATCGGGCGGCGCTTTGCTGACCGCGGTAGCGGCTTTCATCATCCCCAACGGGTATCAGCGCCATCGGGAACTGGTGATCAGCCTGGGCCGGCTGTTGCTCATCCTGCTCCTGGTAGAGGTGCTGATGGAAGTGGCGGAGTTCCTGGTCAGCCTGTACGGCACCGCGCCGGCCCATACGGCACCTATTCAGGAGCAGTTGTTCGGCCCGAACTGGTGGATCTTCTGGATGCTGGGCCTGATCGGGGCAGTTGGGTTGCCCATGCTGGTGTTGGTGACCGCGGGCCGGCGCAGCGGCCTGGCGGTAGGGTTGGTGGCCCTCTTGTCCGCCATCTGCTTCATCGGCATCCGCTGGAACATCGTCCTGCCGGGCTTCGCCTTACCTGAACTCCCCGGCCTGGAATATGCCCTGGTGGAACCGCACCTGAATTACCTGGCCCGCTATACCCCCACCATCATGGAATGGCAGGTCTCGGCCTTTGCCATTGGCATCGCGTTGATCCTGTTCGCAGTCGGCTATCATCTATTGCCCCTGGAGAAAGAACCTAGCACTGAAACCTGGCAACGGCAGGAGGTGTCCCGATGAAATCATTGTCTCGCAAGAACTTCCTGAAATCCGCGGCGTTCTTGGGCGGCACGTTGATGTTCAGCGAGGTGATTATGCCCACCTTATCCCGGTTTCAGGGAGCGCAGGCATATGCCGGCCTGTCGCAAAATGAATATCCCTTTGACTCGGCGGAGCATATCATCTACAGCGTTTGCCTCCAGTGTCACACGTCCTGCGCCATCAAGGGGAAAATATGGAACGGGGTGCTGGTGAAGATCGAGGGCAACCCGTACTGCCCGCTGAACCTGCTCCCGCATATCCCTTATGACACACCTCCCGAGCAAGCAGTGCTGGTCGATGCCAAGCTCTGCCCAAAGGGCATCGCCGGCGTTCAGTCCCAGTACGACCCGTACCGCATCCGCAAAGTGCTGAAACGCGCCGGCAAGCGCGGCGAGAACAAATGGCAGGCCATCCCCTTCGACCAGGCCATTGACGAGATCATCAACGGCGGCGACCTGTTTGGGGAAGGTCCCGTACCGGGGTTAAAGGACCTCTATGCCGTGCGCGATCCCGAACTGATGAAAACCTTGGCGGCCGACGCCAAGGCCGTGGTCAAGGGGGAGATGACCCTGGAGGATTTCAAAGCCAAGCATGCCGCCCATCTGGATAAGCTCATTGACCCGGATATGCCGGACCTGGGCCCGCGCAACAATCAGTTTGTGTTCCAGGCCGGCCGCATCCAGGGCGGTCGGGCGGACTTCTCCAAGCGCTGGCTCTTGGACGCCTTTGGGTCCGTCAACTGGTACGAGCATACCACCATCTGCGAGCAGTCCCACCATATCGCCTACCGCGAGATGACCAACCAGTACAAGGATGGGAAATGGAGCGGCGGCAAGACACACATGAAGCCAGACCTCACCAACGCGGAGTTCGTCATCTTCTTCGGCACGGGTGCCTTTGAGGCCAACTTCGGCCCCACCCCGCTCAGTGAGATGGTGACGCGTGGATTGCAAGAAGGCCGGCTCCAGTTCGCCGTGGTCGATCCGCGCTTCTCCAAGACCGCCGCCAAGGCCCGCTGGTGGGTGCCCATCAAACCCGGCACCGATGCCGCCCTGGCCTTGGGCATGATCCGTTGGATACTGGACAATCAGCGCTATGACGCATCCTACCTCAGCAATGCCAACAAGGCCGCGGCCATTGCTCAGGGTGAGACCACTTGGTCCGGCGCCGCCTGGCTGGTGAAACTGGATGAGGCCGGCAACCCCACTACCTTCCTGCGTGCCAAGGAGGTGGGGCTCTCGGAAGAAGATCGCTTTGTGGTCTCCAAAGACGGCCAATTGGCGGCCTTCGATCCGAACGACGATAAGAATCCTGTGGCAGGAGATTTGTTCGTCGTGGGGGAGGCCGGCGGCATCCGCTTCAAATCGGCATTGCAGTTGCTCTACGACGTGGTCAAGGAACGTTCCGTGGAGGAATGGGCGGCGGAATGCGGCATCGAACCGGAACTGCTGGTGACACTAGCTCGCGAATTCACCAGCCATGGCAAGCGCGCCAGTGCCGAGCTGTACCGCGGTGCGGTCCAGCATACTAATGGCTATTACAACGCCCAAGCGATCATCGCCCTGAACATCCTCATTGGGAACGGGGATTGGACCGGCGGATTGGCCGCCGGCGGTGGGCAGTGGTCAGCTATCGGTGCCAAGGAAGGCCAGCCCTTCCCCCTGGGATCCCTCCACCCCAATAAGCTTGGCTCCTACGGGATCCCGGTCACCCGGGAGAGGGTGAAATACGAGGACAGCTTGTACTTCAAACGGGATGGTTACCCCGCGAAGCGCCCCTGGTACCCGATGACCAACAACGTGTACCAGGAGATTATCCCGGCGGCCGCGGCCGGCTATCCCTATCCCATCAAGGCGCTCTTCATTCACAAAGGCACGCCCACCTTCGCCGCCCCTGCCGGCAACCCGGCCATTCAGGCCCTCAGCGATCCCAAGGTCATTCCCTTGGTCATCGGCTGTGACATCGTGGTGGGCGAGACCACCATGTTCTGCGACTACCTGTTCCCCGACACCAGCATCTGGGAGCGATGGGGCATTCCGCCCACCACGCCGGCCGTCCAGTCGAAGACCAGCGGCGTGCGTCAGCCCATGGTGGACCCCATTGTGGAGAAGGTCAAGGTCTTTGGCGAAGAAATGCCCATCAGCATGGAAGCGGTGATGCTGGCCATCGCCGAACGGCTTGGCCTGCCCGGCTATGGCAAGGATGGCTTTGGCCCCGGGATGGACTTCACGCGCCCCGAGGATTACTACCTGAAAATGGTCGCCAACATCGCGTTCGGTGACAAACCGGAGGCCAAGGATGCTGTGCCGGAGGCGGACGATATGGAGCTGGCCATTTTCCGCAAGGCCCGGGCACACCTTCCGCCGGCGGTCTTCGATGAAGCCCGCTGGAAAAAGGCCATCGGCAACGATGAGTCCCTCTGGCGCCGGGTGGTATACGTGCTGAACCGGGGTGGGCGCTTCGAGAGCTTTGAGAAGGGTTACAAAGGCGAGCAGTTGGGCCATCCCTTCGGCGGTCTCTTCACCATCTACGTGGAAAACGTGGCCAAGGTGAAACACAGCCTGACCGGCAAGCCTTTCTCAGGTCTGCCCAGGTACG
>JAPWUQ010000287.1 GCA_028275445.1 Anaerolineae bacterium | reverse complement strand
CGTCGGCATCTACCGCGCCGACGGCGTGCAGGCCCTCGGGCTGTGGCCGGCGCTGAGACAGCTCGCCGGCGAAGGATTGTGAGATTTCCGGGTGACCTCTGCGTCACCCTCACCATTCCACTGACAGGGAAGCAGACATGGCAGTACAGGGAACGCAAACGGTGAACGTGAACTGGCGGGCAATGCGCCAGGAAAGCATGGGACAGCGCATCCTGCGCAGATTCCTGCGGCATCGGCTGGCGGTCGCCGGCGCCGTCGTCATCATCATCCTGGCCCTCGTGGCCATCCTGGCCCCCTACGTGGCCGGCCAGGACCCCTACTACCAGGATTACTCGGCCATCAAGACGCCGCCCTCTCGCGAACATATCCTGGGGACCGACCCATTGGGCCGCGATGTGTGGGCGCGGCTGGTATATGCCACGCGGGTGTCCCTCTCGGTCGGCCTGGTGGCCGTCATGATCTACACCCTGATCGGGACGATACTGGGCGCGCTCGCCGGCTACTACGGCGGCGTCGTGGACACCATCATCATGCGCATCACCGATGTCTTCATGTGCTTCCCCCTGCTCATCATCATTATCACGGTGGTGGCGCTGGTCGGCGCCAGCCTGTACAACATCATGGCCGTCATCGGCCTCCTGGCCTGGCCCAGCATCTGCCGGCTGGTGCGCGGCCAGTTCCTCAGCCTGCGGGAACAGGAGTTCGTCACCGCCGCCCGCTGTGTGGGGGTGCCGGGCGGCCGGCTCATCCTGCGCCACCTTTTGCCCAACTGCGTCGGGCCTATCACCGTGGCCGCCACCTTCGGCATGGCCGGCGCCATCCTGACCGAGGCCAGCCTCAGCTTCCTGGGCCTGGGCGTCCCGCCGCCTCAACCAAGCTGGGGACAGATGCTGACCGACGCCCAGAAGCTCACCGTGCTGTCGCGCATGCCGTGGCTGTGGGTGCCGCCGGGCATTATGATTGCCCTGACCGTGCTGTGTGTCAACTTCGTCGGCGACGGCCTGCGCGATGCGCTGGACCCGCGCATGCGTATTGATTGACGCCGGCCCCATCACCCCGCTCATAAGGAGCTCGCGTATGGAACACATCATCGTGTACAAGGATGAAGGAGCCTATTCCTGCTTCCCGGGCCTGGTCCGACGCCGCAACGGCGAGCTGTGGCTGGTCTTCCGCCATGCCGGCGCCTTCAGCGTGCAGGCCGTGCGTATGGGGAAATATGACCACGTCGACAAGGGGGCCCGCATCGCCTATTCCCGCTCCGTTGATGACGGGCGCACCTGGACCCCCATCACCATTCTGCCCCCCAGCGATCCGGAATGCGGCGAGCAGGACTGCTCCATCACCGAACTGCACGACGGCACCCTGCTGATCAACTTCTTCCGCTGGCGAGTGGTGCCGGAACAGGAGAAACACCGGCTTCCCTTCCCCGCATATCACCTCTATGACGGCTCCTGGGCGGATGTGGAGGGGCCGTGGGTCATCCGCTCGCGCGATGATGGGAGGAGCTGGGAACCGCCGGTGCGTGTGGACAGCTCGCCTCTGCCGCGCGCCGGCACCGCCGATGCCGTCCTCGAGCTTCCCGACGGCACCCTGCTGATGGGCATCTACGGCGCGCATTATCCCTCGCGGGTGTGCACCTCCTATGTGGTGCGCTCGACAGACGGGGGCCGGACCTGGGGGAATGCCAGCCTCATCGCGCGCGATCCGGAGGAGCGCATCAGCTTCGAGGAGCCGGCGCTGGCGCGGACGCCGGCCGGCCATCTCATCGCCGTCCTGCGCGCCGGCGAGCCGCGCAACTATCAGTACCTCTACCGGGCCTTCTCATACGACGGGGGACGGACCTGGACGGAGCTGGAGCCAACGCCCATGTGGGGGCATCCGGCCCATGTCCTTCCGCTGGCCGATGGGCGCCTGCTGTGCACGTACGGCTACCGCCGGCCGCCCTTCGGGGTGCGCGCCTGCCTCAGCGAGGACAACGGCCGCACCTGGGACATCGAGCACGAGATTATCCTGCGGGACGACGGCGCCTCGCGGGACATCGGCTATCCTTCCTCCGCGCAGTTGCCCGATGGCACCATCCTCACCGCCTATTACATTCATGGGGAGGACCTGATCCGCCATATCGCCGTGACGCGCTGGGTGGCGCCCTAATTATGGGCGCCACGCCGGCGCCTGGCTGTTGACGCCGGCCGGCGAGATGCGCACCACATCACTGCCGTCCATGCGCATCACGTAAATGCCCCACTCGCCGTCCCGGTTGGAACAGAAAGCGATGCGCGTGCCGTCCGGCGACCAGGCCGGCCAGTGGTCGTTGGCGCCGGGCGCGCGCGTCAGGTTCTGCTGTTGGTCCCCGTTCGCCAGCATGATATATATCTCGGCGTTGCCGTCGCGGTTGGACTCAAAGGCGATGTAGCGGCCGTCCGGCGACCAGGCCGGCGACAGGTCACTGCCGCGCGCGTTGGTCAACTGCTTCACGTTCTGCCCGGAGCGGTCCATCACGTAAATGTCCCAATCCCCATCCCGCTTGGAAGCGAAGGCGATCCACTTGCCGTCGGGCGACCAGGCCGGCGCGATATCCGCCTCCGCATCGTTCGTCAGCCGCATGGGGTAGGTACCGTCCGCCCACATCACGTAAATCTCCCAGTTACCGTCCCGCATGGAGGAGAAGGCGATCTCCGTGCCGTCGGGCGACCAGGCCGGCGTCCAGTCATCGGCCAGGTCGTTCGTCAGGTTGCGGACCTCCGTTCCATCAACGTTCATCACGTAAATTTCCTTGTTGCCATCGCGGTCCGAGACGAAGGCCAGCCGCTTGC
>JAPWUQ010000286.1 GCA_028275445.1 Anaerolineae bacterium | reverse complement strand
GTGGCCCGCGAAAAGGAGCTGGTGGTCGAGCTTTCCCCCTGGCTCTATTTCACCATCCTTCTGCGCCGCACCACTCGCGAGCTGGCGCAGGAAGCCTTTACGGTGGAACTGCGCAGCCGGCAAAAGGTCGTCCTGTTCGATACAGAAAAGGTGGTGGAGCTCCTGCAGGACGAGGCCATCCGGGATTACCTGGCCCAGATGCTGGCGTCCTTCACCCGGGTGGAGAGCGTCACTATCCGCATGCGGGTGCGCCGCGGGGTCTGGTACCGGGTTCGCGCCAGCGAGCTGGATGTGGAAAGCATGATTCGCTATGCGGAGAGCCTGGAGCCGGCCTTCCGCTACGGCGCCTACCGGCGCATCGGAGAAGTGTGCCTGTTCCTGGCCGGCGTCTTTCCCGAGCATATTGACCCGAGCCGGCGCTATCCGACCCAGCAGTTGGCGCGCTGGCGGGCCCGTTCCCAGCTCCTGACGCGGCTGGAGGACTACGAATCGCACGGCCAGGCCTTTTACCGTCTGGCCTCCGAACACGAACAGGCGCGCGTCGAGGGCATGGACACGCTCCTGCGCACTCTGGCGGAGGATTTCATCTTTGCGGAGAAGGCGCTGAACGTCCTGACCCAGCGCCATCTCCAGCTCGCCCGCCATGAGCTGTTCCAGATGTGAGGGCGGAGCATCACCATCCGCGTCACGGAGCTACGAGTGCATTCCTCTTTCGATATTGGGGCGATACTGGTAGTCGTCCTGCTGGCGCTTTGTTCGGCCTGCGCCGGCGGTAGTTCCAACGCGCCGTCTGCCACGGCCGGCCCGCCCAGTTCGCCGACGGCCGTCACCTCTCCGGTATTCGTCCCCTCGCCTACCCTGCCGGCGCCTATACACACGCCGACCAGCACTCCTACCCGCCGGCCTTCCCCTTCGCCCACGGACACCCTGCCGGCACAGCCCACGCCAACACCCACATCTGCTGTGACAGCCGTGCAGCCGCCGACCCCTTCCCCGACGTCCGCACCGCCGCCGGCGGTGCGGGTGTACCGTACCACGGCGACTATTGCCACGTATCCGTACCAGGACTTTTTGCGCCAGGAATTCTCCACCCAATACCGTATGCCTGTTTGGCGCCTCGATTGGGATGCGTACGAGTCATCCGCGCCGCGGCCGGCGCCGCGCCAATATGAGCGGATCGTGATGGAGAACGCCTATCTGCGGGTGAGCATCATTCCCGAGCTGGGCGGACGCATCTATGAATGCTCGCTGAAAGCCGCGGGCCGGAACCTGCTCTATCAGAATGCCGTGCTGAAGCCCACCCGCTGGGGACCGCCGGAGCAGGGATGGTGGCTGGCCGCCGGCGGCATCGAATTCTGCCTGCCGGTGGAGGAACATGGGTACGAATCGGCCACACCCTGGCAGGCTGAGATTGTCACTACGGGCAGGGAAGGGAGAGTGCGTCTGACGGATTCGACGGAGCAGGAGCGCCTGCGGGCGCAGGTGGATGTGATCCTGCCGGCCGGCGAGGCGCGCTTCCTCCTCCAAATCACCCTGCACAACGGTACTGCCTCCACACTGCCGCTCCAGTTCTGGAGCAATGCCATGATGTCGGCGGGCGATTCCCCGAACACCGCGCCCTCCCTGCGCTTTTTCCTGCCGGCGCGTCAGGCGCGCATTCACTCCACCAGCGACCCCCGGCTTCCGGCGGCCGGCGAGAGCATCTCCTGGCCGTACTGGCAGGGAACCGACTGGAGCTTCCCCGACACCTGGCAGGGCTGGCTGGGGGTGTTTGCCTGGCCGCAGGCGGAGTTCGGCTTCGCCGGCGTCTACGACGTGTCCGCTGACATTGGCCTGGTGCGGGCATTCCCCCCGCAGACTGCGCACGGCGTCAAAGCCTTCGGATTCGGCGGCCCCTCGGCCCGACTGCCGGCCTCCCTGTGGACCGACGACGGCTCATATTACGTCGAGCTTCACGGGGGGCTGACGCCGGCCTTCGGGGAGCCTCAGCCCCTGGCCCCCGGCGAACAGCTTCGCTGGCAGGAAACCTGGTTCCCTGTCGCCGGCCTGCATGGGCTGACGGCCGCCGGCCCTTCCGGTGCCGTGCGCGCGGCGTGGAATGCGGACACAAAGGAGCTGGGCCTCCGCATCTGGCCGGCCGCCCCTCTGCGCGGCATTGCGGTGCTGAGCGTGGATGACAGGGAGATTGGCCGCGCGTATCTTGACAATCCCGCTGGTCGTGTGATAGAAATAGCTTTCCCGTGGGGAGAGGAGCCGATGGCCGGCTCTCTCTTCTCGCTACACCTTCTCGCAGAGGATGGGAGCGAGGAACGCTGGCAGGGCTACTACTACCCCTGAAGTTGGGGACGCCCGGAGTTCCCGCATCCCTGGAAAGAGGTCATATATGAAACCGAGTTCTACACCGCCCCGGGCGCCGCTCCGCGGGAGCCATGTCCCACCAGAGGAACCCGTGCATGTTCCCCTGCCGGCACCGGCCGCTCCTGTCCCTTTGAAGCCGAATTGGCTCCTGATCGTGGTGATTTTCCTGGCCACCGCACTGGCGCTGGTGGTGGGCGCCGGCGTCCTCGGTTATTTTGACGGTCTGAAAGACCGGGAGGAGCGCCTCCAGACAGAAGCGCTGGAGCATTACCGCGCCGGCGTGGCGCATATGGAAGCCGGCGAATATGAGCTGGCCCAGGCCGAGTTCGAAGAGGCCATCCGACTGCGTCCCGATTTCCAGCCGGCCTGGCAGCGTCTGCGCGAAAGCCAGGTGTACCTTGAGGCCATCCCCACCCCCACTTCCGTCCCACTGCCGACGATGACGCCGGCCGCGGAACAAGGCGAAGG
>JAPWUQ010000063.1 GCA_028275445.1 Anaerolineae bacterium | reverse complement strand
GCGCTGGCGCGGGCACTGCTGGAGAAAGAGACCATCGAACGCGAGGAGTTTCTGGCATTAATGGCGGCTTGACGCCCTGGAGCCAGACACGGGCAGGGGAAGCCACCCTGCCCGTGTGTAATGTTCGGCGGGACCGCTTTCCGGGAGGGGATGGGTGATCCTGGTTCTTGCTCTGTTCCTGGCAGTATTGATCGCTGTGCTGACCGGCGGGAAACTGCGCCGGCTGGCCAACCTTCCTCTGCACGCCCCGTGGCTGGCCCTGCTGGGCTTCGGCCTGCAGATTTACATCATCTATGAGCCGGAGACCACGGCGCGCGGCTGGTTGAGCCTGCATACCATCGCCCTGGTGTTCTCCTACCTGCTCCTGTTGGCCTTCGTGGGGATGAACCGCCGGCTGCCCGGCATGCCCATCATCGCCCTGGGCCTGCTGATGAACCTGACCGTCATGCTGGCCAACGGCGGCTATATGCCCATCTCCCCGGAAGCGGTCCGGCGCGTCGGGCACGAGTATGAACTGCAGAGCACCGAACCCGGCGCGCGCCTGAAGTACACCAAAGATATCCTCCTGCCGCGCGAGCAGACGCGGCTCTGGTTCCTGTCGGACGTGTTCGTCCTGCCGCCGCCCTTCCCCATCCCCACCGTCTTCAGCCCTGGGGATGCGGTGCTGGCGCTGGGGATATGGGTGCTGGTGCTGGCGACCTGCCATTCTGCCCGATGGGACAGCCCGCCGGCGCAAGCGGCATAACCTGGCAGCCCAACGGCACCGCGCCCCTGTACCGGGGGTCCGCGGCGGCTTTCGGCTCTCATCGGAGCGCCCAACCTATCCTGGGGGTATACATGGCATGGCGAGCGAGACGCCGGCCTCAACGCTGTGGCTGACCCGGCACCTGCCCGGAACGGGCGGCCGCATCAAAGTGGAATACGAGGATTTCCAGGTGACGGAGATCCCCCTGTACGCGCCCTGCGGGCAGGGGGAGCATACCTTTTTCGAGATCGAGAAGCGCGGCCTGCCGACCATGCGGGCGGTGGAGGAGATCGCGCGGGCACTGCGGGTGCGGCCGTTCCAGATCGGATTCGCCGGCCTGAAGGACGCCCACGCGGTGGCACGACAGGTGCTGTCGGTGGAGCATGTGCCGCCGGAGCGCGTGCTGGCGCTGGAACTGCCGGGCATCCGCGTATTGTGGGCCAAACGGCATACCAACAAGCTCAAGCAGGGGCACCTGGCCGGCAACCGCTTCGTCATCCGCATCCGGGATGTGCCGCCGGATGCCCTGGAGCGGGCGCGGCCCATCCTGGAAACGCTCCAGCGCCGCGGGGTGCCCAATTATTTCGGCGAACAGCGCTTCGGCCGGCGCCAGGACACCCACCTCCTGGGCCGCGCCATCCTGCGGGGGGATGCCGAGGCGTTTCTGCAGGAATTCCTGGGCCGGCCCCAGCCGGACGAACTGCCGGCCGTGCTGGAGGCGCGCCGGCTGTACGACGCCGGCCAGCTTCAGGCCGCCCTGCGCGCCTGGCCGCCCCAGTTCCACGAGGAGCGCCGCGCCTTGGAAGTGCTCCTGCGGTCGCCGGCGGCGGAAGCGCCGGCGCGCGCCCTGTACTCGGTCTCCAAGCGTCTGCGCCGCTTCTTTGTCTCCGCCTACCAGTCCTATCTGTTCAACCGCGTCATGGCGGAGCGTCTGGAGACCCTGGACGTCCTGTTCGCCGGCGATGTGGCCTATAAGCACGACAGCGGCGGCGCGTTTCTGGTGGAGGACCCGACGCTCGAACAGCCGCGCGCCGACCGTTTCGAGATCAGCCCTTCCGGGCCGCTGTACGGCTACCGCATGCTAATGGCGGAGGGCCGGCAGGGGGAGCTGGAGCGCCGGGTGCTGGCCGAAGAGGGCCTGACGCTGGAAGACTTCAAGCGCGCCGAAGGACTGCGGCTGAAGGGCGGCCGGCGGCCCCTGCGCTTCCCCATCATGGACGTGGATGTATGGTATGATGCCGGCCTGGTGCTGGCGTTCACTCTGCCGCCGGGCTGTTACGCCACCAATGTGCTGGCCGAAGTGATGAAAACAAGTCCAGAGGAAACGGGAGCGGAGCAGGAAGAGACGGGACAGGAGCTGTCAGAGGAAGAAGAGGGGGAGATATGACGACAGAACTGCCCTTGTTCCCACTGCACACGGTCTTTTTCCCGCGCATGCTGATGCCTCTGCACATTTTTGAGGACCGGTATAAGGTCATGATAGAATACTGTTTGCGCCATTCCCGGCCATTCGGCATTGTCCTCATCCGGTCGGGCCATGAGGTGGGAGGGCCGGCGGAGCCGTTTGATATCGGCACCCGCGCCGAAATCCTGCGGGTCATCGAGATGGAAGACCACACCAAACACATCATCGTGCGGGGGCTGGACCGCTTCATCATCCGCGAACTGCGGGAAACGGAGCCGTACCTGGTGGGCGAGGTGGAGGACTTCCCCCTGATTACGGAGGGGGTGGACGAGGCCCTGCTGGCGCGGGTGGAGATCCGCTTCTACCGCTACCTGCGCCTGCTGAAAGAGGCGCAGGGGCTTTCCATCACCATCAACAACCTCCCGGAAGACGCCGAGGGCGTGGCCTGGATGGTGGCCTGGGGACTGCAGGTGGACCTGGCCGAGCGGCAGGGCCTGCTCAGCCTGCCGCGCCTGCAGGATATCTTGCTCAAGGAGGAGGCGCTCCTGCGCAAAGAGGTCGAGATCCTGCAGATGCTGACGCTGGAGCAGGTGAAGCGGCGCATGCCGCCGGCGGAAATGGGCTATCTGTCCTTTAACTGAAACCACTCTCCATAGTCATTAAGGAACGGATGATGCCGCTGGAAAAGGGGTTGGTGCAGGTGTACACCGGGGACGGGAAGGGCAAGACGACCGCCGCGCTGGGGCTGGCCCTGCGCGCCGCCGGCCACGGCCTGCGGGTGCACATCGTCCAGTTCATGAAAGGATGGATGGAATCCGGCGAACAGCAGGCGGTGGCGTACCTGCCGACCGTCACCCTGGCGCGCTTTGGCCGCCGCGGGTTTGTGCATCCCAAGCATCCCCGCCCGGAGGACTTCGCGCAGGCACGGCTGGCGCTGGAGGAGGGCCGGCGTGCCATGCACAGCGAGGAAGTGGATATCCTTATCCTGGACGAGGCCATCACCGCCCTGTCGTTCGGCCTGCTCTCCCTGGACGATATCCTGGGACTGCTGGATGAACGGCCGCCGCATATGGAGCTGGTGCTGACCGGGCGCGATGCGCCGGAGGAGCTGTGCCGGCGCGCCGACCTGGTGACCGAGATGTGCGCCCGCAAACACCCGTTCGAGCAGGGCATCGAGGCCCGGCGCGGCATCGAGTATTGAGGCCTTGCGGCGGCTGTCAACGGAGGATACTGCACTGGGGCCGGCGCAGTTTCGCCGAAAGCGAAACCTGATGGTATAATATCATCTTGGAAACCGAAGCCGACGGCGGCTTTCGGACGCGCGTCTATTTTACGGAGGATACCCTATGTCGGGACATTCGAAATGGTCGACCATTAAGCGAAAGAAGAGCGCATTGGACGCCAAGCGCGGGCAGTTGTTCACCAAGCTGGGGAAGGAGATTGAAATCGCCGCCCGCGAGGGGGCTGACCCCGAGTTCAACTTCAAACTGCGCATGGTGATTGAGAAGGCCAAGGCCGCCAACATGCCGCGTGAGAACATCGAGCGGGCCATCCGGCGCGGCGCCGGCCTGGAAAAGGGCGCGGCGGCCCTGGAGGAGCTGGTGTACGAAGGCTATGGTCCCAACGGGGTGGCCCTGATGATGAGCGTGGTCACCGACAACCGCAACCGGGCGGTGGCGGAGATCCGCCGGCTCCTGACCCGCAGTGGCGGAAGCTTGGGCGAATCGGGCTGTGTGGCGTGGCTCTTCGACCAAAAGGGATTCATCACCGTGCCCCTGGACGGCCAGGACCCCGACGAAGTAGCGATGATGGCCATTGACGCCGGCGCAGAGGACGTGAACATCAGCGACGACGTGGTGGAAGTGTACACCAAGCCGGACGAGCTTCATAAGGTGCGCGAGGCCCTGGAGTCCGCCGGCCTGCAGGTGGAAAACGCCCAGCTCCTGATGAAGCCCAAGTCCACCGTCACCCTGGATGAAGAAGCCGCGCTGAAAACCCTGCGCCTCATCGAGGCCCTTGAAGAGCTGGACGACGTGCAGGAAGTGTATTCCAACCTGGAGCTGTCGGACGAACTGCTGGCCAAGTACGAGGAGCAGGGATAATTGCGGGTGCTGGGCATTGACCCGGGCACGGCCATCACCGGTTACGGCGTGGTGGAGGAACGGGCCGGCGAGCTTTCCCTGGTGGAATGCGGGGTGATCCGCACGTCCCCGGAAGCCGGACTGCCGGCCCGGCTGGAGGAAATTTATCAGGCCGTGCAGGGATTGATCGCCCGATTGGCGCCGACGGCTGTGGCGGTCGAGGCGCTCTTCTTCAACACCAATGTGCGCACTGCGTTCGCCGTGGGGCAGGCCAGAGGGGTCTGTCTGCTGGCGGCGGCGCAGGCGCACCTGCCGGTCTATGAGTATACGCCCCTGCAGGTCAAGCAGGCCGTGGTCGGCTATGGGCGCGCCGAAAAACAGCAGATTCAGGAGATGGTGCGCCTGATGCTCCGGCTGGAAGATATCCCGCGCCCGGATGATGCGGCCGATGCCGTCGCCATTGCCATCTGTCACCATCACATGTGGCGGATGCAGGCGCTAACCGACGCCGCACTGCACGAAACCGAGTAGGGGTCAGCATGGCCGGCAAATACCGCCTCCTGGTGGTGGAAGACGAACGCCCACTGCGCAACCTGGTGATGAACGCCTTGACCTCCGCCGGCTATGAGGTCTTCGGCGTTCCCGACGGCCTCCAGGCCATGGAGTTCTTCGCCCAGAACCATGTGGACATGGTCATCCTTGACATCATCATGCCCCAGGTGGACGGCATTCAGGTCTGCCGCTGGATCCGTCAGCGTTCGGACGTGCCCATCGTCATGCTCACCGCGCTGGACCGCACGGAGGACGTGGTGACGGGGTTCGAGGCCGGCGCGGACGATTACATCACCAAGCCCTTCACCTTCGAGGAACTGCGGGCACGCATCGAGGCCATCTTCCGGCGCATGGAATGGATGGCACGCCGACGCCCCCGCAGTGTGCTTTCCTATGGGCCGCTGACCGTGGACCCCAACGCGCACCGGGTGACCCTTGCCGGCCAGGAAGTGCATGTCACCCCCATGGAGTTCGAGCTACTGTATTATTTGATGAGCCACGCCGGCGAGGCCGTCCCCAAGGAGACGCTCTTCCGCGAGGTGTGGGGCTATGAATATGTGGAGGGGCTGAACCTGGTGGAGGTGGCGGTGCGCCGACTGCGGGAGAAGATCGAGCCGGACCCCTCGCGGCCGGCGTATATCCAGACCGTGCGGGGCATCGGGTACCGCTTCGTCCCACCAGAAGCCCAGGGAGCGGCGTCATGATTCACGCGATACGCGGCCGGCTCCGGGGCCGGGGCCGGCAGTATGTGGTAGTGGACATCGGCCCGCTGGACCTGGTGGTGCATGTGCCGGCGTCCCTGCTGGAGGCAGAATGGGACATCGGCGACGCCATCGAGCTGTTCACCTATCTCCATATCCGGGAGAATGAGTGGACGCTGTACGGCTTTGAGTCCCTGGAACAGCGCCGGCTGTTTGAGCTTCTGCTGGAGGTGAACGGCATCGGCCCCCGCCTGGCCCTTTCCATCCTCTCCTCTTTCTCGCCGGAGGTGCTGGTCAGCGCCATCGCCCAGGGCAACGCGGATGTCATCGCGCGTGCGCCCGGCGTCGGGCATAAGGCGGCCCAGCGGGTGGTCCTGCATCTGCAGGACAAGCTGGAGCTGGTGGGGGTCGCCGGCGCGGAGCTGGCCGGCGGCGAAACCGACGCGGAGCTGGTAGAGGCCCTGCGCTCGCTAGGATACAATGTGGTGGAAGCCCAGCGGGTGGTGCAGATGCTCCCCAAGGATGTCACGGATCTGGAAGAGCGCCTGCGGCTGGCATTGATGCAGTTGGGGCGCGCCTGAGCCGGCTTATTTGCCAATACAGAACTCGCTGAAGATACGGTCCAGCAGTTCCTCGTCCGCTGTTTCCCCCGTGATTTGACCCAGCGCGTCCAGTGCCTCGGATAGGTCTATGCTGATGCAGTCGGCCGGCAGGCCCTGTGCCCAGGATGTGCGCGCGGAGCGCACGCTCTCCAGCGCGGCGGACAGCGCCTGCTTGTGGCGCGGACTGCTGACCACGGCCTCGTTCTGGGGTGTGACATGCCCACCCAGCACCATATCCAGGATGCGGTCTTCCAGTTCGGGCAAGCCCTGGCCGGTCAGGGCCGAGACGTGGACACGCGGCCGGCCGGCGGGCAAAGCATCTTCGTCCAGCGCCTGCGGCAGATCGCACTTATTGATGACGATGAGCGCCGGCCGCTCCCCCAACAGCTCCAGGATAGCCTGGTCCTGGGGCTGAAGGGGCATGCTCCCATCCACCACCGCCAGCACCAGGTCCGCCAACGCCAGGGCGGCGCGACTGCGCTCCATACCCAGTTCTTCGATGGGATC
The DNA here is from genome assembly GCA_028275445.1 of Anaerolineae bacterium. Lineage (GTDB taxonomy): Bacteria > Chloroflexota > Anaerolineae > JACIWP01 > JACIWP01 > JACIWP01. The sequence goes on along the minus strand of JAPWUQ010000063.1, from coordinate 6,592 downwards.
GCGCGGCGCATGGTCCAGGCCGGCCGTGTCCACCAGCACCAGCGGGATGCCCTGCAGGTTCAGCGTTTCCTCGACCGTGTCGCGCGTCGTGCCGGGGATAGGAGTGACGATGGCGCGGTTGGTGCGCAGGAGGGCGTTCAGCAGGCTGGACTTGCCCACATTCGGCCGGCCGATGATGGCGGTGCGGATGCCCTGCCGATAGATGATACCGCGATCCGCCGTCTCCAGGAGATGGGCCAGCTCCCGCTCGATATCCGCCAGCTCGGTCCCCACGTCAATCTGGGGTATTTCATCTTCCGGGAAATCAATGCTGGCGACCACATGGGCCTGGACGCCCATCAGCCGCTGGCGGAGCGCGCGAATCCGCGCAGACAGCGCGCCGCTGAGCTGACCGACGGCCACCTGCAGGCCGGCGGAGGTCCTCGCCCGCACGATATCCAGCACCGCCTCGGCCTGGGCCAGGTCAATGCGGCCGTTCAGAAAGGCGCGCAGGGTGAACTCGCCGGGGCCGGCCAGCCGCGCGCCGGCCAGCAGGCACAGCTCCAGCACCCTGCGGGTGGCGACAATCCCGCCGTGGCAGTTGATCTCGACGACGTCCTGGCGGGTGTACGTATGGGGCGCCGGCATGAAGCTGACCAGCACTTCGTCCACTTCCTGGCCGCTGGCCGGGTCAATGATATGGCCGAGGATGAGCTGGCGCGGCGGCAGTCCGCCGGCGGCGCGCGTGCCGGCCGGCCGGAACAAGCGCCGCAGGATACCGGCGCTCTCCGGGCCGCTCAGGCGCACGATGCCGATGCCGCCCTCGCCCAACGGTGTGGAAATGGCGGCAATGGTATCGTCAAGGCTGTACGATAGGCCGCGAGCCATCAGATATCCCCCGACTACTCTCCGCAGAAGTGTTCCCAGTGACTCTCACCGGATACGTTCGCGCGCCTCCTCCAGGACCGCCTGCAGGTCTGGAGGGAGCGGCGCGGAGAATTCCATCGGCCGGCCCGTGACGGGGTGACGGAAGGACAGCCGCGCCGCGTGGAGGAACTGGCGCGGGCAGGCAAGCCGGCTCCGCCGCCGGCCGTACACCTCATCCCCCACCACCGGATGCCCGATAAAGGCCAGATGCACGCGGATCTGGTGCGTGCGGCCGGTTTTCGGCATGACCTCCAGCAGGGCGTACTCGCCGAGCGGCTCCAGGACGCGGTACGCGGTGACCGCCGGCCGGCCTTCCGCCACCACCGCCATGCGCTTGCGCTGACGCGGGTCGCGCCCGATGGGCGCGTCGATAAGCCCAGCCGGCGCGGGGGGCACGCCGTGCACCAACGCCAGATAGACCTTCTCCACCTGGCGGGCCTGGAACTGGGCCTGCAGGGCACTCCGGGCGCCGGCCGATTTGGCCACGATGAGCAGGCCAGATGTGTCCTTATCCAGCCGATGCACGATGCCCGGGCGGGGGTAATCCGCGCCGGCCTCTTCCTCATCTTCCTCGCTCTCCCACCAGTCCAGCTCCGCCCAGGCGGGGAAGCGCGCCAGCAGGGCGTTGACCAGGGTACCGCTGGTGTGGCCGGGCGCCGGATGCACCACCATGCCGGCCGGCTTGTTGATGACCAGCAGATGCTCGTCCTCGTAAAGGATGTCAAGGGGGATCGGCTCGGGGAGGATGCGGACCTCCTCCGGCGGCGGGATGAAGACGCGAACGCACTGCCCGGGGTCCAGACGGGTGCTGGGACGCGCCGGCCGGCCGTCCAGCGTGACGCGCCCCTCTTCGATCCACCCCTGGATCCGGGAGCGCGAGATATCGGCCAGGTGGTCGGCCAGGAATTTATCCAGGCGCATGCCGGCCGCCTCGGCCGGCACAATGAAAACTCGCTCCTCCTCGAACGGCATGCCCTGGTTTCCCATCACGCTGTGTTCCGATCTATGCCGGGAAGTCTTCGGCAGACCAGGCGCGCGGGTGAAGCAGGAGCCGATAGGCCAGCAAACCGACGCCCACGACGATAAAGGTATCGGCGAAGTTGAAGACCGGCCACATGTGGAAGTCCATGAAATCCACCACATAGCCCAGGCGCACGCGGTCGAGCAAATTGCCCAGCGCCCCGCCCAACTGCATGGCCAGGCTGATCTTCAACAGCCATTCATCGCCGGGCACGCGGCGGAAGTACAGGGCGATGGCCAGGATGACCACCACCGCCACAATGACCAGCACGACACTGCCGTTCTGAAAGAAGCCGAAGGCGGCGCCGGTGTTGGTCACATAGGTGAAGGAGAAGAGATGGGCCAGCGCCGGCGTGGGCCGGCGTGTCTCATACAGGGCGAGATGGCTCACCACCAGGTATTTGGTGAACTGGTCGAAGGCCAGGAAGACCAGCGCCATGGCCGGCAGGAAGAGCCAGCCTCGCCATCCCCCCGTGTTCGTCTTTGCTTCCGCTGTCTCCATGTGCCAGACACTCCCCAAGAGATGGATGGGGCGGCGGGCCGGCCCGCCGCCCCACCGCGTGCGCTACCTTCAGGAGACCCGCCGGATGCCCAGTTCGATGGGATGCTTGTCAATGTCCAAGGAGGCGCGGAAGCTTTCCGCCGGCGCCGGCGCCTGATACAGCGCTTCGGCCAGCGTCTCCGTGCGCACATAGTCCCCGAACTGCTCCATGACCCGGGTCAGCGTCTCGTCCGCCTGGTAGTAAATCTGGATGCGGTCATCCACCTCAAAGCCGGCGTCCTTGCGCATGACCTGGATGCGGCGGATGATCTCGCGGGCCAGGCCCTCGTTGATCAGCTCGGGGGTCAGGCGCACGTCCAGCGCCACCATATAGCCGGCCTCTTCGACCACTTCGAAGCCCTCGCCGGCGGAGACCTGCACGTTCAGCTCCTCCGGCAGGAGACTGACCTCCTGGCCATCCACGGTCAGGGTCACGGGCTGGCCGGCGCTGACCTTAGCGGCGACCTCCGCCGGGTCGCAGGCCGCCAGCGCGGCGCGGATCTTCGGATACAGCGCGCCGTACTTCTTGCCCAGCAGGCTGGGGATGCCGCTGACCGAGTACTGGATGACGCCCGACAGGTCCTCGACAAGCTCCATCCCCTTCAGGTTCAGCTCATCCACCACCTGATCGCCCAGGCGCTGGAGCGCTTCTTTCTCGGCCGGCGTGCGCACCTTGACCAGGGCTTTGGCCAGCGGCTGGCGCACCTTGATGCCGGCCTTGTTGCGGGCGGCATGCCCCAGCCGCACGATGCGCATCACCAGTTGGGTGTCCTCGATGAGCTTCTCGTCCACCAGCTCGCGCCGGGCCACCGGGAAATCGGTCATGTGCACGCTGGGCGGCGCGTCGGGCCGCACGCTGAGCACCAGGTTGCGGTAGATTTCCTCCGCTACGAACGGCGTGAAGGGGGCCAGCAACTGCGACAAGGTCACCAGGCACTCATACAGCGTCAGGTAGGCGGCGGCTTTGTCGCGGTTTTCGCCACTGCGCCAGAAGCGCCGGCGGGAACGCCGCACGTACCAGTTGGACAGGTCATCCACGAAGTCGGCAATGGGGCGCGCCGCGCCGGTCAGGTCGAAGTTGGCCATGCGCGTGTCCACCGTCTCGATCAGCTTGTGCAGTTCCGCCAGTATCCACCGGTCCAGCTCGGGCCGCTCCGACACGGGCACGTCGTGCGCCGTCGGGTCGAACCCGTCCAGGTTGGCGTACAGGACGAAGAAGGCATAGGTGTTCCAGAGCGTCAGCAGGAACTTGCTCACCACCTCGCCGATGAGGTTGAGTGAGACGCGGCGCTCCAGCCACGGCGGCGCGGCGGTGTACAGGTACCAGCGCAGGGCATCGGCGCCGTGGGTTTTGATAACGTCCATCGGGTCAATGGCGTTGCCCTTGGACTTGCTCATCTTCTCGCCGTCTTCATCCAGGATGAGGCCCAGCACCACGCAGTTGCGGAAGCAGGGCTGGTCGAAGACCAGGGTCGAGATGGCATGCAGGCTGTAGAACCAGCCGCGCGTCTGGTCCACCGCCTCGCTGATGAAATCGGCGGGGAACTGCTTGCGGAACCATTCCTGGTCGCCGTAGGGATAATGATATTGGGCGATGGGCATGGCGCCGGAATCGAACCAGCAGTCAATGACCTCCGGCACGCGCCGCATGGTGCCGGCGCATTCCGGGCAGGGATACGTCACCTCGTCTATGTACGGACGATGCAGGTCCATCTCGGCGGGGTTGAGCGCCTTGTACTGATTGGCCCGCTCCTCCCCGACCTTCTGGCGCAGTTCCTGGATGCCGCCGATGCATTCCTGGTGTCCGCACTGTTCGCATGTCCAGACCGGCAGAGGGGTGCCCCAGTAGCGGTCGCGGCCCAGCGCCCAGTCCACGTTGTTGGCCAGCCAGTTCCCGAAGCGACCGTACTTGATGTGCTCGGGATACCAGTTGATCAGCTCGTTATTGGCCAGCAGGCGGTCACGCACCCGGGTAGTTTCGATGAACCAGGTGGTCTTGGCATAGTAGAGCAAAGGTGTGTTACAGCGCCAGCAGAAGGGATAGGTGTGGCGGTAGGTGGTGGCGCGGTACATCAGCCCCCGCCGGCGCAGTTCCTCGATGATGAGCGGGTCGGCATCCTTGACGAACATGCCGCGCCAGGGCGTCACCGCAGAGATGAAGCGGCCGCGCTCGTCCACCGTCTGGATGATGGGCAGGTCGTACTCCTTGCCCAGCTCCATGTCCTCGGCGCCGAAGGCCGGCGCGATATGCACCAGCCCCGTGCCCTCGCTGGTGGTGACGAAGTCGGCCTCCACCACATAGCAGTAATCCTTCTCCACCGGCAGAAAGGTGTACAGCGGATGGTAGTGCCGGCCGACCAGCTCGCGCGCTGACAGCTCGCGGACGATGGTGTACTCGCCCTGCAGGGCATAATCCAGGAGGTCCTTGGCCAGGATAAGCCGTTCCGTGCCGTTGCCGGCGGTCTTCTGCTCCACCATCACATAGGTCACCTCAGGGTGGACGGCGACGGCCACGTTGCCCGGCAGGGTCCAGGGCGTGGTGGTCCACACCAGCAGATACGTGCCCGGCTCGTCCACCAGAGGGAAGCGCACGAAAATGGACGGGTCCTCCGCCTCCCGATACCCCTGCGCCACCTCATGGTCGGAAAGGGGCGTGCCGCAGCGCGGGCAGTACGGCACCACCTTATAGCCCTGATAGAGCAGGTCCTTCTCCCAGATTTGCTTCAGGGTCCACCAGACCGATTCGATATACTCGTTGTCCAGCGTGACGTAGGGGTTCTCCAGGTCGATCCAGAAGCCCAGCCGGTCGGTGAGCTCTTCCCATTCCCGCACGTACTTGAAGACGCTCTCGCGGCATTTCTGGTTGAACTCGGCGATGCCGTATTCCTCGATGGCCTGTTTGCCGGAGAAGCCCAGCATCTTCTCCACTTCCAGCTCCACCGGCAGGCCGTGGGTGTCCCAGCCGCCCTTGCGCCAGACGAAGCGCCCTTTCATGGTCTGGTAGCGGGGGAAGGCGTCCTTGACGGCGCGCGTCAGGGCATGGCCGATGTGCGGGAGGCCGTTGGCCGTGGGTGGGCCTTCGTAGAAGACCCACGGTTCGGCACCCTCGCGATTGCGCACACTGCGCATGAAGATATCGTTTTCTTTCCAGAACTTGAGGATTTTCTCCTCCAGGCTCGGGAAGTGAACATGGGCCGGCACGGGTGTGAATCGTTCTGCCATCTCGTTCTCCTCCAGTTCGAAAGCCGCCGCATCGGCGGTCAGGGTTCTACGATGATAAGCATGCGCTATCCATGCGGGCGCGCAGGAGCTTCACGCTCCCGCCGGTGAACAGCACGCCCGGGTGAATACTGTGCCCGTATACAATGACAACGGGCGGATTTTCAATTTCACGCCATGGCGCTCACGGCACTGCCTTCAACACCAGCGGCAGGCGAAGGCGGTGCTGTGCCGCCGCGCTGACCCAAAAGCCGCCGGAGAGGGTATAGCCCCCGCCGGAGAGCATCCCGGCATCCGGCTGGCCGGCCGTGCCGCCCAGGGCATAGCCACCGCCCTCGCTCCAGGTGTACCCCCCGCCGTCTATCGTGCTCCAGGTCAAATCGTAGCCGCCGCCCGTTTGGGCAGAGACGCCGGCGGCGACGGCCAGCGACAGCAGGGCGACCAGGAGTAACAGGCGTGACCCATGCAACGTACAACGTGCGCCCTTCATCGCCCGCCTCCTACCAGGAGACCTCTACGGTGCGCACCGTGGCCACCCAGCGGATGGTCTCGCCGTTGCCCTGCACCTGGATAACAAGAGCGCCGAAGCCGGTCAGGGCTCGAACGCCCCAGTTAGGATCATCCTCGCCAAGAGCGGACACCACGGGTGTACCGATGAAACTCACCATGCCACCGACGTTCTCCACGACCCCCCGGATATTGTAGCCGGCGGATTCGCCGCCATCGCTACGCCCCACCACCAGCGCATCAAAGGCAACGGTACGGCCCTGAGAGATGGTGAGAAACTCGGAAGGGGTATCATTGCCGTTGAGATACAGGTCGTACCAGACACCCGGCGTGCAGGTCCGCACTATGCGCATGACGTAAAGGGACGTTTGGGCATCGCCGGCACTCGGACAAGTAGGC
>JAPWUQ010000285.1 GCA_028275445.1 Anaerolineae bacterium | reverse complement strand
TGGCCGGCCATCCAGGCGCAGACCATTGACTTCGGCGTGATGGAGCATGCCCGCGACGTGGTGGTCATCCCGGTGGATATTGGCTGGAGCGATATCGGGAGTTGGGCGGCCCTGCTGGACATCCTGCCGGCGGACGAGCAGGGGAATGTGCTGGCGGGGGACGTGGAGGCGCTGGACACGCGCAACAGCTTTATCTACAGCGCCGGCCGGCTCATCGCCGTCATCGGGCTGAACGAGATGATCGTGGTGGATGCCGGCGATGCCCTGCTCATCTGCCCGCGCGATCGGGCGCAGGATGTGAGACATATCGTGGAACAGTTGAAGGAGCGCGGGCGCCGCGAGTATCTCTGAGGGGGATCACTTCTGGATGAAATCGCGGACGCGCTGACTGCGGGAGGGGTGGCGCAGCCGGCGCAGGGCCTTGGACTCGATCTGCCGCACCCGCTCCCGGGTGATGCCCAGCTTCTCCCCCACCTCTTTCAGCGTATAACTGCGGCCGTCCACGAAGCCGAAGCGCAGGCGGATGATCTCCGCCTCGCGCGGCTTCAGGTGCTCCAGCAGTTTGGCGACCTCCTGCTTCAGCAGTGTCTGGGAAGCTTTCTCCGTGGGGGAAGAGGTGTCATCATCCTGCACGAAATCGCCCAAGGAGTTGTCGCCATCCTCGCCGATGGGGGTTTCCAGAGAGACCGTATGGCGGGCGATGCGGCGCAGCCAGCGCACGCGGCTGAGGGCCAAGCCAAGCTCCTGGGCGATTTCCTCGTCGGTGGGCTGGCGGCCGAGCCGGTCGTTGAGAAGCTCTTCGGCGTTATGGAGCCGGCGGATCTCCTCGTGGATGTGCACCGGCAGGCGGATGGTGCGGCCCTGGTCGGAAAGGGCACGCGTGATGGCCTGGCGGATCCACCAGGTGGCATAGGTGCTGAAGCGGGTGCCGCGGCGGTAATCGAACTTGTCGGCGGCCCGCATCAGCCCCAGATTGCCCTCCTGGATGAGGTCGCTGAAGGCAATGCCCCAGCCCCGATAGCGCTTGGCGATCTGGATGACCAGCCGGGTGTTGGCGCGGATCAGGTGGTCGCGCGCCTTATTGCCCTCGCGCACCTTTTCCGCCAACTGCCGGCGTTCCTCCTCAGTCAGGTGCTCGTCGCTGGCGAGCCGCTCCAGGGCCTCCCGCCCCTCGGCCATGCGGCGCGCTAATTCTTCCTCCTGCTCGGGGGTGAGCAGGGGGGTCCGGCTCATGTCGCGCAGATAGAGCCGGATGGGGTCGGGGCTTTCGTCGCCGGCTTCCTCCAGCTCGGCCTCGTCCTCCTCGACCTCTTCCAGCTCCTCGTCCATATCGAAGGACTCGCCTGGGAGCCCCTCGTCCTCCACGCTCTCCAGGCCAAGCTCTTCGAGCAGGTCTTCGTCCTCCGGGTCCATCGTCACGGGTCCGATTCCTAATCCATCAAGATTACAGGAATCCCTTTAACTGCCGGCTGCGGTGCGGATGGCGGAGCCGGCACAACGCCTGCGCCTCAATCTGGCGTATGCGCTCCCGCGTGACTCCGAACTTGCGGCCTACCTCCTCTAAAGTATACGTCCGGCCGTCCACAAAGCCAAATCGCAGTCGAAGGATGCGCGCCTGCTTGGGTGTCAGGGTATCGAGCAGTTGCTCCAGCTTTTCGCGCAGGAGCTCACGGTTGGCCACGTCCATGGGCGCCGGCGACTGGGTATCCTCAATGAAATGCCCCAGCTCGCTCTCCTCGTCCTCCCCCACCGGTTTATGGAGGGAAAGGGTGTCGGAGGAGATGCGCAGCATCCATTCTACACGATTGACGGGCATTTGCAAGCGCTCTGCCAGCTCCTCCGGAGTAGGCGGCCGGCCCAGCTCCTGCTCCATATCGCGCGCGGTGCGGAAGAGCTTGCGCAGTCGGTCGCCCATGTGCACCGGCAGGCGGATGACCCGTCCCTGGTCCGCCAGGGCGCGGGTGATGGCCTGGCGGATCCACCAGGTGGCATAGGTGGAGAACTTGAACCCCCGGCGGTAGTCGAACTTGGAGACGGCCCGCATCAGGCCCAGGTTGCCCTCCTGGATCAGGTCGGGGAAGGGGACCCCGCGGCCGATGTAATGCTTGGCCACGCTGATGACCAGGCGGGTGTTGGCGCGGATGAGCTTATCGCGCGCTTCCCGGCCCTTCTGGACGAGCTGACGCAGGGCTTCCCGTTCCTCTTCGCTGAGGTTGCCGTTCTGGCCGGCGAGCCGCTGGGCGGCGACGCGCCCCTCGAACACGGCACGCGCCAGCTCTTTCTCCTCTTCCGGGCTGAGCAGGGGATACTGGCTCATCTCGCGGAAGTAGAGCGTGACGGTGTCGCTGAGGGGGCCATCGTCCAGGTATTCTTCCAGGTTCTCGGCGTCCAGGTCTTCCGATTCCTCAGCCCGCCAGTCATCGTCCCACACTGCCTGGAACGAAGCGGCGTGAAGCACGGCATCCTGCTCGGCCGGCTCTTCCGTTTGCTCGTACACCGGGATGCGCCGCGTGTGCAGTTGGGCGAAAAACCCTTCCAGCCCTTCCCTGTCCTCTTCCGGGGTAGGACAAACCTCTAAAATTTGGTCATATGTGACGTAGCCCTGATGGGAAGCCTGTTCCAGAAGCTCTTCCAGCGCTGCATTCCCTGCTTGCTCTTCACGCATCGCGCAACCTCACTTTATTGGTCATATGACAAATAATTCCGTTCCGGAAAATCTTGGGGCGCAGGATTCATGACAGTGACGCACATTTCGCGTTCCAGACACAAGAGGCGCGACAAACACCAAGGAGCGGTGACTGAGACAGGGGTTTGAAGAGAGCATCACCAAAACAAGATTACAAATCGTCCCTTTCCC
>JAPWUQ010000061.1 GCA_028275445.1 Anaerolineae bacterium | reverse complement strand
TCGCATGACATGAAGGACCCGCGCGAAGCCGCCGTGCCGGCGGATAACGTCAACAACGGCCTGTACGGGCAGGACATCATCTCGGTGAAGCAGTTCAACCGCCAACTGCTGACCTACATCATGGGCGTGGCCGATGAAATGCGCGCCCTGGTCAAGCGCTTCGGCAAGGCCAACCTGCTGGACGGCAAAATCCTCGCCAACCTCTTCTATGAGCCGAGCACCCGCACCAGCGCATCGTTCCAGGCCGCCATGCTGCGCCTGGGCGGCCGCGTCATCGCCATCAACGAGGTGCGCTACTCCTCGGTTACCAAGGGCGAATCGCTCCCCGACACGGTGCGCACGTTGGAGAGCTACTGCGACGTCATCGTCATCCGCCATCCGGAGATCGGCTCGGCGGCCATCGCGGCCAAGGCGGCGCGCAAACCGGTCATCAACGCCGGCGACGGCCCCGGCGAGCACCCCACCCAGGCCCTGCTGGACCTGTACACCATCGCCGACGAGCTGAAGCGGCTGGACGGGCTGAAAGTCGCCATGCTCGGCGACCTGAAGTACGGCCGCACCGTGCATTCCCTCACCCGCCTGCTCAGCCTATACGACACCGAGTTCTACTTCGTCTCGCCGGACATCCTGCGCATGCCCGAGGAAATCCTGCAGGAGCTCCGCCAGTCCGGCCACAAGTATCATGAGTTCGAGGACGTGAATGATGTCATCGGCGAGGTGGATGTGCTCTATGTGACGCGCGTCCAGCGGGAGCGCTTCGACGATCCCGACGAGTACGAGCGGGTCAAGGATTACTACGTGATTGACCCGGACGTCATGTCCAGGGCCAAGAAGGACATGATCCTGATGCACCCCCTGCCGCGCGTGTACGAGATTGATATGCGTGTGGACGACGACCCGCGTGCGGCCTACTTCCGCCAGATGGAGAACGGCATGTATATCCGTATGGCCCTGCTGGCCGCCGTCTTGGGCAAGGCATAATCCAGCCAGAGGAGAAGGTCCATGGGGTTTTTCCAGCAGTTGGAAGAGACAGCCCTGCGCAATCAATCGCTGGTGTGCGTGGGGCTGGACCCGCAGATGGAGCATATCCCGGAGCGGTTTCGCGGCCGGCCCGATGCCCTCTTTGCCTTCAACCGCTATATCATTGACCAGACACGCGACCTGGTCTGCGCCTATAAGCCCAACTTCGCCTTCTACGAGGCGCTGGGCCTGGAAGGCCTCCAGGCCCTTCAGCGCACCATTGACTACATCGCCGGCGAGGTGCCGGTCATCCTGGATGTCAAGCGCGGCGACATCGGGAGCACCGCCGAAGCCTATGCCCGGGCGGCCTTCGAGGTGTGGGGCGCCGGCGCGGTCACCGTCAACCCCTACCTGGGAGCCGACAGCCTGGAACCTTTCCTCCGCTACCGGGACAAAGGGGTGTTCGTGCTGTGCCACACCTCCAACCCCGGCGCGGAACAGCTCCAAATGCTCTCCTGTGAGGGGAAGCCCCTCTTCGAGCGGGTGGCGGAGATGGTCGCCGGCCTCTCCAGTGCCGGCAACGTCGGCGTTGTTGTCGGCGCCACCTACCCCGACCGCCTGCGGGCCGTGCGCCGGATACTACCGCAGACGTGGGTCTTACTGCCGGGCGTCGGAGCGCAGGGCGGTGACCTGGAGGCCAGCCTGGACGCCGGCCTGCGGCCCGACGGCCTCGGCCTTATCGTCAATTCCTCGCGCGGCATCATCGGTGCCCCCGACCCGCGCCAGGCCGCCCTGGAACTGCGCGAGCGCATCAATGCGCGGCGCGGCTCCCTGCCGGCGGAGCACATCGCCCTGGGGCTGTTCGACGCCGGCTGTGTGCGCTTCGGGGAATTCACCCTGAAGTCCGGCCTGGTCTCGCCGATATACATTGACCTGCGCCGGCTGGCCTCACACCCCCGCCTGCTCGAGGAGGTCGCCGGCGCCTATGCGCGCCTGCTGGCAGGGCTGACGTTCGACCGCATCGCCGGCATCCCGTACGCCGCCCTGCCCATCGCCACGACGGTATCCCTGCGCACGGGCCGGCCCATGATCTACCCGCGCAAAGAGGTCAAGGAGCACGGTCTCCGCCAGGCCATCGAAGGGGAATACCACGCCGGCGAGCGGGTGGTGGTGCTGGACGACCTTATCACCACCGGCGCCAGCAAGTTCGAGGCCATCCAGCCCCTCACCGAGGCCGGCCTGGTCGTGGAGGACGTCGTGGTGCTGATTGACCGACAGTCCGGCGGCCGCGAGGACCTGGCAGCGCGCGGCCTGCGCCTGCACGCGGTGCTTACCCTGACCCAGATGCTGGACATCCTCCTGCGGCACGGCCGGATTGACGCCGGCGAGCGCCAAAAGGTGCTGACATGGCTGAACAGCTCTCGCCCGACCTCCGCGTGAACCTGTGCGGCGTGCTCCTGCCCAACCCGCTGGTGCTGGCCTCGGGCATCCTGGGCACGACCGCTGAGCTGATGGAACGGGTGGCGAAGAACGGCGCCGGCGCCGTGACCTGCAAATCCTGCGGGCCGGAGCCGCGCGCCGGCCATCCCAACCCCACCGTGCTGGATTGGGGGCCGGGCCTGATCAACGCCGTCGGGCTGGCGAACCCGGGCATTGACGAGGCGGTCGAGATCCTCCGGGAAACGCGCCGGCGGCTCCAGCCCCTGGGCGTCCCGCTCATCGCCAGCGTCTTCGCCGACTCAGTGAAGGGGTTCGCCGAGGTAACCCGCAGGGTCTGCGCGGTACCGCCTGACCTGGTAGAGCTGAATATCTCCTGCCCGAATGTGGAGGCGGAGTTCGGCCGGCCGTTCTCCCTCGACCCCGATGCCGCGGCGGAGGTCACCCGCGCCGCGCGCGCCGTCTGTGACCGCCCCCTGCTGGTCAAGCTCTCCCCCAACGTCACGGACGTGGTGGCCATCGGGAAGGCCGTGGTCGCCGCCGGCGCGGACGGTCTCACCGCCATCAACACCCTCGGCCCTGGCATGGTGATCGATATTGAAAGCGGCTGGCCCATCCTCGCCAATCGGGTCGGGGGCGTCTCCGGGCCGGCCATCCGCCCCATCGCCGTGCGCATCGTATACGACCTGTGGGCGCACCTGCGCGTGCCCATCATCGGGACCGGCGGCGTGACCTGCGGGCGCGACGTGATTGAGATGATCATGGCCGGCGCCACAGCGGTGGGCATCGGCTCAGCAGTGATCCAGGGTGGGCCGGCGGTCTTCTCCCGCATCGCCGCGGAGGTGCGGGACTATCTGGCCTCTCATGGATATGCATCCCTCAACGAAATTCGAGGACTGGCACATGCGCGACGGCACATGGAACCCTGAGCTTCCGCTCCCGATGACCATCCGCGAGGTGCGGCAGGAGACGCCGGCCGTCAGGCGCTTCGTGCTGGACGGCTCGCTGACTGCAGAGCCGGGCCAGTTCATCATGGTCTGGCTGCCGGGCATTGACGAAAAGCCCTTCAGCCTGATGAACGCCCAGCCGGTCACGCTGGCCGTGGCGGAGGTCGGGCGCTTCACCCGGGCCATGCACCAACTGAGTCAGGGGGATCGGCTGTGGCTGCGCGGGCCGTTCGGGCAGGGATTTACGCTGGAGGGCCGGCATCTCTTGCTGGCCGCCGGCGGCTATGGTGCGGCGCCGCTGGCCTTCCTGGCGCGGCGCGCGCGAGGGGAAGGCCGGCGCGTAGCAGTGCTGGTGGCGGCGCGATCGCGCCAGCACCTGCTCCTGGTGGACGAGTTTCGCACGCTCGGCTGTGAGGTCTACACCTGCACCGATGACGGCTCCGATAGCCAGCCGCCGCGGCTGGCGCCGCAGGCCGTCGAGGAACTGCTGACAAGCCTCCGGCCGGACGCGCTATACGCCTGTGGGCCGGCCGGCATGCTCGACGCGCTGGAGGCGCTTGCCCGACAATATCACCTGCCGGCACAGCTCAGCCGCGAGGCCTACATGCGCTGTGGCATCGGCGTGTGCGGCTCCTGCACCTGCGGCGACCAGCTTGTCTGCCGGGATGGGCCGGTCTTCAGGATTGCCGGCTAGCGGGTCGCCGGCACCAGCGGAAATCGCACCGCTCCGCGCCCGTGCCGATGGTCCCCTGCCTGGACCACCCGATCGGCGCCGGCACCAGCCCCGCCAGATAATCGTCCATCTTGCAGAACACCGCTGTCAGCTCCGGCGCACCCAGCGCCGTGAGCGCTTCATGGTACCAGCATCCCACCACATCGAACCCGTAGCAGATGCCATCATCCACAGCCGGCAGGGTGCGCCAGCCGGCCGGCGGGAAAATGGTGCGCATAGCCAGCCGCACCAGCACGCGCCACGTCGGGAATGGGTCGGGAACCGCCTTGAGCCAGCCGATGGCGCGCTGATACAGCGGCCCGATTTCCCGCCAGGCCAGGCGCTCGACCTCTCGAAGCGCCCGGGACTGCTCCACGCCGTGCCGGCGCAGCGCGGTGTACAGCGCCAGCGCCGGCAGAATCTGCCAGCGCAGATGATATGCCAGCACCGGATGGCGCGGACAGGGCTGATGGAGGATCAACCGCCGATACTCTTCGCCGGCGGACCCCACGATCGCGCCGGCCGCCGGCATGCCGAAAGACTCCGCCAACGCGGACCGCCACAGCCGGCGGTAGGGAAGCTCGGCTTTCCGCCGCAAGAGCCTTCCCATGAGGAACACGCCGGCCAATACGCCGGTCAGCAGGGCCAGCATGCGCCGGCTGGATAATCCCCTCGCGCTCCGACCAGGACCTATCACCCTACTCCCCCCACGAGGCAATCAGGCTTCTTAAGCTTAAAGACTAGACATAAGCATTGACGTCACTGCCCTGCCGCTCGTATAATGGAGGTGTGCGCGGCAGGCGATCCATATCGCGCCGGCGGTAGCTTTCCAGCCTTGAGGGATTCCATGGTGGTCTGAATTGAACATGTGGCAAGGAGCAACCCAAGTGATCATCACGGAACGCGCCGCCATTCTTGTCACGCGGGAGCCGCTCGAGGAGGACCTGGCGGATTGGATGAAACGCATCGCCGGCGATGAAGCTCAACCCCCATTGACGGGCGTCCTCGTCTGCCCCCGCGGGTGTGGCACCCGCATTTACTGGGCGCTGTCCGCAGAGTTGGCGGCCTATAAGGAAGACCTGCTGGTCTTCCTCTACCAGCAGTTGTACTGGACCGAGTGTCCCGAACATCGGGAGATCCAGCCGCAGGTGCGCTCCCGCAGTGGATACAGCATCCAGGCACCCCTGAAGCCGGCCTCTGGCACAGCCTCATCCAGCCGCCGCACCTCGGAATATTACCACAACCGCTACGAATAAGGCCCTTGTCGTCAGGCACCCGCTACGGGTGCGCCTGCCGCCACGCTGTCGAATCAGGGAAAAAGATGGACTGGCCGTATATCTCTTGCCCGAAGGAAGCGATCCGCTCCTGCGCCGGCAAAGACGTGATCCATTCGATAAATGCCTTCGCGCCGGCATAGCATATCTGCGGATAGCGCTGGGGATTGACAGCGATCACCGAATAAGGATTCCGGAGAGTCTTATCCCCCTCGACCAGCATCTCCAGCGCCAGGCCGTTTGCCTTCATGGTGAGGAACGTGGCGCGATCGGAAAGGGTATATGCTCCCATCTCAGCGGCAGTGGTCAGGGTTGGCCCCATGCCCTGACCGACGGAGCGGTACCACTCCCCCGCCGGCGTAATGCCGGCGGCCTGCCAGACCTCCTTCTCCTTAACATGCGTCCCGGACTCATCCCCGCGCGATACAAAGACCGCCTGTGCTCGTGCGATCCGCTGAAACGCCTCGACGGCGGTCCGCAGGCCGCGGATGCCGGCCGGGTCGCTCGCCGGCCCCACGATGACGAAATCGTTGTACATCACCGGCTGGCGGTCCACGCCGTAGCCGGCGGCCATGAAAGCTTCCTCCAACGCCGGCGCATGCACCAGCAGGACGTCCGCGTTGCCATCCTCCCCCAGCTTCAGCGCCTGGCCGGTGCCCACCGCCACTACTTTGACCGATATGCCGGTCTGGCGTTGAAAGTGGGGCAGGAGATAGTCAAGCAGGCCGGAGTTCTCGGTGCTGGTGGTAGTCGCCAGGATAATGGAGGTGCAGGAGGCACTGCCGGCCGGCGGAGCGGACCGCGAGCCGCATCCCGTGAGTGTGATTGCTAGCAGGAGCAGAAGGAGGGCAAAAGCATTTCGCCGGCGCATGGTGTGCTCCAGTGATAGAGAGTGCGGGAAGCTCACCAAACCAGCTCCCCATTGAGGAAGGCGCGGGTGCGGGCATCCTGCGGCGCGGTGAAGAACTGCTCCGCCGGCGCGATCTCCACCACCTGCCCGTTCAGCAGGAACGCCACGCGATGGCCGAGCCGGCGCGCCTGAAAGACGTTGTGCGTGACCAGCACCATCGTCGTGCCCTGCTCGCGATTCAGGTCCCGGATCAGCCCCTCGATGAGGCTGACGTTGTAAGGGTCCAGATTGGCCGTAGGCTCGTCCAGCAGGAGCACCGCCGGCTGGAACGCCAGCGCCCGCGCCAGGGCGACACGCTGTCGTTCGCCGCCCGAGAGGTTGGGGGCATGACTGCCGGCCAGCGAGGCCAGGCCGAGCCGCTCCAGCAAGCGCGTCATCGCGCCGTTCTGGGCCGGCATGCCCCGCACCTTCCGGCCGTAGGACACGTTGGCCAGGACCGAGCGGTTGAGCAGGGCCGGCTGTTGGAAGACCATGGTCACCTGCCGGCGCAGATGCAGGCCCACCGGCGCGCCGGGCGGGATGGAATGCCCCATGAACTCGATCTCGCCCGATGTGGCCGGCTCCAAAAAATTCAGCAGGCGCAGTAACGTGCTCTTCCCGGAACCGTTGGGCCCCACCACCACCAGGATTTCGCCGCGGTATATTTCCAGATAGGAGATATCCAGCACGAGCCTCCGCTGGTATTCCTTTCGCAGGTTGCGCAGTCGAAAGATGGCCTCGCTCATAATGGGCGGAAGAACCTTTCCTCAAGCTGGAGGATCACGAAGTTGATGACCAGCGCCATGGCCAGCAGGATCAGCCCCAGGGCGATAGCCACGTCGAAATTGCCCTTGCTGGTCTCCAGCACGATCGCGGTGGTGAGCACGCGGGTTTCGCCGGCGATGTTGCCGCCCACCATCATCACCGCGCCCACCTCCGCCAGCGCCCTGCCCAGGCCGGCCGCCACCGCCGCGGCGATGCCGGCGCGCGCCTCCACCAGAAGCGTCAGGGTCGCCTGCCAGGGAGTGGCGCCCAGGGAGAGAAGCTGCTGCCGGAGCAAAGGGTCTACCCCCAGCAGTGCCGCCATGGTAAAGCCGGTGACGATGGGGAAAATGATGAGCGTCTGGGCCGTAATCATGGCCGCCGGCGTGAAAAGCCGCGGGATGAGGGCGGCATTGAGCGCGCCGAGGGGGCCGTTGCGCGACAGGAGGATATAGACGAACAGGCCGACCACCACCGGCGGCAGTCCCATCCCTGTGTACAGCATCAGCCGCAGGAAGGACCATCCCGTGAAGCGCCGCAGTCCGAGGGCCGCGCCCAACGGCACCCCCAGCAGGACGCTGATGGCCAGCGCTGTGCCGGAGACGCGCAAGGAAAGGCCGGCGATTTCCAGGACTTCCGGGTCCAGGCTCAGGATGAGGTGAACGGCTTGACGCAGACCTTGCAGAAGCGTATCGATGGCGGCTTCCTCCTGTGCTGGCTGGCCGGCGGCGCTGTCGCCGGCAAAAAGAAACCGACGTCTTCGCAAAGGAGACGCCGGCTGGTATCAGCACACAAGGCGTTCTCCTTTCCAAATACGGGGGGCGAAGACGTTTCCATCTTCACCTTTGACCTCGCCGTTGAGGTACTGCGGTTGCAGTCCATAGCCCACCGGCCGTAGGCCCTGCAACTCGGAGAACGTGCAGTTTCTCACTTTTGCACCCAATATATGGGAAAATCCTGATATTGTCAAGCGCTGGTCGCGCTGGCGCCGGCGCTGGCGGCGCACACATACGCCTGCGGTTCCAGCCCGGTGCGCCGGCGGTAGCAGGCCGCGACCTGTTCCACGAAATCGCCGGCGCCGGCCGCGGTCACCAGGGCAATGGCACAGCCGGCGAAGCCGGCGCCGGTCATGCGCGCACCGAGACAGGCCGGATGCTCCCAGGCGCATTCCACCATGGCATCCAGCGCCGGCCCGGTGACCTCGAAATCATCCCGCAGGCTGATATGGCTGGCGTTCATCAGCCGGCCCAGCTCCGGCGCGTCCCCCCTGCGCATGGCCTCCGCCGCCTGCAGGGTGCGGGCATTTTCCCCCACCACATGCCGCGCCCGCCGATACACCGCAGGGTCCAGCCGGCCGGCCCACCGCTCCAGTTCGTCCGGCGCCGCATCCCGCAGGGCCGGCACGCCCATTATTCGTGCCGCTTCCTCGCACTGCGCACGGCGCTCGTTGTACGCCGAATTCATCAGCCCCCGACGGGTGCCCGTATCGAGCACCACCACGACGCAATCCGGCGGGAGCGGAACGTGGGTGAAGGCGAGCGTCCGGCAGTCCAACAGCATGGCATGGCCGGCCCTGCCGCCGGCGCAAATCATCTGGTCCATAATGCCGCACTGCACCCCCACCCACTGATTCTCCGCCTTCTGTCCGAGCAAAGCCATCTCTTTCACATCCCAAGGCCAGCCGGCGGCCGTGGAAAAAGCCTTTGCCACCGCCATCTCCAGCGCGGCGGAGGAGGATAAGCCGGCGCCGATGGGCAGATCGCCGGCGATGACCCCCTCCCACCCGCAGAGCGGATAGCCGGCTTCTGACAAGGCCCAGGCGACACCTTTGAGATACTCCGACCAGGCCGGCCCGCCCTTTTCCAGTTGGGCAAGGCGAAAACCAGCCTCTTCGCCGAAATCCAGCGCCAGCACGTTCACGATATCGTCCTGGCGCGGGCGCATGGCGACCCAGATGGCGCGGTCAATCGCCATGGGAAGCACAAAGCCGTCATTGTAATCGGTATGCTCACCGATGAGATTGACCCGGCCGGGGGAGCGCACCAGCCAGGCCGGCCCGCCGGCGAACCGGCGCTGAAACGCGTTAATGGCACGCTGTCGTGGGTCCATCAGTATCCCCTTTCTCTCCCGTCCTTTCCAGATAGTGCCGTTCCGACAGGGCGCGCAGACGGGATGCCGCCTCTTCCGGCGTCAGGTCGCGCTGAGGCTCCGCCAGCATCTCATACCCCACCACGAACTTCCGCACCAGAGCGGAACGCAGTAACGGGGGATAAAAATGGGCGTGCAACTGCCAGTGCGGATAGGCAGGGTCCAGCGGCGCGCCGTGCCATCCCATGGAATAGGGAAAGGGCACCTCGAACAGGTTGTCATAGCGCACCAGCAGGCGCTTCAAGATATCTGCCAGGGAATCCCGTTCCGCCGGCCCCAGCTCTCCCAGATGGCGCACGTGCCGGCGGGGAAGCAGCATGGTCTCAAACGGCCATACCGCCCAGAACGGCACCACGACCAGCCAGTCCTCGTTCCAAACCACCAGCCGCTCCTGGCGCTGTAGCTCCAGTTCGGCATAATCCAGCAGGAGCGGCCGGCCGTGAGCGGAGAGGTAGGAGCGCTGGGCGGCGTCCTCCTTCGCCGGCAGGGTCGGCAGTCCGTCACTGGCCCAAATCTGGCCGTGCGGGTGCGGATTGGACGCTCCCATCATCTCGCCCTTGTTCTCGAACACCTGCACCCAGCGGTACCGCCGGCCCAGCTCCATGACCTGTTCGACCCAGGCGTCCACCACCTGGCGGATAGCCGGCACCGGCATCTCGGCCAGGGTGAGGTCATGCCGCGGGGAGAAGCAGATCACGCGGCAGGTGCCGCGCTCCCCACATGCCCTCAGCAAAGGATGCGGTGCGATCTCCCCCATAGGGGTCTCGGGTTCCAGCGCCGGAAAATCATTGGTGAAGACGAACGTGCCTTCATAGTGGGGATTGCGGATGCCGCCGGCGCGCAAGTTGCCCGGGCAGAGATAGCAGTGCGGGTCATAGGCGGGGCGCGAGACGGCCGGCGGACGCTCCACCTGGCCGGCCCACGGCCGGCGCGTGCGCTGGGGAGACACCAGCACCCACTCGTCGGTCAGCGGGTTATAACGGCGGTGCGGGAAGCGTTCCCAATCCACGGCGAATGTGCACCCCCTGCTCCAGTATGCGCCGGCCGGCTGAAATTGTGACACATCTTCACGTTTCCCGCAACATTTCGAGAATCAGGCCAACTTGACAAACGCGGCGATCCGTGGTATGATTACTTGTGTACACAAGTACATAAGTGCACCAAGACAGCCGGCCCCTGTCCCTGCACTCAGCAGGACCAACCATGGAACTGATTGACAAAAACAGCGCCGTACCCTATTACATCCAGCTCGCCGAGATACTGAAACGCCAGATCGCCACGCCACCACCCGGCGAAAAATGGCGCCTGCCATCCGAAAACGAGCTGGCCACCTTGCACGGCATCACGCGAACCACGGTCCGGCGCGCCCTGGAAATCCTGGAACGGGAGGGATGGATCTACAAGGAAAAAGGCAAGGGTTCCTTCGCGGTCGCCCGACGCGTCGGGCAAGAGGTGACCCAATTGGTCTCCACCACCGAGTACATGCGGGCGCGCGGCTGGAACCTGACCACCAGGGTCATCTCTCTCGAGAAGATGGTCCCGCCGGCCAAAGTCGCCTCCGCCCTGGCCCTCGCAGAAAACGACCTGTGCTACCAGCTCCGCCGCCTGCGCCTGGTGGACGATGAACCGATCAGCATCCAGACATCCTATCTGCCGGCACGCCTCTGTCCTGACCTGGAAAGCAACGACCTATCCGCTTCCCTCTATCAACTGCTGGAAACGCGCTACAAGCTCCGCCTGTGGAGCGGAGAACAGGTCATCCGCGCCCGCTGTGCCACCGCCGAGGAGCGCAAGCTCCTGCAGGTCAAGCCCTGTACCGCCGTGCTGTATATGGAGCGCGTCTCCTACGCCGCCACCGGCGAGCCAGTGGAATACCTGGAGGCGGTGTGGCGCGGCGACCGCTACGAGTTCAAGGCTTCGCTGACCCGACCCCGCTGAAGGGCCGGCCATCATGACCGCGCGCCCCGCGCGCTGGGAAAGGAGGAACGGGAATGCCTGCCAAACTGCGTTTTTCGGCCAACATCAACACCTTCAACGCCTGCGCCGACCGGTATGTGCTGTCCGGTTACGGCAAACGTCTCACGACGGAGGAGCTGATCCAGGCCGCCACCCGGGTGGAGGGCCTGACCGGGGTCGAGGTGGTGGGTTTCTGGCATGTCAACGATGACAACGTCGAGCGCGTGTACCGCCAGATCCGCGACGCCGGCCTGGAGGTCACCTGCGTCACACCCGACATCTGGGCATCCGCCAAATGGGGCTGGGGGTCCTTTGCCTCGAACGACCCGGAGATCCGCCGGCAGGCCATCCATGAGGTCAAAAAATCCATGGAATGGGCCAAACAGATGCACTGCGAGATCGTAGACCTCTGGTTCGGCCAGGACGGCTACGACTATCCCTTCCAGGCCGATTTCCTCGCCGCATGGGACCGCATCATCGAGGGCACCATCGAATGCGCCGAATATCTGCCCGATGTCAAAATCGCCATCGAGTATAAACCCAAGGAACCCCGCACCCACTGCTTCATCGCCACCGTCGGCAAAACCCTGCTCCTGCTCCAGAAGGTGAACAAGCCCAACGTGGGCGCCATGATTGACGTCGGCCACGCCCTCATGGCCTACGAGAACGCCGCCGAGTCCGCCGCCCTGCTCCACTACTTCGGCAATAAGCTCTTTTACATGCATTTCAACGACAACTGGCGCCTGTGGGACGACGACATGACCGTCGGTTCCGTGCACACCATCGAGATGCTGGAACTGCTCTACTGGCTGGACCGCCTGAACTACCAGGGATGGTACGCGCTGGACATCTTCCCCTACCGCGAGGATGGGGTGCGGGCGGCCAGCGAGAGCATCCGCTGGATCCAGGGACTGCATGGACTGCTGGACAAGATCGGGCGCGAGCGCATCGCGGCGGTGATCGCCCGCGGCGACGCCATGGAGGCTTCGGCCATGCTGCGCGAAGCCCTGCTGGGATAGCGATCAGGCATTCATATCATTTCATTTTCACGGAGGAACATATCCGATGGTAAAAGAACTGTACGACCCACACATGTTCAACTACATGTGGGAGAGCCTGGACCAGGACCACTTTGTCGTGGGCACCTACTACATCGAGGACAGCCGGCCGGACTGGGACTTCATCGATCACCTCGGCCAGGTCCAACGCCTCGCCCTGGAAGGCTCCACCGCCACCTGGATGGACATCAAAGAAGAGACGCCCGAGGTCCGGGAGCGCCTGTGCAGTAAAGTGCTGGGCTATTACGAAATCCCCTCCCCGCCGGGCACACGCCGCGCCGTGATCCAACTGGCCTTCCCCACCGCGGCCTGGGACGTGAACGTCAATGTGCCGATGATGCTCCTTTCCATCTCCGGCAACATCTTCGCCTTCTGCGACAAGGTGCGCCTGCTGGACGTCTTCATCCCTGAAGCCATCGCTAAGAAATTCAGCGGCCCGAAATTCGGCATCGAGGGCCTGCGGGAGAAGCTGGGGGTGTACGGCCGGCCGCTCGTCCTGCAGATCATCAAGCCCAAGATGGGCATGACGCCGGAGGAAACCGCCAACCAGGTGTATCAGACCGCCCTAGGCGGGGCCGATCTATGCAAAGACGATGAGATGTGCAGTGAGCTGGAGAACTGCCCCTTCGAGGCCCGCCTGGAAGCGGTGCTCAAGGCGCTGGAAAAGGCGGAGCGTGAGACCGGCCATAAGACGCTGTACATGGTCAGCATCACCGATGAGGTGGACCGCGTGCATGAGAAGGCCCGCCGCGCCGTGAAGCTGGGCGCGACCGGCCTGCTCCTCGCCTACCCCGTCGGTCTCTCAACCTTGAAGGTCATCGCCAGCGACCCCGAGATCAACGTGCCCATCCTCTGGCATGTCTCGCACATGCTGGGCATGCTCCCGACCATGAGCTACGTCGCCCTGGCCAAGCTGGCGCGGCTGTGCGGCGCGGACATGATGCTGACGCCGTCCCTGTGGTCCAGCCTGCAGGTCTGTTCGGTCGAGGAAGAACTGCGCACCTCCCAGACCCTGCGGGCGCCTTTCTATCATATCAAGCGGGCGTGGCCCATGCCGGCCGCCGGCATGTACCCCGGCCTGGCCGAGGTCCTGATCCAGGAGCACGGCATTGACTTCATCGTGCCGGCCGGCGGCGGCATGCTCGG
>JAPWUQ010000060.1 GCA_028275445.1 Anaerolineae bacterium | reverse complement strand
CACAACCTGTACTACAGCCGGGAGGATTCGGAGATTCAGGCGGCGTTCACCAGCCGGGTGGACTACAGCCGGCTGGACCTGAACACCGGCCTGTGGTACATCGAGACGGGGAACGGCCGGCACAGCGCCTCCATTGACCCGGCATTTCGCGATCCAGCGGCGAGGGATTATCATCTGCGCCCCGACTCGCCGGCCATTGACGCCGGCAGTACCGCCTGGGCGCCGGCGGTGGATTTCGACGGCGTTCCCCGCCCCCAGGGGCTGGCCGCCGACATCGGCGCGTATGAATGGATCGTCTGGGGGAATCGGGTGTGGATGCCCCTGCTCCAGCGCTGAGCTATGCCGGCAGGGAGCTGACCAGGATATGATAGCAGACCACCGCCAGGGCCACGTGCACGTTCAGCGAGCGCCCTTTGCCGAACATGGGCACAAAGACCGCCCCATCGCACAGCTCCAGCACGCTTCGCGTCACGCCGTGGTCCTCGTTCCCCACGACCACGGCCACCCTGTCCGGGTAGGGGTAGGCGTAATAGGGCCGGCTGGCATCGGTCAGCTCTAGGGCGACGACGTGATAGCCGGCCTGCCGCAGTTCCATCACCGCGTCTTCCGCCCGCTCCAGGTAGCGCCAGGGCACCCGCTGGTCCTTGGCGCGCGCCACCTTGGTGATTTTGGGGTGCGGCGGCGTGGGGGTGATGCCGGTCAGGAGCAGTTCCTGCACACGGCAGGCGTCGGCGATGCGGAAAATGGAACCGACGTTGACCGGGTAGGCCACGCTCTGCAGTACCAGCGCCAACTGCCGGCGCGGTTTTGGCTGTGCACGCAGGAAGCGTTTAAGCTCCGTTCCTCGTAAGGGCTTCACGATGATACCTCTCCTGGCTGTGCCCCTTGAGCTATAGCATGGATGGGCGCGGCTGTCAACTGGCATACCATGTTTCATGACCTTTCCCACCCTCCCGGCAGTATGGGCGTCGGGCCGGCTGTCCCCTTGACGGCCGGCCCTGATTTCCGCCCTATCTGGATTTCCAAAAAGAGGAACCTTTGTGGTACACTTTGCGCGCACGTTCCGCCGTGTGCGAAGGTTTCCAATCTCCCACAGGTGAAGGAGGAGCAAGATGATGCATCATCGTCGTTGGTTTGCCCCATTTCTGGTGATGGTACTGCTGGCCATTACGGCCGCCGGCTGTGCCCTGCCGGGCAAATCCGCCGAACCCAAGACCCTCAAGATCGGCGTCCTCCCCATCGCCGACGTGGTGCCGATGTACGTGGCACAGCAGGAGGGCTTTTTCACCCAGGAGGGCATCCAGGTGGAACTGGTGCCGGTCGCCAGCGGCACGGAGCGTGATGCGCTCATCCAGTCGGGCGGCCTGGACGGTCAGCTCAATGAGGTGTTGACCACCCTGCTGACCAACGCCGGCGGCAGTGTGCAGGTCAAGATCGTGACCACGGCCCGCCGACCCTTCCCCAATCAGCCCCTGTTCTACATCGTCACCGCGCCGAACAGCGGCATTACCGATGTGGAGGGGCTGAAGGGGGTGGAGATCGCCATCGGCGAGAACACCGTGGTGCATTACGTGGCGGACCGTGTGCTCCAGCATGCCGGCCTGTCTGCCGGCGATATCCGCTTCACCAACGTGCCCAAGATTCCGGTGCGCTTTGAACTGCTGATGAGCGGGCAGGTGAAGGCGGCTGTCCTGCCCGACCCCTTTGCCTCGCTGGCGATCCTGCAGGGGGCCGGCGTCGCCATTGACGACACCGCCTATCCGGAAGTCTCGCACAGCGTCATCAGCTTCCGCACCGAGGTGCTGAAGGATCGCCCCAACACCATCAAGGCCTTCCTGCGGGCGTATGATAAGGCGGTGCAGGCCCTCAACCAGAACCCGGACAAGTACCGGGATATCCTGATCCAGACGGCGCGCGTCCCCGAGGCCCTGCAGGGGCGCTACACCCTGCCCACGTATCCGGAGAAGGAACTGCCCAGCGAGGCGCAGGTGGCGGACGTGGTGCAGTGGGCGCTGGACAAGGGGCTGATCCAGAAGCCCCTTGCCTATGACCAGCTCGTCGACGCCAGCTTCCGGAAGTAGAGGTACTGCGCATCATGAGCGATCCCATCGTCCTGCTGGACGATGTGACATTCGCCTATCATCCCCAACAGCCGCCCATCTTCCAAGGCTTTCATTGGCAGGTGGAGCAGGGGGAGGCCTGGGCGGTGATTGGGCCGTCAGGGTGCGGCAAGAGCACCCTGCTGTATCTGCTCGCCGGCCTGCGCCAGCCCACGGCCGGCACCGTGCTGGTGGAGGGCCAGCCGGTGCCGCGCCCGCGCGCCAGCATCGGCCTCATCCTGCAGGACCACGGCCTCCTGCCCTGGGCCACTGTGTGGGAGAACGCCGCCCTGGGCGTGCGCATGGGACACTTTTACGCCCGCAAGCGCTCGCCCAGGGACGCCCCGCGGCCATACCCGCCGGCCCTCCCCCTCTCCGAAGTCGACGCCTGGCTCAAACGGCTGGATATCTACCACCTGCGCCATCATTACCCCAACCAGGTCAGCGGCGGCCAGCGCCAGCGGGTGGCCATCGCCCGCACCCTCGCCCTGCGCCCCAATCTCCTGCTCATGGATGAGCCATTCAGCGCGCTGGACGCGCTGACCCGTGAGGACCTGCAGACGCTGATGGTCCAGCTCCAGGCCGAGTTGGGGGTCACCACTATCGTGGTCACGCATAATATCGAGGAGGCCGTGTTCCTCGGGCGCAAAATCCTGGTGCTCCATGCGCCGCCCAACGAGTCGGCCGTGGTGGTGGACAATCCGGGCGCCGGCTCTCCCGCTTTCCGCGCCAGCCAGCAGTTCTGGGAGATGACCCAGCGCCTGCGGGAAATGCTGGCGCCGGCGGTCCGGAGGTGATGCGGTGCGCTGGCGTGATCTCGGCATTGGCCTTCTGCTCACCATCATTATCTGGCAGGTGCTGGCCTGGCTGGTGAACCGCCCCATCCTGCCCGGGCCGGCGGTGGTGCTGTACACCTTCGGCCGCGAGTTGATCGCCGGCCGGCTGACCCGACATTTGCTCATCAGCACCTACCGCGTGCTGGTCAGCATCGCCATCTCCCTGGTGCTGGCGGTGCCGGCCGGCCTGGCCCTGGGCCAAAGCCCGCGCCTGAACCGCATCTTTTCTCCCCTGCTGTACATCGGCTATCCTATCCCCAAGGTCGTCTTCCTGCCCGTGTTCCTCCTTTTGCTGGGGATCGGGGACGCCAGCAAGATCGCGCTCATCGTTGTCATCCTGTTCTTCCAGGTGCTGGTGGTGGTGCGGGACCAGGCCAGCGCCATTCGTCCCGAGCTGATCATGAGCGTGCGCTCGCTGGGCGCCGGCCGGCTGGCGCTCCTGCGCTTCGTCTATCTGCCGGCATCGGTGCCGGCCATCCTGACCGCCCTGCGCCTGAGCATTGGCACGGCGGTGGCAGTGCTGTTCCTGGCGGAGAGCTTTGCCACCACCAGCGGCCTGGGCTACTATATCATGGTGGAGAGCTGGAGCCGGGTGGCCTATGCGGAGATGTATGCCGGCGTGGTGGCCATGAGCCTGCTCGGCCTGGGTTTATACTATCTGGCCGATTGGCTGGAGCGCCGGCTGGCCCCCTGGCTCTTTGTCTCGTGAACCCTGTGCGAGGACCATACCATATGGCGGACGAACCTTCGGCAGCACAACCCCTTCCTCGCTGGCAGGCCTGGGTGATGGGCGCACGGCCCCGCACCCTGCCGGCGGCGATCTCCCCTGTGATCGTCGGCATCGCGCTGGCGATGGCCGATGGCAGGTTCTCCTTCTGGCCGGCGCTGGCCGCGCTGGCCGATGCCCTGCTGATCCAGATCGGCACCAACCTGGCCAACGATTATTTCGACCATCTGCGCGGCATTGATACGCCGGATCGCAAAGGGCCGCCGCGCGTGGCGGCCAGCGGCCTGATCCCCCTGGCGTCCCTGCGGGCCGGCATCATCGTCGTGTTCGGCCTGACGGCGCTCATCGGATTGTACCTGGTGGTGCGGGGCGGCTGGCCGGTGCTGGCCATTGGCCTGGCCTCCATCCTGGCGGCCCTGGCCTACAGCGGGGGACCGTTCCCCTTCGGCTCGTACGGCCTGGGGGACCTCTTCGTTTTCATCTTCTTCGGACTGGTAGCCGTCAGTGGGACCTATTACGTCCAGGCCCTGCAGTTCTACCCTCTGGTGCTGTTGGTGGCAGTGCCGCTGGGCGCGCTCATCACGGATATCCTGGTGGTGAACAATTATCGGGATATCGAGACCGATGCCCGGGTGGGGAAGCGCACGCTGGCGGTGCTATTGGGGCCGGCCGGCACCCGCCTGGAGTTCATCGGCCTGCTGATCCTGGCCTATGCCGTGCCCGTCATCCTGTGGGGCATGGGGCGCTTCTCCGCCGGCGTCCTGCTCCCCTGGCTCACGATCCCCAAGGCGGTGGGGCTGACGCGCACCCTGTACGCCACTACGGACGGGCCGGCATTGAACCGCGCCCTGGCCGGCACCGCCCAATTGACGCTCTGGTTCAGCATCCTCTTCTCCATCGGGATGCTGGTATGAGCGGACGGTGGTGATGGATATGGAGCGTTCGCCCTCACGGCCCATATCCCCCCTCCTGCCGGCGGAGGATGACCCGTACGCCTATGCCCTGCGGCGTGCGGAGGACGCGCTGGAGAAGCGCTGGCTCCACAAGGTGCTGGTGGCGCTGAACGCGCCGGCCGGCTGGCCGCCGTGGGCCGTGGCCGGCGTTGCCCTGGCCGGCAGTGGCCTGATGGCGATGAGCTGGCAGGCTTTGGGCGCCGGCGCGTGGGCGCCCCGGCTCCTGCTCCTGCTGGCGGCGGTAGCCCTGTGGGATGCGTTCGTCCTGCTCGCCCAGCCCCGCATGGGCCTGGCGTTCGGTCCTTTCGGCTCCCAATTCGTCATCCTGCAAATCCCCCGGTGGACAGCGGCGTTCCTGGCCGGCCTGCTCGTTCGATGGTGGGGAGCGGCGCCGGCCTTTGCCCTGCTGGCCGGCATCGAGCTGTTGGCCGCCGTGCTCCTGGCATGGGGGGCCTGGGTCGAGCCGCGGCGGGTGGAGGTGACGCAGTCGTCCCTGGACGCGCCGGCGTTCCCACCCGATGCTCCACCTCTGCGCATCCTGCACATCAGCGACCTGCATGTGGAACGCTGGGGCCGGCGCGAGGAACAGGTCCTGGAGCTGGCGCGCCAACTGCGGCCCGACCTGATCCTGCTGACCGGGGATTACGTGAACCTCTCGAACGTGGATGACCCCCAGGCCCATGCCGATGCGCGCCGTCTGCTGGCCGGCATGTCGGCCCCATTGGGTGTGTATGCAGTGTTGGGCAGTCCGCCGGTGGACCGCAATTCGGCCGGCCTGTTTCCCGACCTGGCGGTGCGCCTGCTCCGCGACGAGGTACACCTGCTGGAGGCCGGCGGCCGGCGGCTGGCCATCATCGGTATGGACTGCAGTCATGACATCCTGCGCGATGGCGAACGCCTGCGCCGGCTGTGCGCCTCCCTGCCGGTGAACGCGTACCGCATCCTGCTGTATCATTCGCCGGACCTGATGCCGGCGGCTGTGGAACTGGGCATTGACCTCTACCTGTGCGGGCACACGCACGGCGGCCAGATTCGACTACCGCTGTACGGCGCGCTGATCACCTCCTCGCGTCTGGGCAAGCGGTATGAGATGGGATGGTATCGGGAGGGGCGCACGCATTTGTATGTCAGCCGCGGCGTGGGGCTGGAGGGCCTGGGGGCGCCGCGCCTGCGGCTTCTATGCCGGCCGGAGGTGACGCTGGTCACGCTGGGGCCGGCCGACCCTCCGATCAATGCCGGAGCGCGGGGGCTTTGCCGAAGAGCAAGGGAAGGACGTTCTGTACACTACGGTCCGTCATCTTGATCACATCGAAATCCGCCGGGCCGGGGATCATGTCCAGGGGCCAGGAAACGGCGTCCCGGAAGCCGGCCAGCACAACCCCTCCATCGGAGGTCAAGATCGCCGACACAGGATCGTCATTGTCCGGGCCGCCCCAGGTACGCGACCACAACATATCCCCAGCACTGCTCAACCCTATCACCCAGAAATTGTCAAAGTTCATTTCCGGCGTCTGATACACCTGGGAGTAAGCCGCCACCACATAGCTATCATCAGGCATCTGCACGACGTCATAGGCACCGTCATAGCGTCCATAGCTGTTCCAGATTCTCATCCACGCTACTTCCGCGTCAGCGTTCAGCTTGACGATCCAGGTATCTTCGCTGGGGAATTGCTCCCGCATACTGGTCCCGCCCACGATGATCGCGCCGCCGTCGCGGGTGGGTTTGATAGTGTTAAACTTGTTTTTTGGACCCTCATTGAAGGTCCGTGTCTTCAGAACGTTCCCGTTGGCGTCCAGCACCAGATACGAGGCAAAGACATGGGGGGTCAACACACTGCGGCAATCGGATGTGCACGTGTTGACCGTGAGAATATAGCGATCCGATCGCCAGGAGATAAGCGAGGTACCACCATCTTCCGCGCCCAGATCGTAAGTTTTGCTCCAAATGATATTACCGTTAGGATCCAGCTTAACCAGCCAGACATCCCCTTTGCCGTCCTGCACGCCATACGATACGGTCCGGCCGGTCATCAGGAAATTCCCATCGGGAGCGGCGAGCGTTTCCACGACAAACTCATCCTGACTGCCGCCAAAGGTCTTCTCCCACACCAGGTTGCCATCGGGGGCAATCTCCAACAACCAGGCTTGGTACGCATTGGGGAATACGCGTCTGGTGCCGGTAACCCAGTAATGGGTGCCCTTGAGAGTGACAAAGTTGAACGAATCGGCGCCGTTACTGCCAAGTTGGCGCGACCAGAGGAGATCGCCGCGCCCGTTGATTTTGATGATCCAGCCGTCCCAATTACAGCCGATCAGGCAGGGGGTAGGCCCTGTGACTCCCACTACAACCAGATCGCCGTCGGGCGTTTCCACCACACTTGCCGCGACATCTGCCCTTCCATTGTTGTCGAACCGTTTTTCCCAGGCAACCGACAGGGGCATCGCGCCGGCCACGCTGGCCGGCGGAATAGGTTGGACGGGTGGCGACGAAGGAGCCATTGCGGCCCCTGGCGCTTCCGTTCCTGCGGAAAATGCAATTACGGAAGCGATCACGAATGCCATTATCTGGACAATGTTCCCCCATTTCATGGGATGCCCTTTCGATGCCTGCCGTGGGCGCCTGCCGGCATCCTCCTCGACGGCGCCAACCGCCCGAGCGATTATCCAACCCGGGGCTGGGGTACGACCGCCAGCCCCGGCGCTTTCAATGCCTGTTTTTCACCACCAGCGGCAGATGGACGCTCGGCATATATTCATCCGCCCCGATGTCGAAGCCGGCGCCGATAGGCCGCGGGTCGCCGTCTATATCGGTCGTCACGCCGGCGTTCACGCCGGCGTCCACCGCCGCCGACCCACGGCGAATATGGTAGTCGCCGCCGGCGGGGCTCGCGAAGTCCGGATCACCCCACACATTGACCAGGCCGGTGAGGATGGCGCCGGCGCCTCCCCAGTCGGTCCCGTTGGCCCAAGCGCCGATGCCCCACAGGGTGCTTTCGAGCGTCGCTGTACTGCCGGCCGTCACCGTGATGCCCACGGTATGGCTGACCAGGATGGTGTTCACCAGCGTGATGGGCTGGCCGCTTCTCACCTCAATGCCGTATCCACCTCTTGAGCCAGTGTTGTGGGCGATGGTGTTGTGAAGAAGCGATCCTGTGCTGTTGGATTGGACGGATAGGCCCCCGGCCCTTGCGCTGCTCCCCGGACGGTTATCCGCGAAGAGGTTGTTGGTGAGAGTGAAGGGCGAGGTGTGCCACAGCTCCACACCCGCTGTGACATTGGCCTCGTTATTGCGGAACACACTGCGGGCCAGGAGCAGTTCCCTACTGCTGAAGAACAGTGCGCCGGCATTGTTGGCAGCCCGGTTGTGCTCGAAAAGGCAGTCCTCAATGTGGGCTCCAGCGAATGCGAGATATGCCCCACCTCCGTAGCCGCCGCTGCCACTGCCCGGGCTGAGTCCCCACCCGTTGTCCCGGAAAATAGTGCGGCGGATGAGGATTGGTCTGGAGCCCGAGCCGCCGTCAAACATCAGCCCACCGCCTGTCCAGGCATCGTTCGCTTCGAACAGGCTGTCCTCGATGGTCACTGGCATAGTCCAAGCCATGTACAAGCCGCCACCCTGTGTAGTGGGACACCCACTGCACCAGGCAGTGTTGGCGCGCACGGTGGAAGAGAGGAGCTGGAACGTGCCACCGCGGACACAGCCTCCTCCGCCCAGGGTATTGGTGGCGGTGTGTGAATCGACGGCATTGCTGTAGATGGTCGTGTGGCGAAGGGTCAGGTTGGCATCCCTGGCAAAAAGGCCGGCGCCCTCATCGGTGACGACGCCGTTGGTGATGGTCAGGCCTTCTATCGTCACTGTGATGAGTCTGCCGATAGAAACCACTCGTCGGGCGCCCTCCCCGTCCAGGGTGGTGGGGTACGCGGCGGGGTCGCGCAGCACGGGGCCGGCCGGGGCGCCGTTCCACCCGCCGGCCAGGGTGATGCTTCGTGTGATGGAGATGACCGCTGTGCCGGTGCCGGTGTAGATGCCCTGGGCGAGGTAGATGGTACTGCCATCGCCGGCCTGCTCCAGGGCCGTTTGTAAGGCACAGGGATTGGCCTGGGAGCAGGCGCTGCCGGCGCCGTCAGGCTTGACGAAGAGGGTCTGGCCATCTGCCAGGGCGGGCGGGGTCATCCCCAGCAGGAATATTCCCGACAGCAGGAACGCCGCCAGGAGGAGGCTTATTCCCAGGTTTCGGTATGTTCGTGCGTTCATCTTCTGCTCTCCTGCAGGGGCTGTGAAGGCGGCGGCGCCGGCGGGAAGCCGGCGTGATCAACTGGCGCAGATGACCTCCGCCGGCCGGGAGAAGGCTTTAGGATGCCGCCGCGGCGGCCGCCGCCTGTTGCCGATATTTCAGCACGATCAGGTACCATCCGAAGGGCACCAGCCAGGGCAGTTCGGGCAGATGCGTTGCCTCCGGGCTGATCTCCATCTCGGCGGACAGGCGCAGGAAGCCGCCGATTTTGCGGAAGGTGAGCAGGGGATTGCCGGCTTCGTCGGTCAGCTCCAGCCTGGTGGCCCAGAAGTTAGTACGCGCCGCGTAGCGCCGGCCGTCCGCCAGTTCCAGTATCCCACCTCCCCGCCAGTTATGATGGCGGAAGACCGCCAGGTCGGTCTCCGCGCCGCACTCACGGATGAGAATGCGCTGGCGCCAGAAGCCCACCTGCCGGAACGTCCAGCATCCTTCGGCGCTCTCCACAGTGGCCTCGGAGCGGAAGGCGCTGCGGAAGCGGAGCGTGGCGATAGGGATTTCCTGCGCGCGCAGTTCGAACTCCTGTTTCAGGGCGCGGGGCTGAACCCAGCGCAGGGTTTGTCCGGTCCAATCGGCCATCTTCATCTCATTGCTTCCTTGCTGCCAGGTGCTGAGGGGCAACGGCCAGGCTCCGCCGGCACGCTGGGCCGGCCGCTCCCAGGAGGTGTCTCCATTCGGGACAGGCCCACGCCCAGTCGTACGCCGGCCGCCGCCCCTCCGCTCCGTGCTATTGCGTGCGAACCGAGGGCAGGAATACCGTGGGTGGATCGGTACTGAAACGCAGCGGCAGTGTTGGCGCGACCTGCAGTGGGTCATAGGTGTTTGCATTGTTCCACACCACATAGCCCTCCGCCTTGACGCCTGCCGGCAGGGTCATCTTGGCATAGGTGCTCGACGTCGTGAAGTTGATCAGGACAACATCATGCCATGTGACCGAGGCAGTGCTCACCTCGTCTCCGCAGATGCGGACCAACCCCGCCGGCGGGACAGATACCTGCGTGCTGATGTAGGATGACCCGTTGAGAGTATAGGTCCATATACGGACCGTGGCGCTCGCCGTGCTGGTATTGTAGAGGAACAATACCGTGGTGCTGGTGTTCTCATCCTGTGGGGTGAAATAAACCGTCGCCGATGGAACCGCGACTGCATTGGCAAGCTCGTCCGCGCTGGGACGGTACTGATCAGGGACGAAAACTTCCGGCAATCCGACGGGGTTGCTGTCGCTACCCAACGAGCCGGCCTCTGGAGCGGATGGAAGCGCCGCGTTTCCTGGCCGGCTGTCTGAGGGGCTTTGCGCAATAACGAAGCTCCAGAGTGACAGGGCGATGACCAGAACAGCGGTTCCCGCAGTCAACAGCATGTGATGCCCTTTCATAATGCCCTCCCTTGTGAGTGAGAGATCATGAGCCGATCCAGGTCGGCGACCCGTCTCGGCGCCGAAAGACGCTTTTTCGGTCTTATGTCCCGTTTGCGAGGTGAAGGGATGGGCAGGATTTTCCAGGGCTTTCTCCGAACCCTGTTCGCCGCCGGCGGGGGGAGGAAGGGATGTGGGGATTATACTGCAGAACCGCGCTGTTGGTCTGGGTTGTGCCGGTTGGCTAGCTCTGGAATTGCTGCTTCAGTCCGTGGAGCGATGCGCAAATGGGACTGTTTCACCCCCTCGCTTTCCAGATGGTTGACTGTACGCGCCGCCGGCCGTATACTAAGGCCCAGGCGGGCATCTAGCTCTAAGCATAGCACAATGGAGCGGCCACGTCAACCCTTTTCTTACACTTTCCGCCAGCGGAGCGTTATCAATGATGGAGGTGCCCCATGACCCGACGCATCCTTTTCGAGCATACCACCCCCGCCGGCCAGGTCATCCGCGTCGTCCAGGGCGACCTGACCGATGAAGCGGTGGACGCCATCGTCAACGCCGCCAACGAACACCTGGCCCACGGCGGGGGCGTCGCCGGCGCCATCGTGCGCAAGGGCGGCTACGAGATCCAGGAAGAGAGCAGCGCGTGGGTGGCACAGCATGGCCCGGTGCGCACCGGCACCGCCGCCATCACCGGCGCCGGCCGGCTCCCCGCCCGCTACGTCATCCATGCCGTCGGCCCGGTGTGGGCCGGCGGCACGCGCGGCGAGGACGAGAAGCTCGCTTCCGCCGTGCGCAGTGCCCTGGAACTAGCGGACCAGCACCGCCTGCGAAGCATCTCCATGCCCGGCATCTCCTCCGGCATCTTCGGCTTCCCCAAGGAGCGCTGTGCCCGCATCATGATCGAGACGGTGCGCCGATATTTGGAGGAGCACCCGGACACCTCCCTGCGGGAGATCAATTTCTGCAACATTGACGCCACGACGGCCGAGATCTTCGCGGCGGAGGCCGGCCGGCAGTTGGGGGGAGAGGAGTAGCGCCATGCGCCAGCCCATTTCCCGCATCGGCGTGCTCACCGGCGGCGGGGACTGCCCCGGCCTCAACGCCGTGATCCGGGCGGTGGTCAAGACCGCCGTGTACGAGTACGGCTGGGAGGTCATCGGCATCGAGGACGGCTTCGAGGGGTTGATCCTGCCCGATAAGACGCGCCGGCTGGATATCGCCGACGTGCGCGGCATCCTGCCGCGCGGCGGCACCATCCTGGGCACGACCAACCGCGCCAATCCCTTTGCCTATCCGGTGCGGACGCCGGCCGGCACATGGGAGCGGCGCAATGTGTCCGCGCAAGTGTTGGAGCGGCTGAACGAGCTGGGGATCGAGGCCCTGGTGGTCATCGGCGGGGATGGTTCCCTGCACATTGCCCAGCGCCTGCTGGAAATGGGGGCACCGGTCGTCGGCGTGCCCAAGACCATTGACAATGACATTGGCCTGACCGATGTCAGCTTCGGCTTTGACACGGCGGTCAATACCGCCATGGAGGCGATTGACCGCCTACACACCACGGCCGAGAGCCATCATCGCGTCATGGTGGTGGAGGTGATGGGGCGCGAGGCCGGCTGGATCGCCCTGCAGGCCGGCGTGGCCGGCGGCGCCGACGCCATCCTCATCCCCGAGATGCCGTTCTATATTGAGCCGCTGGTGCGGCAGATCGAGGGCCGGCGGGCGCGCGGCGCCAAGTTCAGCATCGTGGTGGTGGCGGAAGGGGCATATCCCGCCGGCGGGAGCCCCGTCTATCAGGACACCGGCGATCCCATCGCCGGCCCGCGCCTGGGCGGCATCAGCGCCGTCGTGGGGCGGGAGCTGGCCGGCCGGCTGGACATGGAAGTGCGCGTCACGGTGCTGGGGCACATCCAGCGGGGCGGTTCACCCAGCGCCTTTGACCGGGTGCTGGCCTCGCGCTTCGGCTCGGCGGTGGTGCACCTGATCGCCGGCGGACACATCGGGCACATGGTGGCCCTGCAGGGCGCGCAGATCACCCATGTGCCCATTGCGGAGGCTATCGCACAGCCGCGGCGCGTCGCGCCGGACAGCGACCTGGTGCGCACAGTGCGCAGTCTGGGCATTTGTTTGGGAGACGCCGATATGCGGCCGGCTCACTTCAGATAGCGGTCGAAGAACTGGATGGTGCGCCGCATCGCCAGGCCGAAGCTGTTGGAAAGATTATGGTTATCCCCTTCGTAAAGATACAGTTCCGCCGGCATGCCGGCCGCCTGGAGCTGTTCATACAGCGTTTGGGAGAACTCCACCGGCACTGATTCGTCCGCCGTGCCGTGATGGAGCTGTAGCGGGCCGGAAAGGTCCTGCAGGTACGTGGTGGGCGAGATGGAGGCCCAGAAGGCCGGGTTCTCCTCCGGCGTCCCATAGATCGCGGTCAGCTCCTGCCGCCAGCGGCCGCGGCGCGGGTCGGGGGTCGGGGTGGGAAGGGTGTTACTGGCGGCGGAGGTGCTTGGACGCCGCCAGCGGGAGAACAGATCCGGATACGACGCCACCACGCCGGCCCATATCACGCCGGCCTTGATGTCCCTTGACACCACCATGGCGCGCAGGGTGATGTGCCCGCCCATGGAATGCCCCCACATGCCGATGCGCGTTGGATCGGCATCCGGGAAGCGCTGGATGGACGCCAGGGCGTTCAGCACGTCAACGGTGTAGGCCGGCGATCCGTACCCGCCGACCGCCTCCCCTTCCGAGTTCCCGTGCCCGCGATAATCTGGCTTCAGCACGATGTAACCGCTGCGCGCCAGCGCATCCACATAGGCGGCATAGCGCTCGGTGGTGCGGTACTCCGCCGGCGGAATGTACCCATGATTGAAGATGATGACCGGCCAGCCGCTGGCCGGCTTTTCCCCGCGCGGGACCGTCAGCAGGGCGTAAATCTTCAACCCTTCGGAGCGGTAGGAGACGAGGTAGCGGTCGTAATTGACCCCCGGGGTCAGCTTCTGCTCAATGGTGATGTCACTGCCGGGATAGCT
>JAPWUQ010000284.1 GCA_028275445.1 Anaerolineae bacterium | reverse complement strand
CACTCCCCGGCGAGCCGCGGGGCGAAATCGGGCGGTGCGGAGAGGGGCACGGCCGGCCGGCGCGGGTCCGGATGCACCACCGAGCGGTAAAGGACGAGCGGCCGGCGCGACAGCAGGTAGAAGCGGCAGATGCCGGCGGCCGTCCTATCATCGGTGAACGCCAGGCTCACCCACTCGCTCCAGCGTCCCTCCGCCACATGTATGTCGGTCCCCCAGGCGGGACACTGGACCCGAACCCCATCGGGCGTCTCGGCGATGGTCATGGGCACGCCGGCCCGGCCGCCTGGCGCCGGGAACTCCCCGCGCCAGCCACTGTCCTCCGCCTGAAGGAGATGGACGGCGGGATGGCGGCGGATCCCCGCCGGCAGGGCCTGTCGGTCTGTCGTGTACAGGGCGGGGACGCCGAAAGTGCCGAAGAGGTCAGGGGTGCCGAAGCCGCTCAGCACATGGCCGGCCTCCTGCGGGGGCGGGAACGTGCCCGGCAGATAGAGCAAACAGCTTTTAAGCCCGTACTCCTGCAGAAGCTCGTTCAGCAGGGGCACCCGCCGCCGGCTGTGGTAGGCGTCCCCGGCCGGCCCCCTCGCGACATCATACAGCCCCAGCGTCGGATAATAGGCCGATGGAGCTTTGATGATGAAGTCCAGGATGCCGTGCTTGGCCGGCCAACAGCCGGTCAGCAGGGAGGTCCAGGCCACCGGCGAGACGGGCGGGTAGGTGGTGATCATGGGTGCGAAGAAGCCGCGCGCCATCAGCCGGCGGAAGTGCGGCAGTTGCCCCTCTTCCACAAGGTGTACGAGGATATGCGGGTCCAACCCATCCGCGGCCAGCATACACACCCGCGGTGTACTCATGGCCAGCACCTACGGCAAATTTCCAGATTTTCATTCCCGCGCCACCTATGGTACAATAAAGCAAATTTCTGTGCAATGCGACCCGAAGGAGAGCGGAGGAATGCCCGAGAAGATCGCCGTTTTCACCGCCTGGCCGTACGTCAACGGCAATTTACATATCGGACATCTCGCCGGCGCATATATCCCGGCGGACATCTTCGTGCGCTACCAGCGCATGCGCGGCCGCGACGCCGTCCTGCTCTCCGGCAGTGACACCCACGGCACGCCGGTCGAGCTGCGCGCCGAGCGCGAAGGCGTCAGCCCGCGCGTCATCGTGGACCGCTACCATAACCTGGACCTGGAAGCCTACATCCGCATGGGTGTCTCCTACGACCTGTACACGGAGACCGATACCGAGAACCACTGGCGCGTGGCCCAGCAGATGTTCCTGCGCCTGCTGGAGCGGGGCTATTTATACCGCGATACTATGCAGGGGTTCTACTGCGAGCACTGCAAGCGCTTCCTGGCCGACCGCTACGTGGAGGGCACCTGTCCGCACTGCGGCTATGACAGCGCCCGCGGCGACCAGTGCGACAACTGCGGCCGGCTCCTGGACGCCCTGGAGCTGATCTCGCCGCGCTGTAAGATCTGCGGCGCAACGCCAGTGGTGCGCTCCACCGAGCACTTCTTCCTGGACCTGGAGAAGCTGACGCCGGCCCTGCGGGAATGGCTGGAGGATGACAAGGAGCACTGGCGTCCCAACGTCCTGAACGTCTCGCGCAACGTGGTGCGCAGTGGGGAACTGCGCGGCCGGCCGGTGACCCGCGATATCGGCTGGGGCATCCCTGTGCCGGTGCCCGGCTTCGAGAACAAGACCATTTACGTCTGGATGGAGGCGGTCACCGGCTACCTCTCCGTCACCGTGGAGCTGGCGCAGATCGAGGGGGACCCCGAAGGGTGGCGCCGGTGGTGGACGCCCGATGTGCGCTCCTATTACTTCATCGGCAAGGACAACATCACCTTCCACACCATCATCTGGCCGGGCATGCTCATCGGGCACGGCGATCTGGTCCTGCCGTACGATGTGCCGGCCAACGAGTACCTGATGGTCGGCGGCCGGCAGTTGTCCAAGAGCCGCAACTGGGTCATCGAGGCGCTGGATTACCTCCAGCGCTATGACCCGGACCCCCTGCGCTACATGCTGACCATCAACAACCCGGAGAAGTCGGACTCCAACTTCACCTGGGAGGAGTTCGTCCGGCGCAACAACGACGAGCTGGTGGCGACCTGGGGCAATCTGGTGAACCGCGTGCTGACCTTTGTCTACCGCAAGTTCGACGGCAAGGTGCCGGCGCCCGGCCCCATGGACTCCCAGGACGAGGCACTGCTGAACCAGATTCGCGCCGGCTTCGAGCCGATCGGCCAGCTCATCGAGGAATGCAAGTTCAAGGCAGCCCTGACCGAGATCATGACCCTGGCGCAGAACGCCAACCGCTACCTGAACGAGAAGGAACCCTGGGCGCAGATCGAGAGCGACCCGCAGGCGGCCGCCACAACCCTGTACGTGTGCCTGCAGGGCATCACCTGGCTGCGCACCATGCTGACGCCCTTCCTGCCCTTCACCTGCCAGCAGTTGCACGAGATGTTGGGCTTTGACGGCAGTCTGATCGGCCGCATCTACATCGAGGAGCGGCAGGAGAGCAAGCGTTCGCACCGCGTCCTGCGCTACGACAAGAGCAACCTGGTGGGCAAATGGGAGCCGGAACGGCTGGAGCCGGGCCAGCAACTGCGCAAGCCCAAGCCTCTCTTCCGCAAGCTGGATGAGAGCGTGGCGGAGGAGGAAACGCGCCGCATGTTGGAATCCGCCGGCCTCGCCTGACGCGCTTCCGGGAGGCATCATTGTCCATCCGCGCCTGGCCGCACTGGGCTATCCTGCTCATACTGGCCGGCTACCTGATGGCGGCCGTCGCCTATGCCATCTGGACGCCGGCCTGGCAGGTGCCGGACGAGCCGGCCCATTACAACTACGCCCGCTACCTGGCGGAACACGGGCGCTTCCC
>JAPWUQ010000283.1 GCA_028275445.1 Anaerolineae bacterium | reverse complement strand
CACTTCATCGGGGTCCACCATGCCGTAATGGTCCACCGGCAGGAAGGTCGCCTCAAAGCCAAACTTCTTGACCAACTGCTCGACGGTATGGCCCACGGCGTGGTGTTCCACGGAGCTGGTGATGATATGGCTGCCTTTGCCGCGGGCGCGCTGGGCGAAGGCGACGCCGCGAATGGCCAGGTTATCGCTTTCCGTGCCGCAACTGGTGAAGATGATTTCGGAGGGGTCGGCCTGCAGGATGCCGGCGATGCGTTCACGCGCGCCGTTCAGCGCCTTGGCCGCATCCCGCCCCAGCCGGTAAATGCTGGAGGGATTACCGTACCGCTCCGTCCAGAAGGGGAGCATCGCTTCCACCACCCGCCGATCAACTGGGGTGGTGGCGGCATGATCGAGGTACACGCCCTTGTCCAGGTCAATGGCCATAACTGCCTCCAGGGTCGGTTTCAGCGCATTTTTGGCCGATGAGGTCCGCCAGGGTAAGGGAATCAAGCAGTTCGACCAGGTGCTGGTACACATTGAGCCACACGCCGCGGGTGACGCAGACGCCCTCGCGGTCACAGCCGGCGGAGTCCAGGCCATCCCCTTCGGCCACGCAGGGCACCTGCACCAGGGAGCCTTCCAGAGCGATGATGATGTCGGCCACGGAGATTTCGGCCGGCGGCCGCGCCAGCATGTACCCGCCGTAGGCGCCGCGCCGGCTTTCCAGCAGGCCGGCACGGCGCAGATCCGCGGCGATCTGCTCCAGGTACGGCAGGGACAAGCCTTCCGCCTGCGCCACCTCGGCAAGGGAGACCGGCCCCTGGCCGTAATAGCGCGCCAGTTCAGCCATGGCGCGCAGTCCATACTGCTCTTTAGCGGAGAACTTCATCGGGCATAATTCCGAGAATTTTGTCGGAATTATTATAGGCCGGCAGGAGAAAATGTCAAATGGCCCTTTCCCTGCGAGCAGGGAAGGGGCCGGGTAATGGGATCATCCTTTAGGGAGTGGGTGTCTGCTATCCGAATACTAGCGGCCGATGTGCATGGGCATGATCACGCACACGTACTGGGGATTCCCGTTGGGGCGGATGACGCCGGGGCGAGATGGCGCGGTGGTCTCCAGCACGACCTCCGGTTCATGAATGGCGGAGACGGCGTCAATAAGATAGCGCACGTTGAAGGCGATTTCGATGGGGTCGCCTTCCACGCTAGCCTCCAGAATGCTGACGTTGTCGCCCTGCTCAGGGGAGGAAGCGATGATCTGGAGACTGCCGGCCGTTATCCCACTGCCCGGTGTGATGTTCAGGCGCACGATGTTGGCCGAATCGCGGGCAAACAGATAGGCCACCCGCAGTGCCCCCAGGAGAACCTGCGTATCTATGATGACGCGCGTGTTGCAGGTGGTGGGGATGATGGCGCGCACATCGGGGAAATTGCCCTCGATAAGCTGAGAGACAAAGTCCACGTTGGGATCGGCGTTATGAAGCTGGAACAGGATCTGGTTCTGAGGCGGCGTGATGATGATGTCGAGATCGGCGTCCTCCTCCATCTCGACCTGGCTGATGACGCGACCGAGCTCGCTGTAGGCGCGTGCCGGCACGATGATGCTGATCGGCTCCGGCACCGGCCGGCCAAGGGTGTATTCCCGCATTGCCAGGCGAAAACCGTCGGCGGCGGCCAGAGTCAGGGTATTGCCGCGCAGTTCGGTGAGCACACCGGTGAGGATGGGGCGGGTCTCATCGGTGGCGGCGGCAAAAAGCACCTGCTCCAGCATATGGCGGAACGCCTCGGCAGGGACGGGAAGCGGCTGTGCTCCGTCGCCGGTGGGGATGACCGGGAACTCGCTGGCGTCAATGCCCTTGATGCGCGCGTCGTGCTGAGCACAGCGCAGGTTGAGGGTCTGGGTGCGGACATCCAGCGACATATCGATCTTGGCATCGCGGGGCAAGGAGTTGACGAATTCCGTGAGCAGGCGCGCCGGCACGGTCGTTGCCCCTTCCTCCTCCACCTTTCCGCCGATCCAGCAGGTGATGCCGATCTCCAGGTTGGTAGCGGCCAGCTTTAAGCGCGCGTCATCCGCCGCAATCAAGACGTTGGAGAGAACGGGCAGGACTCTGCTGGTCACCGCGCGGCTGACGATGGAAAGCCCTTTGGCGAGACGGTCTTGCAGGCAGGAAACTTTCACCGCACCACTCCTTATTGAGAAGATGGCGAATTGAAAACCGATGGAGACAGGCCACACTGGCAGTATACACGAAAAAGCCGCTCTTGACAAGAGCGGAAGCGTTATGGAAAGGACACCAACCATCCATAGGTTTGTTCACCCCTCCCGTATGCCGTCTCTGCCCGAGTGTGGTATAATGTCGCCGGCATTACCATCGCACCTTCCCATCCCGCATACACGACACTGCGGGAATGCACCCTGAAGGAGTGCACCCATGCGCGTGCCCATGTCCAGCCCCGACCTGAATGATGACGACCGCCAGGCGGTCCTGGAGGTCCTGCAGACCCCGTATTTGAGCCTGGGGCCGCGCCTGGCCGCCTTTGAGCAGGCCATGGCGGAATATGTGGGAAGCCGCTTCGCCATAGCAGTGAACAGCGGCACCGCCGGCCTGCACCTGGCGGTCATCGCCGCCGGCGTGACGGAACATGACCTCGTCATCACCACCCCCTTCTCTTTTGTAGCCTCGGCCAACTGCATCCTGTATGAACGCGGCATCCCGATCTTTGTGGATGTGAACCGACAGACCGGCAATATAGACCCGGTGCAGGCCCAGGAAGCGGTAGAAGCCCTGCTGGCCGGCGGGAGCGCGGCGCGCCGCTGGCTTCCGCCGGCCCTGCGGGGGGCCGCCGGCGTGCGGCTGGGCAAACTGCGCGCCATCCTGCCGGTGCATGCCTTCGGACAGCCGGCG
>JAPWUQ010000282.1 GCA_028275445.1 Anaerolineae bacterium | reverse complement strand
CCGCGCCGGCCATCCTCAACGCCATCTACCATGCTACCGGCCGGCGCATCCGCCACCTGCCGGCGAACCTGGAGCGCGTCCTGCTGGGCTACGACCTCAAGGATACCGTGACCACGGTCTGCCAGATTGGCGTCTGCGAGCGGGCCAAGTGTGAGTTGTAAGGGCTGACCGAGGTGAAAAGAACGGGCAAGGGAATGTTCCCTTGCCCGTTTTGCTTTGCCAGAAAGAGGGTCTCAGTCGAGCCGTTTGGTGTAGACGCGGTGGATCTTGTACAAAATGGCCCCCAGGGCCTTGACCTCGGCCTGCATCTTCTCGTTGCCGGCCTCGACCTGCACCAGTTCGGCGAACCGGAACTTGTTATCCTTGATGGTGCGGGCCATTTCGGCGTAGAGCACAGCATTGGCGCCGCCGCCCTGGTGCTTGGGGAGGATGCCCATGCCGTTCAGGTCAATGCGTCGGGTGGTCTTCAGCGCTCGCAGTAGCTTGATGAAGCCGAAGGGCCACAGCCGGCCGCCGATCTGCTGAATGGCTTCATTGATATTCGGGAAGCCGAACAGGAAGCCGATAATTTCGTCCCCCTTCATAGCCAGTTTGATGAGCTCCGGCCGGACAATGGGGAGCATGCGGTCCAGGATGGCTTTCATTTCACCCTGGGTGACCGGCACATATTCCCAGTTGTTGACGAAGGTGTCGTTATAGACCTGCATGATGGCATTGGCCATCTGGCGGATTTCGTTCTTACTGCGGAAGGTCTTGATGGTGATGCCGCGGTGCTTTTTCACCTTCTCCGCCAGCTCATAGATGCGCGGCGAGACATCCATCGTCTCGGCGTCCATGTACCAGGAGGTGATATCCACGAAGCGCTGATAGCCCATGTCAGTGACGAGCTTGTCATAATAGGGGTAGTTGTACAGGCCGCCCATGGCCGGCAGGGCATCAAAACCCTGGATGAGGACGCCGAAGGCATCGAAGGGGATGAAGCCCTTCGGCCCCAGCATCTGGTTCAGCCCGCGGGCGCGCGCCCAATCCTCCGCGGCCTGGAACAGGGCACGCGACACCTCAAGGTCGTCAATGGAGTCGA
This sequence comes from Anaerolineae bacterium, assembly GCA_028275445.1. Lineage (GTDB taxonomy): Bacteria > Chloroflexota > Anaerolineae > JACIWP01 > JACIWP01 > JACIWP01. Next base: position 1,822 of record JAPWUQ010000282.1, on the reverse strand, counting down.
AGAAGTACCAGTAGGCAGTGTGTTCGTGCTTGTGCTCGTTATGCCGGCGGTTTTCCAACACTGCGATGCGGCCGACATCGCGCCCGTCCTTCACGGCGATGAAGAAGTCGGCATCGGAGTGTTCGAAAAACGGGTTGCGCCGGCGGTCCAGATAAAACTCCTGGTCTCCGGGCAGGGGCGGTACCCAATACGGGCACCCCTTGTACAGGCTGACGTTCACCTGGATAAAGCGCTTCACATCAGCCTTATTCCCTGTATCGATCTTCACAATTTCCACCATAGGAGTCTCTCCTCGTTCCGGATGACGTGGATATGGGAAGCCAAGGTCAGGGTTTGGCGAAGAAGCTGGCGCCCAGGGTCCCCGGGCCGGCGTGGGTGGCGATCGCCGGCACGACGTCGAACACGGGGATATCCTGCCGGCCAAGGCGCTGTCGGAAGAAGGAGACCAGCTCCTCCGCCTCCTGGCGGGCGTCGCAGTGCTGAATCACCAGGCAGGGCGAGAAACTCTGGTCCATTTCTTCCAGGATGATCTCGCGGAAGCGCTCCAGCCCGCGCTTCTTAGTGCGCTCGCGGGCATACACGTCCACTTTCCCGTCGCGGATGGTGAGGATGGGCTTGATCTGCAGGAGCTGGCCCACCAGGGCCGCGGCCCCGCCGATCCGGCCGCCGCGCTGAAGGTACTCCAGCGTGTCCACCAGGAAATAGGTGCGCAGGCGGGGGATCAGCTCCTCCAGCCGGCGCACGATGGTGTCCGCATCCAACCCTTCCCGCACCCAGCTATCGGCCATCTGCACCAGCACGCCAAGCTGAGCGCCGATGGTGCGCGTGTCAATGATGCGGATGTCGGCGTTGGGGAATGCCTCGGCCTTGGCGATCTGGGCGGAGCGGACGGTGCCCGACAGCTCGGCCGTGGGATGGATGCAGAGGATGGTGTTGTGCGCGGCGTCCAGCTCTTCGAAGGCTTTGATGAACAGGCCGGGGGGTGGGGCGGCGGTACGGGGAAGGACGCTGGAGGATTTGAGCCGGCGGATAAATTCCTCGATGCTCATCTCCTGAATTTCCAGATAGGATTCCTCGCCGAAATAAATCACCTGCGGGATGAGGGGGATGCCGTGCTCGGCGGCCCACTGGGGGCTTAGGCCGGATAATGTATCGGTGATGATTCGGATCACTCTGACCTCCTTAGAGATAATATTAGGCGGTGGAGGAACGGCCAGGTATCGCGATCGTCAGACATAGAGCATGCCGCAGGGCAGTGAGGGATCCGTGGGGCCTGCTCTACAAGGGTGAAACACCGATAATCATAACCGGTTGCGCGCGGTCTGTCAAATTAACCCGGCCGCCGGCGCCGGCAGAGGTTTGACAGAGCCATGCTTTCATGTTATGTTTGCGCTATCTGCAGAGGAGGCTGGAGCCGTGCCCACGCTGTTAGTGAGACATGCGGCGGAAATTATCACCATGGACCCGGCGCGCCGGCGCATTCCGGACGGCGCCATCCTGGTGCGGGATCATGTGATCGAGGCTATCGGCCCGACGGATGACCTGCCGGCGTCGGCGGATCGGGTCATTGAGGCGCGGGACATGGTCATCATCCCCGGCATGGTCAACACGCACCACCATCTGTATCAGACGCTGACCCGGGCCCTGCCGGCGGTGGAACATGCCAAGCTGTTCGACTGGCTGGTGTATCTCTATCCGCTGTGGGCGCGCATGGACAGCGAGGCGGCCTATGTCAGCGCCGTCATCGGGCTGGCGGAGCTGGTGCTGACCGGCTGTACGACCATCAGCGACCACCTGTATGTGTACCCCAACGATGTGGAGA
>JAPWUQ010000281.1 GCA_028275445.1 Anaerolineae bacterium | reverse complement strand
TGCCCAGGTTGGAGGTCATGATGATGACCGTGTTGCGGAAGTCCACCGTGTGGCCCTGGCCGTCGGTCAGCCGGCCGTCCTCCAGCACCTGGAGCAGGGTGTTCCAGACCTCCGGGTGCGCCTTCTCGATCTCGTCGAAGAGGATGACGCGATAGGGCCGGCGGCGCACTGCCTCGGTGAGCTGTCCGCCTTCCTCATAGCCGACGTAGCCGGGCGGCGCGCCGATGAGGCGCGAGGTGGTGTGCCGCTCGCGGTATTCGCTCATGTCAATGCGCAGGAGCGCGTCCTCATCCCCGAAGAGGAACTCTGCCAAGGCACGCGCCAGCTCGGTCTTGCCCACGCCGGAAGGCCCGAGGAAGATGAAGCTCCCGATGGGCCGGCGGGGGTCCTTCAGGCCGGAGCGGGCGCGGCGGATGGCGTCGGAGACCGCCTGCACCGCCTTTTCCTGGCCGATGATGCGCTTATGGAGATATTCCTCCATCTGCAGGAGCTTCTCCGCCTCGCTCTGCATGAGGCTTTTCACCGGCACGCCCGTCCACGATGCGACCACTTCGGCCACATCTTCGGCATCCACCACCTCATCCAGGTTCTGGGAGGCCTGCCAGGCCTCTTTGGCGGCCTTGAACTCCGCCTCGAGCTGGAGGCGCTCGCTCTTGCAGGTGGCGGCGCGCTCATAGTCGCGGTTGGCCCAGGCCTCTTCCTCTTCGGCGGCGAGCTGCTGGAGCCGACTGCGCAGTTCCTTGAGCTCCGCCGGCATGGAATAGATCGCCACCCGCAGTTTGGCGGCGGCCTCGTCAATCAGGTCAATGGCCTTGTCCGGCAGGCGGCGGTCGGTGACGTAGCGGTGGGAGAGGCGCACCGCCGCTTCCAGGGCCTCGTCCGAGATCTTCACCTTATGGTGCGCCTCGTAGCGGTCGCGCAGTCCGTAAAGCATCTCCAGCGTTTCCTCGGGCGTCGGCTCGTCCACGAAGATGGGGGCAAAGCGGCGCTCGAGGGCGCTGTCCCGCTCGATGTACTTGCGGTATTCGTCCAGGGTGGTGGCGCCGATACAGCGCAGTTCGCCGCGCGCCAGCGCCGGCTTCATCATGTTGGAGGCATCGATGGCGCCCGGGGCGGCGCCGGCGCCCACCACGGTGTGCAGTTCGTCAATGAACAGGATGATCTCCCCCTGCGAGCGCTGGATCTCGTCCAGGGCGGCCTTCAGGCGCTCCTCGAACTCGCCGCGGAAGCGCGTGCCGGCGACCATGGCGCCGAGGTCAAGGGCGATGAGGCGCTTGCCCTGCAGGATTTCGGGGACATCGCCGCTGGCCAGCTTCTGGGCCAGGCCCTCGACGATGGCGGTTTTGCCCACGCCGGCGTCGCCGATGAGGACGGGGTTGTTTTTGGTGCGCCGGCAGAGCACCTGGATGACGCGCAGGATCTCCGCCTCACGGCCGATGACCGGGTCCAGCTTGCCCTCGCGCGCCATCTGGGTCAGGTCGCGGCTGTAGCGCTCCAGCACACGGTAGCGGGATTCCGCGCCGGGGTCCGTCACGCGCTGGCCGGGGCGCAGTTCCTGCATGGCGCGCTCAATGCGCTCCTTGCTGATGCCGTGCTCCGCCAGGATGCGCGCCGCTTCGGTATTGCGCTCCTGGGCGATGCCGAGGAGCAGGTGCTCGGTGGAGATGTATTCGTCGTTGCGCTTCTGGGCTTCCTCTGTGGCGACGTCCAGCACCCGTTTCAGGCGCGGCGTGATATACACCTGGCCGGGCATACTGCTGGCGCTGGCGTACATGCGGGGACTGCGGCGCAGCGCCGCGTCCAGATCTCGCTTGAGGGCCTCCGGGTCCACGCCCATGATCTGGAGCAGGCGGGGGACCGCACCTTCGGTTTGCTCCACCAGGGCCAGGAACAGGTGCTCGGTGTCCACCTGGGTGTGGCCGTAGCGCTGTAATATTTCATACGCACGCATGGCCGCTTCCTGTGCGTGCTCGGTAAAACGGTCCAATCGCATCATATTCCGGGTTACCTCTCTTCCAAGGTGGGTGGGGGAGGGACCCATCCGGTCCCTCCCGCCACCGCAGGTTATTCGCTCTCCGCTTCTGGCAGGGCTTAGGCCGCCGCCGGCTCTGTCACCGGCTCTTTCTTGCGGAAGCTCAGGCCCTCGAGCGTGTAGTCCACCAGCACGGTGTCGCCCTCGCGGAACTGGCCCTCCAGTATCTTCATGGCCAGCGGGTCCATGATCTCGCGCTGGATGACCCGCTTCAGCGGCCGCGCTCCGTACACCGGGTCATAGCCGGCATCGGCCAGGTACTCTTTCGCCGCTTCCGTCAGCTCAATATCTATCTTACGTTCTTTCATCAGTTTGCGCAAATTCTCGATCTGGATGTCAACAATTTTGACAAGATGCTCTTTCGTCAGCGAATGGAAGATGATGATCTCGTCAATGCGGTTCAGGAACTCGGGCCGGAAGTGCTGGTTGAGCGCTTCCAGGACCCGCCGGCGCATCTCCGCATCATCCCGGCCGCCCAGCTCCTTGATCCAGTGACTGCCGATGTTGGAGGTCATGATGACGATGGTGTTCTTGAAGTCCACCGTCCGACCATGACCGTCGGTCAGCCGGCCGTCATCCAGAAGCTGGAGCAGGACATTGAAGACCTCCGGGTGGGCCTTCTCGACCTCGTCGAAGAGGATGACGGAGTAGGGCCGGCGGCGCACCGCCTCGGTGAGCTGGCCGCCTTCCTCATAGCCGACATATCCGGGCGGCGCACCGATCAGGCGGGCTACCGTGTGGCGCTCCTGGTACTCGCTCATGTCCAGGCGGATCATGGCGTTCTCGTCATCGAACATGAACTCCGCCAGGGCGCGTGCCAGCTCGGTCTTGCCCACGCCGGTGGGACCCAGGAACAGGAAACTGCCGATGGGCCGGTTGGG
>JAPWUQ010000280.1 GCA_028275445.1 Anaerolineae bacterium | reverse complement strand
ATGCAGTATCTGCGCCGGATAGTGGAACAGGTGCTCCGGCACCGCAATCTCCGGCCGGCTCAGATGCAGCCGCACCGTGTAGTCGTCCACCTTCTCAATGTTCTCCGGCGTCAGATACGACATCAACCCCAGAATGGACGACCCCACGTCCGGATCCAGCCACTGGTTCATCGTGAAAACCACATCGTCCGCCGTGAACTTGTCCCCATTGTTCCACGTCACGTTCTTGCGCAGATACAGCGTCCAGGTCAGCAGATCCTCGCTCGCCTCCCACTTCTCCAGCAGGTACGGATGCGTGATGTTGTCCTTGTCCGTGTACGTCAGGTACTCGCAGATCATGCGCGTCTGGTTGGACGGCACCACCCAGGAGTACTGCGCCGGATGGGTGATCTTGTGCACGGGGCCGGCGATGCGCAGGACACCGCCGCGCTTGGGGCCGGCGGCCGGCGCAGTCGTCGGGGCCGGCGTGGCCGTGGGCGGCACTGGCGTGGCCGTCGGGGGCACTGGCGTCGCCGTCGGAGGCACCGGCGTGGCCGTGGGCGGGACGGGGGTGGGCGCCTCGGTGGGCTTCGGGGCGCAGGAGGCCAGGAACGCAGAGGCCGCCGCGAACGACATGCCCAGCAGTGTCGCATTGCGCAGAAATTCCTTGCGCGTGATGCGGCCCTGCCGATACAGCTCCTTCAACTCCGGAATGTACGGATGAGCTTCTTTCCGAGGTTGCCGCTTGATGATTTCCATCGCTTCCCTCCTCTCCATTTTGGGATACGTTCATGGCATGCCAAAAAGGCACAACAACGCAGTTCGGACAGGGGAATGGGCTTCTGCCGTCTCTTCCGTCGAAGTTCTCTTGCTCCTTCACCTCCTTTCTAGCGAACAAAGACCTTCGCAGACTGAGGCCAAAGGCTACAGAGCAGACTGTGAGGGAATGGGTACACCCATAATATAATACGTTTTAAGGGTTTGCGCAAGCGGGTTATTTTTGACCGAGAAACTGATACATCTGTCCAGCTCCTCATGTCAGCAAGAAGCCCTCGCCCAACGGGTCCTCCGGGTCCACCACGAAGGTATGAAAACCCGTGATGTAGGCGGAGCCTTTGATGCGGGGGATGACCGCATCAAAAGGCCCCACCTTCGTCTCACCGACCAGCATGCCCTCGAAACGGGTGCCCAGGATGGACTCATGGATGAAGGGCCGGCCCAGGGCCAGCCGGCCCAATGCATACAGCTCCGCCATCCGGGCACAGGTCCCCGTCCCGCACGGCGAGCGGTCCAGGTTGCCTGCCCCGAAAATGACCGCATTGCGGTAATCTGCCCCGTTCTCCCCGGGCTGGGTGAACTCCACCAGGCCGATGGAGCGGATATGCGGCTGGGTCGGGTGCTGGACCGGGAAGGCTTCGTTCACCGCCGCCAGGATTTTCATCCCCACATCGCTCAGCCGGCGGGCATACTGCGGCTCCACCCGTAAGCCCACCTGCTCCACCGGCACCACGGCGAAGAAGTTGCCGCCGAAGGCGATGTCCAGCGTGATGGTGCCGACCTCGGCGACCTCCAGGCGCAGGTCATGGGCATATAGGAAGCTGGGCACGTTCTGGAACCAGGCCCCCCGCACCCGTCCGTCCTCCACTTCCACATGCGCCTCCACCACGCCGGCCGCCGTGTCAAACCGGATGACCGTTTCCGGCTCCTGCGCCTCCACCATCCCCAACTGCACCAGGGCGGTGGCGGTGCCGATGGTGCCGTGGCCGCACATCGAAAGCCAGTCCGCCGTATCGCAGAACAGCAGGCCGAAGTCGGTATCGGGCCGGCACGGCGGCAGGAGCAGGGCGCCGAACATATCGGCGTGTCCGCGCGGCTCGCACATCAACAGCCGGCGCACCCCGCCCAGATGCTGGCGCGCATAGGCCCACTTCTCGGCGATGGTCTGCCCCGGAATCGGGGGCAAGCCGGCCAGGATGAGCCGGGTCGGTTCGCCGGCCGTATGCGAATCCACCGTCTGGATCATCTTGCTGAAGACCGCCATGCCCGCCTCCTTTAGGTCATTTCCAGGATGTAGCCATCCGGTCAAGCTCCCGCAGGACCTCCGCCGGCAGGGGCGCCGGCGTATGCGCCATAGCTTTCTGCGTCGCCTCCCGCAGGCGCTCCTCAAACCGCTTGCCGCCCTTCTGCTTCCACTGGTCCAGCATAGCCCGGTCGAACAGCTCCGAGTACCAGACCTCGCGGAAATGGCGCAGGGTATGCTCCTCGTTCAGGTAATGGCCGCCCGGACCCACCTTGTCAATGATGTCCACGGCCAGCGTCTCCTCATTGACCGCCAGGCCTTGGAGGAACTGCCGCACCATGTACAGCACCTCATTGACCAGCACCATGTACGCCGGCGACGCCACCGAGCCGTGGTCCAGCCAGCCGGAGTCATGCACCAGGTTGGCGCCGGCCAGCGCCGAGCTCAGGCAGGAGAAGGCGGCCTCTGCCGCCGCCTGTGGGTCGGGGAACTTGGCGTCGGTACAGCCGGCGGTGCCGAAGAACGGCAGGCCGTAGAACTGCGCCAGTTGGGCCATGGCCGCCGCCATGAGGGACATCTCCGGCGCGCCGTAGGAGAAGATGGTGGTGGACATGTCCATGATAGTGGTGAAGGCGCCGTAGATGAACGGCGCCCCCGGCCGCACCAGTTGGGCCAGCACCAGGCCGCTCAGCGATTCGGCGCTTCCCTGCACGATGACGCCGGCGAAGGTCGCCGGCGCGGTGCCGCCGGCCATCGGCGCCGGATAATACACCAGCGGGATGCCCTTCTCCGCGCAGTATATCAGCTTCTCGATGGCCGGGTCATAATGGAGCAGAGGCGATACCGGCTCCGAGTAGTGGATGATGAACGGCGCCCGCAGAAAGGCCTCTTCACTGCCGGCGATGGCGATGGCCATCTCGTAGATAT
>JAPWUQ010000059.1 GCA_028275445.1 Anaerolineae bacterium | reverse complement strand
CCAACCCCACAGGAAATCACAGTGGCCAAGTCCAGCCTGGAGCAGGCGCGCATCGCCCTCCAGCAGGCCCAGGCCGCCTATGATAAAGTCGCCTGGGTCGGCGGTGTGGGCGCCCTGCCGCAGTCCTTACAGCTCCAGCAGGCCACCATCCAGTACGAGGCCGCCCTGGCGAATTATCAGCTCGCCACCCAGGGAGCCACCGAGAGCCAGATCAAGGCCGCCGAAGCCCAGGTCGCGCAGGCCCGGGCCAATCTGCAGCGTCTGTTGAAATCCCCTAGCGAGGAAGACCTGGCTATCGCCCGGGAGCAGGTCCATCAGGCGGAGATCAACCTGGAAAAGGCGCGCAATGCCCTGGATGGCGCCAGGCTGGTCGCCCCGTTCGCCGGCATCGTCGCCCAGGTCAACATTCGAGAGCTGGAATCCGCTCCCCTGGGACAGCCGGCTATCCTCCTGATCGACGATTCATCGTTCTACATCAACGTCAACGTGGACGAGTTGGATGTCCCGCTCGTCGCGGTTGGCCAGCAGGCGCGGGTCACGCTGGATGCCCTGCCGGGCGTGGAGCTCGCCGGCCATGTGGATTATATCGCGCCGGTGGCGACCTCCGTCGGCGGTATCACCAGCTATCAGGTCAAGGTGGTCATAGACCAGGCCGACCCCCGGGTGCGGGCCGGCATGACCGCCAACGTCGACATTGTCACGGAACGGCGGGAAAATATCCTGGTCATCGTCAACCGCGCCCTGCAGTTCGACCGTCAGGCGAATCAATTTTTCGTAGAGAAACTGGTCGGCGGCACTCCTACCCGGGTGGAGGTGAAGCTGGGCCTGCGCGGCGACCAGGAAAGTGAGGTGCTCGAGGGCTTGTCGGAGGGGGACCAGGTCATCATCCGCACCGTCTCCACCCTCCAGCAACTGCAGAGCACCTTCGGAAGCAGTGGCTTTGGCCGCTAAGCTCGCCCCAGCGGGCTGTCGAACCATCTGAGGATAGAGCATGGACGCAAGAGATGACCATGTGTTGATAGACGTGCGGAATGTGGTGAAAATCTACCGCATGGGGGAGGTGGAGGTGCCGGCCCTGCGCGGCGTCTCCCTGCAAATCCGCCGCGGGGAACTTCTCTCCATCATGGGGCCGTCCGGTTCGGGCAAATCGACCCTGATGAACATCCTGGGCTGTCTGGACCAGCCGACCGCGGGCGAGTACTATCTGGACGGCGTCAATGTGGGCGAGCTGGACGACAATGCCCTGGCGGTCATCCGCAACCGCCGCATTGGCTTCGTCTTCCAGAACTTCAACCTCCTGCCGCGCACGACCGCCCTGCAGAACGTGGAACTGCCGCTGATATATGCCGGCGTCGGACTGCGGGAGCGCCGGGAGCGCGCTATCGCCGCCCTGGAGGCCGTCGGTCTCGGGGACCGCATCCATCACCGCCCCACGGAACTTTCCGGCGGCCAGCAGCAGCGCGTGGCCATCGCCCGGGCTTTGGTGACTCACCCGTCCATTATCCTGGCCGATGAACCGACGGGCAACCTGGACAGCAAATCGGGCAAGGAAATCGTCGCTATCTTCCAGCGGCTGAACCGCCAGGAGGGCATCACGGTGGTGTTCGTCACCCATGATCCGGAGGTGGCGGCCTGCACCCGCCGCATTATCCGCCTGCGGGATGGGCTGGTGGAGAGCGACGAGCCGCGAGAGGCGGACTGTGTGTACCTGGAGCCGGAGCCGGCGCCGGCCGAAGCGGGCACGCCCGGCTCATTGACATAAGATGAGGTTGGAAAAGGGATGATGTACCTTCTGGAAAGCCTGCGCATCGCACTGCGAGGATTAAGCGCCAATAAACTGCGCTCCGCCCTGACCATGCTCGGCATCATCATCGGGGTGGCGGCGGTCATCACCCTGCTTTCCGTGGGGCAGGGGGTGCAGACGTTGGTCACCTCCAGCCTGGAAAGCATTGGGACGAACCTGCTGTTCGTCTTCCCCGGCAATATCCAGAGCATGGGCGCCGGCGCCCGCTTCACCACCGCCGCCTACCTGACCCTGCGCGACGCGGACGCCATCCGCAACGAAGTGGCCAACATCACCGCGATCGCGCCCTCCCTGCAGGGGACGGCGGATGTGGAATACGGCAAGACCACCATCCGCACCACGCTCATCGGCACGACCCCTGAGTACGGCCCGGTGCGCAACTATCAGCCGGCGGACGGCACGTTCCTTACGCCAGAACACCAGGCCACTGGCGCGCGAGTAGCTGTTTTGGGCTGGCGGCTGGCCAGCAAGCTCTTCCCCCCGGATGTCTATCCTATCGGGCAAACCATTAAGATCAACCGCATACCGTTCCGGGTCATCGGCGTGCTCAAGGAAAAGGGCGGCGGGAGCTTCGGCAGTCAAGATGACGTGGTCATGGTGCCGTTGAGCGTGGCGCAACAGCGCCTGTATCCGAACCGGCGCAGTCCCGCCGGCGAGCCGCTTATCAGCGTCATTGACGTCCAGGTGGACTCGCAGAAACATATGGACAGCGTCGCCGCCGGCATCACCGATGTCCTGCGTCAGCTTCACCGCCTGAAGCCCGAGGATGACAACGACTTCACCGTCATCAGCCAGGCGGACCTCATCAGTATTTTCGGGCAGATCACCGGTGTGCTGACCATCTTCCTCGGCGCCATCGCCGGCATCTCCCTGCTGGTCGGCGGCATCGGCATCATGAACATCATGCTGGTCAGCGTCACGGAGCGCACACGCGAGATCGGCATCCGCAAGGCGGTCGGTGCCAAGCGCCGCGATATCCTCCTCCAGTTCCTGATCGAAGCGCTGGTGCTGTCGCTCATCGGCGGCGCGTTCGGAATCATGCTGGGCATCGCCGGCGCGCTTGTGGTGGACCGCCTTTCCGCCGACCTGACCACCGTCATCACGCCCCAGGCCATCCTGCTGGCGACCGGATTTTCCGCCGCCGTCGGGCTGTTCTTCGGCATTTACCCGGCCTCTCGGGCCGCCCGCCTGAATCCCATCGAGGCCCTGCGCTATGAGTGATATGGGGATATCTATATGAGAAGGCGTTCGGGAACACTGCGGATTCACGTCGTCTATCTGCTGTTCGTGATGCTTCTGGCGCTCGCCGGCTGTGGGCCAGCGGCCCCCACCGCCGTCTTGCTGACGCCCACGCAGGCGCCGGCGCAGTCGCCCTCCCCCTCGCCAGCGCTCAGCCGCGTGCCGGCCGTTTCACCTACCCCGACCATGACGCGCACGCCGAAGCCGACACCTACGCGCTGGATATATGCCCGCATGACGGCCACCGCCCAGGCCCAGCAGATGGTTCCCACCCCGACGCCGCCGGCCGCCGTCAAGCCCTCTACTGCGGCGGGCACTACGGCTCGGCTCGCCGGCCGGCTCATCTTTCAGCTCTCCGCCGGCGGTCCCATTTATACCATTCATGCGGACGGTTCCGGGCTGACGATGCTGACCGCCGGCATGGACCCGGTGTGGTCGCCCGACGGCGAGCATTTCGCCTTCACCCGCTGGGATGGGGACCGCCCCGGGGTATATGTGATGCGGGCCGATGGGACGGATGAGCGGTTGCTTTTCGGGACCCGGCAGGCGCGTTTGCCGGCCTGGACGCCGGACGGCCGGCGCGTTATCTTCTCCCGACAGAACGGGGGACGGGGCCCCCAGCGCATCTGCATACCTGGCTACCGCTGTTTCGATATCCCGGCCGATGAGTACTGGCGCCTGGCAGTGGTGACGGCGGCCGGCGATGACTTTCGCGACCTGCCCAGCGATTTCCACAGCTTCAGCCCGGTGGTCACTCCCGACGGGAAATGGGTCATCTATGCCGGCGACCGGGGGCTGAAGCGGGTCAACCTGGAGACAGGGGAACAGCGTGCGCTGACCGATGAGCTGTACGTCGCCTCGCCGGCCCTTGCTCCGGACGGCCGGCGCCTGGTCTATATGGTACGCCTGCACGATCACTGGGACCTCTTCCTGCTGGACCTGGAGACCGGCCAGCGCACTCAGCTCACGCGCAGTTCTGCCCTGGCCGGGCGCGCCGCGGACAATGTCTCGCCGGCCTGGTCGCCGGACGGGCGGTTCATCGTCTTTTTCTCGAACCGGGACGGCACATGGCGGATGTACATTATGGCGGCCGATGGTTCTGGTCAGCGGCCGTTCCTGGAGGAAGCGCTGGCCGGCCTGACCTTCACCTACCAGAACGCCCGTGAGCGGATGGTCCATTGGGGGCCGGAGACGCCGTAATCCCTCCCACCGGTTAGAACAGCCGCTCCTGCAGTGCGTCGCTGGGCAGGGTGCCGCGGCTGGCGAGCATATGCGCCAGCCGGCTGGTCTCCGGCAGACGGTACTGTCGGGTACAGCGCAGTACCAGCTCCACGGCTGTCTCCAGGTTCACCCGATGCCCGATGGAGACGAAGAGCGGTTCGGCGCCGGCGCGCGTCCTCACCACCGCCCCAATGCACTCCTGGCCGTCGGTCAGCGGCGTCCAGGCCCCGCGTTCCGCCGGCGGCGCGGTGAACTGCCCTACCAGGCGCGATTTGGCGCACCCGATGCTGGGCCAATCCAGCACCACCCCCATATGCGAGGCCAATCCCAGCCGGCGCGGATGAGCGATGCCCTGCGCGTCGAAGATGAACACATCCGGCCACAGGTCCAACTTTTCCAGCGCCGCCAGCACCGCCGGCCCCTCGCGAAACGCCAGTAGGCCGGGGATATAGGGGAAGGAGACGGGCACCTGCGCCAGGCTCTGGGCCGCCGGGCGCAGGGAAGGGAACTCGCACACCACCACGGCGGCGCGCGCCATATCCCCGACGAACCCAACGTCGACGCCGGCGACGTAGCGCACGGCCTCGATGGCGACGGCGTTCTGGCGCACCACTTGCTGGGCCAGCTCCTGCTGGATGGCGGCCGCCTCTTCGGGGGACACATTCCACGGATGTGGGAACACCAGGCGCATGGCTGTGTACCTCCTGCCGCAATTATAGCCGGCTCCCGCCGGCCGGCAATTTGACAGTCTCCTCTCTTGTGCCCATAATGGAGCGATAGCTATTCGTAGAGAGCACGGGAGCATGATGTCAGGAACAGGGTTCGGTTTCTCGCTGATCAAAGAGGACAGCCGCACAGGGGCGCGCGCCGGCGTCATCCACACCCCCCACGGCGACATCCCCACCCCCATGTTCGCGCCGGTGGGCACCCAGGCCACCGTCAAAACCATGACCCCGCACGAGCTGAAGGAGCTGGGGGCCAAGATCATCCTTTCCAACACCTATCACCTCTATCTGCGCCCGGGGCCCGACATCATCGAGAAGCTGGGCGGCCTGCATCATTTCATGTGCTGGGATGGGCCGATCCTCACCGACAGCGGCGGGTTTCAAATCTACAGCCTCCAGGACCTGCGCACGTTTCGCGAGGACGGTGTGGTCTTCCGTTCCCATATCGACGGTTCCCAGCACTTTTTCTCCCCAGAGAAGGCGGTGCAGATTCAGGAACAGCTCGGGGCCGACATCATTATGTGTCTGGACGAATGCGCCCCGCCCATGGATTATGAGTACAACCGCCAGGCGCTGGAACGCACGCACCGCTGGGCAGTGCGCTGTAAAGAAGCCCACACGCGCCCCGATCAGGCCCTGTTCGGCATCGTTCAGGGTGGGGTATTTCCCGACCTGCGGGCCCACAGCGCGGAGTTCATGGTCTCCCTCGACTTCCCCGGCTATGCCATCGGCGGCCTGTCGGTCGGGGAGCCGAAGGAGGACATGCATGCCATCCTGGAACTGCTGAACGGCCTGCTTCCCAAGCACAAGCCCCGCTATCTGATGGGCGTTGGCTCGCCAGAGGATTTCTTTGAGTGTGTGGCGCGGGGGGTGGATCTGTTCGACTGCGTCCTGCCGACCCGGCTGGCGCGCAATGCCGCCCTGCTGACGCACGAAGGCCGGCTCAATATCCGCAACGCCCCGTACGCCGACGACCCCCGCCCCATCGAAGAGGGGTGCGAGTGCTACACCTGCCGGCATTTCTCGCGCGCCTATCTGCGCCACCTCTTCAAGGCCGGCGAAATCCTCGGCCTGCGCCTGGCCACCATTCACAACCTGCACTTCGCGCTGGACCTGATGCGCCGCATCCGCCAATCCATCCTGGACGGGACCTTCGCCGATTTCAAGGAGCAGTTCCTGAGCCAGTACAAAACGACCGATTACGCCGTTCGGGAGGCCAACCGTCTCCGCCGGCTGGAATCCCTGCGCGCTCGCTCAACGCGCGGGGGATAAACCCTTTCAAAGGAGGCATTCATTCACCCATGAATCTGTTCCAGGCCGTCGTTCTGGGCATCGTGCAGGGAGCCACTGAGTTCCTGCCCATCAGCAGTTCCGCTCATCTGGTGTTGGTGCCGTGGCTGTTGGGCTGGGCCTCCCCGGGCCTGGTGTTCGATACTATCGTGCACTGGGGGACATTGGCGGCAGTAGTGCTGTACTTCGCCGGCGACCTGTGGGTGATTATCCGCGATTGGTTCCTGGGCACCTTCCGATTGCGGCCGGCCACCCCGTCCACGCGGCTCGGCTGGCTCATCATCCTGGGCACCATCCCGGCCGTGCTGATGGGCGTCCTGGGGGAAAAGCCCGTGGAGGCGCTTTTTGCCGCGCCGGCCTGGGCCGCCGGCTTCCTGCTGGTCACCGCGGCCATCCTCGTGGTCAGCGAGCGGATTGGCCGGCAGACGAAAGACGCCGAGGGCATGGCCTGGTGGGAAGCCCTCCTCATCGGCCTGGCGCAGGGGCTGGCGCTGGCCCCTGGGATCTCTCGTTCCGGCGCCACCATTGCTATGGGACTGGTGCTGGGACTGCGCCGGCCGGCCGCCGCCCGCTTCAGCTTCCTGCTCTCGGTGCCGATTATCCTGGGCGCCGGCCTGTTCCAGCTCCTCGACTTCGTGGGGACGCCTGGGGCTTCGGACTCCGCCGGCCTGCTGGCCGTTGGTTTCCTCGCCGCCGCGGTATCTGGGTTTCTCGCCATCCATTTCCTGCTGTCGTTCGTGCGCCGGCGCCGGCTGTATCCCTTCGCCGCCTACTGCGCTCTCCTGGGGATTACAGCCCTGGCCCTCTATTTTCTGCGCTAACGGGTGGGTTCCATGCGGCGCGCCGTTTCAGTCGCCTTGTGCGTCATCGTGATGCTTGCCGGCATGCTTACCGCCTGCAGTGCCGCGGCGCGCCCGGCGCAGACCCTGGTGCGCATCGCCGGCTCTACCTCGATGACGCCGCTCCTGCAGGCCCTGGCAGAGGCCTATACCGCCCGCCATCCCGGTGTGCGCTTCGATATCCAGGGCGGGGATTCGGCCGCCGGCCTGGCGCTCCTGCAAAGCGGCGAAGCGGATCTGGCCGCCGTCTCATGGAAAGGGGAAGAAAACGGGGCGCCTTTCCCTCGTCTGGAATGGCGTGCGGTGGCCGGCGATGCGCTGGCCGTCATCGTTCACCCCAGCAACAGCATTGAGGGCCTCACCCTGGAGCAGGTCGGCCGGCTGTTCGCCGGCTGGTACGCCGAGTGGCCGGAGGCCGGCGGGAGCGGCGGGACGATCCAGGTGCTCACCCGCGAGGAGGGGTCCGGGAGCCGGCAGGCGCTGGCAGAGCTGGCGATGGGCAGTCAGCTTTTCACCCAGTCCGCCCTGATCGTGCCCTCCAGCCAGGCTGTGGTAGAATGGGTGGCGGCGCATCCCGACGCGGTGGGCTATGTCTCTTCCCTGTGGCTGACGCCGGCCGTGAAGCCGCTGTCCATCGAAGGCCAGCCGCCTGCATCGGAGGCCTATCCACTGCAACGCCGGCTGTATCTTGTCGCCTCCCCGGCATCGGGCCGGCCGGCCAGGGATTTCGTGCAGTTCTGTCTCTCACCGGAAGGCCAGGATATTGTGCGCCGCATCGGTGTCGCGGCGAAGTAGCTGGAGCCAGAGAAAGGAGAATGAGATGGGAACGCCTTCGTTGACTTTCTTCTGTGAATTGGACCCACCCCAGCTCGGGCAACTGATAGATACCCCGCAGGTCCTCGCGGCGGTGAAGAAGCTGGACGCCGGCATCAGCCTGGCGATACGCGATCTGTCCGCGGAGCGCGCGGCCCTGGTCAAGCGCATCGAGCGCGCCGGCATTCCCCTCACGGCATGGCTGGTGCTCCCCCAGGAGCAGGGCTACTGGTTCAACGCCGGCAACAGCGCGGAGGCGGTGCGATTGTATGACGAATTCCGTCGGTGGACGCAGGAGCACTCCCTGCACTGGCAGAAGGTCGGTCTGGACATCGAGCCGCATATCGCCGAGATGCAGGGGCTGTACGCCGGCCGCTGGCTCGCCCTGCTCCCCACCATTTGGGACCGCCTGTTCAATCCCGAACGCATCTGGCATGCGGAGGCCGTATACCAGGGGCTGATCGAGCGCATCCATGCGGACGGCTGGGGCGCCGAGGTGTATCACATGCCGCTTATCGTGGATGAGAGGATGGCCGGCTCGCGGCTCATCCGCGCGCTCGGGGGGCTGGTGGACGTGAAGGGGGACACCGAGGTGCTGATGCTCTATTCCAGCTTCCTGCGCCCCCACGGTGCGGCTTTCCTGTGGAGCTACGGTCCCCATGCCCAGGCCATCGGCGTCGGGAGCACGGGCGGAGGGGTGGAGATCGCCGGCACTGCTTCCCAGGCGCCGCTTTCATGGGAGGAACTGGAGCGGGATCTGCTCCTGGCGCACCGCTGGAGCCATCAGCTCTACATCTTCAGCCTGGAGGGATGCGTCCAGCAGGGCTATCTCTCCCGCCTGGCAGACATAGATTGGCACGCACAACTGCCGGCCGTCCCGGATATCAGCGGGGTGGAGCGCTTCCGCAAGGGCCTGCGCGCCGCGCTCTGGGTCAGCAATCATCCCTGGCTCACGCTGGCCGGCTTTGCGGCTCTGCTCTGGCTGTTGACCCGGCGGCGCCGGCGTTGAGGGGGCTTCAGCCCTTCGCCGGGATGCCCGCCGGCAGTTCCACGACAAAGCGCGCGCCGCGGCCATCGGGCCGGTTCTCGCCGCTGATGCGTCCGCCGTGGGCCTCTATAATTTGCCGGGAGATGTAGAGGCCAAGGCCGGTGCCCTGATGTGCCGGCTTAGTGGTGTAGAACGGCTCGAACAGATGGTTCAGGTCGGCTGTGCTCAGCCCTGGGCCGCTGTCTTCGACCACCACCCGCACCATGTCATTGGCCCGGGAGGTGCGGATGGTGAGGAGGCGCGGCGGTTCCGAATTCTCCATCGCTTCGCCGGCGTTCAGGAGCAGGTTGAACAATACCTGCTGAATCTGCGCGGCGTCCACCAGCACCCTCGGCAGGTTCTCATCCAGATCGAGCTGTACGGTGATTTCCGCCTGCTCATGGATGTGGCGGGTGACATCCAGGGAATCGCGCACCAATTGATTGAGGTCGGTCAGCTCGCGCCGCGGCGCGCGTCCTGGCCGAAGATAGGCCCGCGCGCGTGCCAGCAGTGCCTGGCAGTGCAGGACGGACTCTCGAATCTCCTCCAACTGCCGCCGGCGCTCCTCATCCTGCTCCACGGCCAGCAGGGCATGGACGACGCTGGATATGGTAGCGACCGGTGAGCTTAATCCCTGCACCAGGCCGGCGGTTAGCGAGCCGAGCGATGCCAGCCGGTTCGCCTGGATAAGCTGTTCGCGCGCTTCCTGAAGCTCGCTCATGGCGGCGCGGAGCTGGGTGGTGCGCTCGCTGAGCAGTTTCTCCAGCCGGCGGTTCAACTGCTGGACCTCCGCATAGAGCCGGGCGTTCTCCCGCTCCCGCGCCGCCAGCATATCCGCTGACTCCGCCAGCCGACTCCCAATGGCCTGCGCGAGGATGAAAGAGGCTGCCAGGCCTAACAGGATGGCCACCAGCGAGGCCAGCGTTACCGCTGTGCGGATGGTGGAGCCGGCGGGATTGGGTATCTCGATTTGCAAATACCCGATCTGGCGGTTCTCCGCGTCCCACAGCTCCCCGGTGGCGACAAGCAGATTGTGCGGCAGGTGGTCCACCGCCGGCAGGTACGAGGCCGGCCGCAGATTGGCGCGCTGGATATACCCTACCCGAACGGCCTCCTCCTGGGCGCTCAGCGGCCGACTGCCGGCCAGGAACTCCCCCTCGCCGAACAGGAGCACTTCCCGCCCCAGGTAGGCTTTCAGCCGTTCCATGAAGGCGCGGTCCAGCGGCCGGGCCACCATGACGAAGCCGATGATCTCTCCCGCGCCGCCCCCTCGCACTGGGACGATGGCCACCGCCGCCGGCGTGCCGGCCAGCGCATAGAGGCCGGCATCCCCTCGTCCCTCCTGCGCCGACTGAAAGATGCGCCACGAGGGAACATCGCTCACCGCTTCCTGGCCAAGGCCAACGCCGGCGCTCCACCGCCCTTGACGATCGAGCACAGCCCACATGCGCACCGAGAACACGTCTTCCAGTGTGCTCGACAGCGCACTTTCCAGCGCGCTCCATTCGGCCCCGGCGGAGCTGGTCAATGCCGCCGCCAGCTCCGGCCGGCCGGCGGCTTCCTTTGCGGCAGGGATCAGCTCGGTGGTCAACTGTCCGATGATGCGCTGGAGGGTTTGCCACTGCGTGGCCGCCAGCTCCTGCCCCACTTCCTCCGTGGCGGTCATGGTTGCGACATACACGATCCCGCCGTAGGCCAGCAGGGCCGCCAGCGCCACCAGCACGAACGACAGGACGAAGCGCTTACGGTTCCACATCCGTATCCCCCGGGTTTCCGCCTTCTGCAGGAATGGATCGGGATGAAGCGGCCGGCGCACGCCGCCGCATCAGAACCAGCAGGACGATGATGCCCAATAGAGTGCTCAGGGTCACCGTCAGCCCGCCCTCCGGCCCGAACGCGCCCCCCGTCCACCATCCAGGACCTGCTGTCTGCAGGTGAAAAAGCGGGGCCTGACCGAACCCCGACCCGCTGACCGGCAGGCCCAGGACATTCCCCTGGGTCCAGTTCCAGGCTGAGTGCAGTCCGAACACGCCCCAGAGCGATTCATCCCGTAACGCGTACAGCGCCGCGAACACGGCGTACAGGAAAAGGTTGACAAGCGCCAGCGGCGTCAGATTGGGATTGAGCGCGTGCTGAAGGGCAAAGAAGAATGAGGAGAGCAGTATGCCGGCCGCGACACCCGCCTTGGCGCTGAAGGCCTGGAGCAGGTACCCACGCGCTACCAGTTCCTCCGCCGGCCCCTGCAGGAGGAAAAAGAGCAGGGTGATGCACAACCAGAGGATAGTCTTCCCAACACCTGCCGGTGTCACCGCCAGGATGCTCAGCCCGCCGCGCAATGGGATGAGCGCGACGGAGAACAGCAACAGGCCGGCGCCGACCAGCATACCGCGCGCCCACTGCCGGATAGGACGATTATTCTGCAGGCCGAGGGACGCCAGCGGCCGGCCTTCCACCACCCGGACCCAGAGGAATGTCCAGCCGGCCATGAGCAGGAACTGAAGCAGGTTGACCAGCAGGCCCGGCAGGGTGCGGTTCATCATGTCCAGCATTTGAAGAACAGCCCCCTCGGTGAGCTGGAACTGGCCGCTCTGCAGGGCCGGCACCATCAGCGCTATAGTGATGGGGATGCTTAAGAGGCCGCCCACCACCAGCAGTACGACTTCCAGCGACAGGATGAAGAGGAGGATCCTGCCCCAGGTAGGGGGCCGGCCGGCCAGGGCGCCGGCAAGCAGTTGGTTGCGTCGGAGATCATCCATTGACCGTTTCATGCCCGCCCTCTGCTCTTTCACGGCGCCAGCCGCACCTGCACCACGACCGGACGATGGTCCGAGGCCCGGCTGTCCATCACCCGCGCGCCCAGGGGGGTCAGTTCTGGCGAGAGAAAGATATAATCAATGCGTTCGCTCGGGGCCAGGGCGGGGAAGGTGTAGCCGGGCGGTGGGCCAACAGCGGCGTAGGCATCGGCGAAATGTTCCAGCATGGCGCGAATCTCCGCCGTATCCGGCACGGCATTGAAATCTCCCATCACGGCTTTGGGAAGGCCTTCTGGCTGGACCAGCGCCAGCAGTTCCTGTACCTGTTGAAGCCGCTCGGGAGTGGAATGCCCCACATGGGTCAGGTGTGTGCTGTAGACCGCCAGCCGCCGGCCGCCGATCTTGACCCGCGTCGCCAGGCAGGAGCGGCGTTCCAGCACCACTGTGGCGTAAGGAAAATTTTCGCCGGCCACGATGGGGTAGCGGGAAATAACGGCATTGCCATAGGTCAGGTTGGCCGCCGGCCCGAATTCCCAGTAGCGGTAACCGGCCGGCCGCAGGATATCCATCAACACCATCAGGTCGTCGGTGAACCCGTTCAGGCCGGAGCCGCGGTTTACTTCCTGCAGGGCGACGATATCCGCATTGGCCGCGAGGATCGTGTGGGCGGTGCGCCGCAGGTCAAACCGGTCATCCGCCCCAAAGCCGCTCCGGATGTTATAGGTCATCAGGGTTATTTCCTGCCGGGGGTCTGGATGGGCGCCGGCCGGCTGGATGAACAGCGCGCCGGCGGTCACGACCAGCAGGGCCACTGCCGCTACCCATACCCATGACGCAGCGCGCACGACCCGCATAGGACAGCGCCGGCTCTGCAGGCGGATGCCGGCGGCCATCCCACAAATGCCCGCCAGCACAGCGCCGGCGATCAGCACGCGTTCGTCCTGATAGAGCAGGAGCGGCACGAGAAGGACCAGCATGACCAGCAGGCCCAGCCACCATCCCAGGCCGGCGGTGATAACCGGATGGCCGCTGGAGCTGACCAGCAGGCGGCCGAACAGGACGATGTCCACCATCAGCAGGCCCAGGCCGACGGCCATCAGCGGCAGGTTCCAGTGCGAGGGGCGGTTCAGCACCAGCAGGGCGGTGCTGGCAATCAGCCCCAGGTTTGCCAGCAGGGCGGTGAAGAGCGGATTCTGGTCGAGCAGTTGGACGGAATCCGCGTCATAATAGAGGGCGCTTCCGATCAGGCCGGCAGTGGCCACCGCCGTGACGACGGCGGCGGGATAGGGGGCATTGGCCAGTGGGCCGGCGAGGGAGGCGTTGAAAAACAGCGCGTACCCCAGGAACATCCCTATCCCCAGGCCGGCCAGCAGAATCCCATCTGCCCACCCGCCCTGCGGCAAGGGGGTCAGGGGCTCGCGCACTGTGCGGCGCGGCCAGGTCAGCGTTCGACTGAACATAACGCCGGCCAGCAGGATCACCAGCACCGCCGGCAGGGCCCCGCTGGCGAAAAATGTGTCCGCCGAGGAGAGGATGGCACGCAGGCAGATATCCAGCGGGATCGCCGCCAGCATGCCCCAGGTCAGCGCGTAAATGCCGCGCCGCTCACGCGAGGCGAGCCAGCCGGCGTACATAGGGAGGTATACGCCGTACAGGGCAATGGCCA
>JAPWUQ010000279.1 GCA_028275445.1 Anaerolineae bacterium | reverse complement strand
CCGGCGTCTCAGGCCTGCCCATCAAACCTGATGGGCCCCGAAAGATGGTTCATCAGCCCAGGCACACCATGCTCCAGCGAATGGTCAGGGCTTGATCCCGCTGTTTGATCTGTTGGACCAGCCACCTGGATGGAATCCTCCCGCGCACCATCCCGTCACCTCCTGCCTGATCTCCCGTCGGACAGCGGTCCGATGCCGCCGGCGGGAGCCGTTTCGTTTCCCCGCATATTGTATCTTGTGCATGCACCTGCGGCAGGCTTTCCCGGCCGCGTCAGTTAAGGCCGGCATCCGTCAGAGCATCATCTGGTAATGCGCCGTACAGACCGGGCAGGTGCAGTCGTCCAAAGGGGGTTCGGGCACCGCAGGAAGCTCTGCCAGCATGCCTTGCTCCCTCAGCAGTTCCTGTCCCAGGCGGATGAGTTCCTGGATTTTCGGCGAGGTCAGCCGGTAGAACACGGTCTGTCCCTCGCGCCGGTCCTCCACCAGGCCGGCTTCCCGCAGGACGCCCAACTGCTGAGAGATATAGGGCTGGGGCCGGCGCAGAATGGCGATGAGATGACAGACACATGCCTCGCCGTGTCCCAGGATATGCAGGATCTGCAGCCGCACCGGATGGGCGAGGGCCTTATATAACCGCGCCAGTTGTATCTCCATGGCACACCTTCCGCCTTTATGCAGAAAATGACATATGCTGTATAGTCGAGGATGGGAATTTTGTCAAAATTATTGAACAGAGTGAAACGGCGGGGGCAAGGTGAAGGGCGCTGACCGTGTTACGCCGGCACGTCCCGTTGTTCCCCGCCGCCGGCGGCTCCCCCTATCAGACAGGACTGGAGCGCCTGCGCCGCGGAGCTGGAGGCGAAACAGGTGATGCGGTCGCCGGCCTGGATGACGGTATCGCCGTGGGGGATGAGCACCTGACCGTTCTTGCGCCGGATGGAGACGAACACCGCGTCCGCCGGCAGGGCCTGTGACAGCTCGCGGACGGTCCGCCCCACACAGCCGGCGTCCGGCGGAATCGTGATCTCGATGAACTCGGTGCCGTCCAGCCGGCGCAGGGAAAGCTGGGCGGCGCGATGCTGAAGCTCCGCCCGGCGGGTCAGCGCCAGGTTGTAGGCCCGCAGGATGTCATCCCGCCGCACGATGCCGACGAGTTTCCGCGGCTCCTCCCGCGCCACCACCGGCAGGCGTCCGACGCCCAGCCGGCCCAGCTTCTCCAGCGCCGAGGCCATGCTCTCGTCCGGGAAGACCACCTGGGGATGGCGCGTGGCAATGGTGGAAACAGGCGTGTCCAGCGGCAGACCGCGCTCCAGCGCCCGCTGAAGGTCCTGCAGGGTGACCATCCCGAAGAGATGGCCTTCCGCGTCCAGTACCGGGAAGCCGTGGTGGCGGGTGCGGTCGAACTCCTCCAGGAGCTGGCTGAGGGGCATATCCGCCGGCACGGTGTCGGGGTTCGGCGTCATAGCCTCCTGTACCAGGATGCCCTGCATGATATCCACATCGCGCCCTTGGGCGATGCGGATGCCGCGGCGCGCCAGCGGGATGCTGTTGATCGTTTCTCCATGCAGGATGGCGCGGCTGGCGAACCAGGAGATGACCACCGCGAACATCAGGGGCAGGATGATGTGGTAATCTCCGGTCATCTCAAAGAGGAGCAGGATGGCGGTGATGGGGGTGCCGATGATGCCGGCGAAGGTGGCAGCCATGCCGACCAGCGCATAGGCGCCGGCGGGCGCCGCAATGTCGGGGAACAATTGGGCCACCACGTGGCCGTATGCCCCGCCCAGCATGGCGCCGAAGAAGAGCGAAGGGGCAAAAATGCCGCCGGAGCCGCCGGAACCGAGCGTCAGCGAGGTGGCGATGATCTTCAGGAAGATGAGTGCGACCATGACCCAGGTGACGCCGGCGCCGGCCAGGGCCAGCTCGATGGTCGAATAGCTGTTGCCAAACACATGCGGGACATGCGCATAGCCCAGGCCGGGGAACAGGCCGTAGATGATGGCGAAGATGCCCAACAGCGCACCGCCGACGGCCGGCTTGATCCAGGATGGCACCCGCTCCCATTCTTCGAAACGATCCTCCGTCCATACCAGGGCGCGCACGAACAGCGCCGAGATCGGCGCGGCCAGCACGCCCAGCAGTGCATACAGGCCGAATTCCCAAGGGGAGCGCAGGGTGTAGGTCGGGATGATGAACGCCGGCGAGCTTCCGAACGCCGCCCGGCTGATGGCGGCGGAAGTGACGGATGCGATGACGATGAGGCCGAAGTTGCTGGCGCTGAAATCGCCCAGGATGCCTTCCAGGGAGAAGATGACGCCGGCGATGGGCGCGTTGAAGACGCCGGAAAGGCCGGCCGCCGCCCCGCAGGCCAGCAGGGTGCGGGTACCCTCGGGGCTTAAGCGCAGGAGCTGTCCGAAGGCCGAGCCGATAGCGGAGCCCATTTGCACCACGGGGCCTTCCCAGCCGGCCGAGCCGCCCGTACCGATGGTGATGGCGGAGGCGACGCCTTTCACCAGCGCGACGATGGGGCGGATGCGTCCGCCGCGCAGTGCCACCGCCTCGATGACCGCCGGCACCCCGTGCCCCTTCGCCTCCGGGGCGAAGAGATGGATCAGCAGGCCGGTGAGCAGGCCGCCGGCGGCAGGGATCAGGACGAGGTACAGCGGCCCAAGCCCCTTCAGCAGGCCGGCGAGCTGGTCGAAGGAGAAGCGCTCGATAAGCCCGATCAGCCGGCGGAACAGGATGGTGGCGATGCCGGTGCAGATGCCCACGGCCAGGGCGATAAGCAGTCGGGAAAAGGTTTCGGACGATGTGAGGGATCTGACCCAGGACCGGATGCGCCGGATATTCTGGAGCGAACGCTGTTCCACTGCCGCAGTCATTCCTTTTGCCTCAATGGTACCATTGGATCGGATTGGATAACGAAAGATAA
>JAPWUQ010000278.1 GCA_028275445.1 Anaerolineae bacterium | reverse complement strand
AGATAGCGCACCACCATGCTCAGCGCGGCCTCCGCCGTCAGGCGCTTGTTGGTCTCGCGGTCGCCGGCCCAGAGGTGCCGCTCGCACCATTCTCCATCCGGGGCCGCCAGCGCCACATAGACCAGGCCGACCGGCTTCTCGGGCGTGCCTCCGGTGGGGCCGGCGATGCCGGTGGCGGAGATGGCGAGGTCGGAATGGAAGAGCCGGCGCGCTCCGCGCGCCATCTCCAGCGCCACCTGCTCGCTCACGGCGCCGTACAGCTCCAGGGAGCGGCGCGATACCCCCAGGATGCGTGCCTTGGCCTCGTTGGAATACGACACAACGCCGCCCAAAAAGTAGTTGGAACTGCCCGACACATTGGTGATGCGGTGGCTGATCAGCCCGCCAGTGCAGGATTCGGCCGTGGCGATGGTAAGGCCGGCCTCCGTCAACAGCCGGCCGAGCTGGACCTCCAGTGCTTCCTCATGTTCCCCCATAGCGCCTCCCTCACACAGCCGGCAGGAAGAAAAACGCCAACCCGACGATGAAATAGACCACCAGGAGCTGGGCGCCTTCCAGCCAGTTGGATTCCCCGTCGAGCGCCACCAGCGTGGTGATGAGCGCCGCGGCGATGAGCGCGATCAGCTCGAACTGGTTGAAGACCAGCGTCAGTGGGTTCCCCATCAGCAGGCTGATGAAGACCAGGAGCGGCGCGACCAGCAGGGCGATCTGCAGGCTGGAGCCAAAGGAGATGTTCAGGCTCAGCTCCATGCGGTTCTTCCAGGCCATTTCCACCGCCACCAGGTGTTCCGCCACGTTGCCCACCAGGGGGATGAGGATGACGCCGAGGAAGAACTCGGTAACGCCGAGGGAAGCGATGACTGGCTCGACGGCGCCCACCAGGATTTCGCTGAGCCAGGCGATGAGGCCGGCGGCGCCGGCCAGCAGAGCGATGGTGATGCCCAGCGGCTGACGGGTGGTGTGCGGGGCGGCTGTCTCGCCGTGCGCGCCGCGCAGGGCGAAAGCCACACTGCTGATGTAAATGAGGATCATGGCGCCGGCCACCCCCAGGCTCAGATACTCCACCGCCATATGGCTGGTAGCCTCGATGGAATGGCTGAAGAGCGAGGGGATGCTCAGGGCGATGATGGCGAGGACGGACATGGTGGCGTTGGTGCCGGCGTGGGTGCGGTCAAACCGCTGTACCCCGTTGCGCCATCCGCCCAGGAAAATGCTGGCGCCGGTGATGAGCAGTAAGTTGCCCAGGATGGAGCCGGTGATGGAGGCCTTGACCAGCTCCAGCAATCCTTCTTTGATGGCAAAGATGGTGATGATTAGCTCCGCGGCATTGCCCATAGTGGCGTTGAGGAGGCCGCCGACGCGCGGGCCGGCTCGCTCCGCCAACTGCTCGGTCGCTTCCCCTAAGATGCCGGCCAGCGGCACGACCCCGACCGCCGCGCTGAAAAATATCAGCACCGGGTTCCAGTGCAGGAACCAGCCCACGATGGTCAGGGGGACAAAGATGAGGAGCAGATACAGGTAGTTCATCGGCGGAGATGCTCCCAGAAGTGTGCCGGCGCCTGCACGTGCCCCGCCGGCTGCAGGGCCGGCGAAGCGGTGGTCTTCGGCACGATGACGCGCAGGTACTGGGGCACCACCTCGATCTCGACCGGCGCATAGCCGGCCAGGTCGCCGTCCACCTGGATGGAGAGCGGCCGCGCCGGCCGCACCACCAGATGCCGCACCTGATGATAGGCGACCTCCGGACTGCGGGTGTGCAGGCCCAGCAGGATGCTGAAAAAGTGGAGATAGGCGGACAGGCCGGTGTAGCCCTGGAAAATGCAGACGTCCAGCAATCCGTCGGTCAGGCTGGCCATGGGAGCGATGCGCAGGAAGCCGGCGTACAACTGGATGTTGCTGGCAACCACCAAGAGCGCGCGCCGCTCCAGCTTGCGGCCGTCCAACTCGATGTACATTTTCGTGCCGGTGAGGGAGAGGGTCTGTGCCACGGCGGCGATGGCGAAGGCCAGCATGCCCAGCCTGCGCTTGTGCTGGGGCCGGCTTTCCACCTGCGCGGTGACCTCGGCATCCATCCCTATCCCGACCCACATCAGGAAATAGCGGTCGTTGACGCGCCCGACGTCCACGACACGCCGTTCCCCTTCCACCATCATGCGGGCGGCTTCCTGCACGGCGTTCGGATGCAGGGGGGTGGTCAGCGGAAGGCCGATCTCACGCGCCCAGACGTTGGTGGTGCCCACCGGCAGGACACCCAGGGCGGTATCGGTGCCGGCGATGCCGTTGACCACCTGTCCGATGGTGCCGTCGCCGCCGGCGGCAATAGCCACGTCATAGCCCTGCAGGGCGGCCTCGCGCGCGAACAGCATGGCGTCGAACCGCCCGTGAGTGACCCGCCAGGTGACCTCCCAGCCGCTGGCTTCCAGCTCGCGCACCGCGTCGCGCAGTTCATCCTCCGCCTGGTGGGGGCCGGCGGATGGATTGTAGATCAGCATAGCCCGCATGGGCTCTCTCCCGAGGAGTTGTGACTGACAAGGCCATTATATGTGTTCTGCGGGTTCCTCACAAGTCCGCGCGGGCAGTGGTACCGGAAGGGGGCGAAGCCCACCAGCGGTCTGGGATTGTCAGAAGGATGGATTCCGGTATAATGTGGAGGTTGAACCTGCCTGACATTGAAGCTTCAATGATAGGGAGAAAGCGGTTATGCGGCCATTTGCATTAGGGCATGTGCGCAGGGGACTGCCGGCCGCCGGCGAGTCCGCCTGGTCGCGCGTGCCCTATGTCCTCGAGCTGGCACTGCCGTCCGCCGGCGAGCAACTGCTCAGCATGCTGGTCGGCCTAGTAGATACCTTCCTGGTCGGACACCTGGGGGCCGCCCCGCTGGCGGCGGTGGGCCTGGCGAACCAGTGGATCATGTTCGCGATGGTGCTGTTCAGCGC
>JAPWUQ010000277.1 GCA_028275445.1 Anaerolineae bacterium | reverse complement strand
CCAGCGCGAGGGATTGACCTTTCAGTCCGAGCTGACCAGTGACTGCGCGCCGCTGAACGGGCTGATCGCGGCCCTGCTGGCGGAACTGCCGGAGGAAGTGCGCTGTATGCGCGATCCGACGCGTGGCGGGCTGGCGACCACGCTGAACGAATGGGCCGGCGTCGGTGTGGGCGTTGAGATAGATGAGGAAGCGGTACCGGTGCGGCCGGCGGCCCGCGCCGCCTGCGAGATACTGGGGTTGGACCCCTTGTACATCGCCAATGAGGGGAAGGTGCTGATAGCGGTGGCGCCGGCGTCTGTCGAGCGCGCCCTGGCGATCCTCCGCTCCCACCCCCTGGGGAGAGAGGCGGCGGTCATCGGCCGGGTGACGGAGGAACATCCCGGCCGCGTGGTACTGCGCACCGCTTACGGCGCGCGGCGGGTGCTGGACATGCTGGCCGGCGACCCTTTGCCGCGCATCTGCTGACACCCCGCACAGGCGAGGTGACAGTCACCTCTCAGGTGACTGTCACCTGGTAATTGTGCGGGCAGTGTTACGCTGGGATGGCGGGGATCAACCCCTCTTCCATCATCACCTTCGTCAGCTCGTGGGCGTGATAGATCAGCTTGCGGGCATGCTCCCAAAGGGCTTCCCGCGAGACATCTTTCCGCGCCACGCCCTGCTCCTGCGCCTTCATGCCCACCGCCACCGCTTCAGCGATGAACACATCCACATCATCCATGGTGGGGACAATATGCTCGGCATCCAGCCCCTGCCGGCGGGCCATACGAGCCAGCTCATCGGCGGCCGCCAGGCACATCTCGTCGGTGATGGTGCGGGCGCGCACATCCAGCGCCCCGCGGAAGATGCCGGGGAACACCAGCGAGTTGTTGACCTGATTGGGGAAATCGGAGCGGCCGGTGGCGACCACCGCCGCGCCGGCCTCCTTCGCCTCCCACGGCCAGATCTCCGGCGTCGGGTTGGCACAGGCAAAGACGATGGCCTTTGGCGCCATGGAGGCAACCCACTCCGGCTTGATGGTGCCGGGACCTGGTTTGGAGAGCGCCACGACAGCATCGGCGCCGCGGAAGGCCTCCGCCGGCCCGCCCTTCCTGCCCTCCGTATTCGTGATCTGGCACAGCCGCCACTTGTCGCGATAGACATCGCGCTGCGCCGCGATATCCTCGCGCTCCGCATGCAGGATGCCCTTGGAATCCACCACGATGAGCTGGGCCGGGTTGACGCCGTAGGCCAGCAGGAGGCGAACCGTGGCGACATTAGCGGCGCCGCTCCCGAAGACGACGATGTGCATCTCCGCAAGCTTCTTGCCGACCACTTCCGCGGCGTTGATCAAGCCGGCCAGGATGATAGTCGCCGTCCCCTGTTGATCGTCGTGCCAGACCGGGATAGACATCTCCGCCCGCAGTCGGTCCAGGACGTAGAAGCACTTGGGCTGTTCGATATCCTCCAGGTTGATGCCGGCGAACGAGGGTTCCAGCAGTTTGACCGCCTCGATGAGTTGATCCGGGTCCTTGGTGTTCAGACAGAGGGGCACCGCGTCCACGCCGCCCAGGTACTTGAAGAGCAGGGCCTTGCCTTCCATGACAGGCATGGCGGCCGCCGGCCCGATATCCCCCAGCCCCAGTACCCGCGTGCCGTCCGAGACCACCGCGATGGTGTTGCCGACGCTGGTCATCTCATACAGCAGTTCGGGGTTGGCCTGGATGGCCTTGCATGGCGCCGCCACGCCCGGGGTGTACCAAATGGAAAAGTCGTGGTAGTCACGCACGGGGCATTTGGGAGCGGTCTGAATCTTTCCGCCGTAGAACGGATGCAGGCGCATGGCTTCTTCCGCCGGCTTCTGCGCCTGCGCCATTAATTCCTTCTGGTTTGCCGTGACCATCGTTGTTCTCCCATATCCTCGCCTGTCGCGAGGAAGAATCCATTGCTCGTGCCGGCCGTATGACAGAGCCGGCACAATAGCATTATACCCCCGATGGGCCTGGGGAGGCAAATTCCGACCCAGATTGTTCCAATATTCACAAATATTCACGCGTGTGCGCCGGCGCTCAGGCCGCCGGCAGTTCCAGCCTGACCCCCAGCTCCTTTGCCAGCGCCTCCAGCTCCCGCAGGACGGAGCGCGCCACCGGCACGCCGGCCTGCCGGCGCTCCTGCGCCTTCAACCATTCAATCTCCCCGGGCAGATAGATGCGCTCCACCCCGGGGGCGCGCGGCGAACTCCGGATAATATCTACCAGCTCCCGCATCCGGGCAGTGAACTCCTCCCACGGGATAAAGGCGGAGATATCCACCGCCTGCATGACGAACCCGACGGAGGTAGGATGCTCCAGGTCATGGACGGAAGCCATGCGCACACTGAAGTCAGCGCCGGTCATCACGCCGGCCAGCACATCCACCACCAGGGCCAGGCCGTAGCCCTTCGGCCCTCCCATCGGCATCAGCGTGCCCTTCAGCGCCTCCTGGGGGTCCTGGGTGGGCCGGCCTTCGGCATCCAGCGCCCAGCCAGCGGGGATAGGCTCCCCTTTCACCGCCGCCAGCCGAATTTTACCGCGCGCCACCTGGGAGGAGGCCATGTCCAGGACGATGTCCACATCCAGGCCGGTAGGGATAGCGACGCAGATGGGATTGGTTCCCAGCACCGGCGCCGCGCCACCCCAGGCCGCCATGCTGGGCGCGGCGTTGCTCGCCACCATGCCGATCATGCGGTGGGGCAGGGCGCGCATGGCGTAATACGCCGCCACGCCGAAATGGTTGGCGTTGCGGACGGCCGCAACGCCGGCGCCGTTCTGGCGGGCTTTCTCAATGGCCCGCTCCATGGCATAGACGCCGGCCACCTGTCCAAATCCGCCGCCGGCATCCAGCAGTACGGTCGCCGGCCGCTCCACCACCGTCTTGACCTCGGCGACGGCCTTCATAAGGCCCTTTTGCACGCGATGCACATAGGCCGGCAAACGCA
>JAPWUQ010000276.1 GCA_028275445.1 Anaerolineae bacterium | reverse complement strand
ACTTCCAGCACGCCGCGCTGCGCGTCGGCCAGCGCCACCACCGGGCGGTGTGAGAGCGGCACGAAATGAGCCACCACCTGGCGGAACCGCTCCATTAATTCCGCGAGGGTAGTGGCCTGGGCCAGGCGCAGGCCGGCCTCCTGGAGCGTCCGCAGTTGCGCGTTCATGCGCTCCAGGCGGCCGGCCTGTTCCTGCACCTGCTGGAACAGGGCCGCGCGGTGCACCGCCGCGGCGGCATGGGAGGCGATGCTGGCCATGACGCGCGCGTCGTCCTCGGTATAGCGGCCGGGGAGCCGGCTGTTCAGGTTGATCACCCCGATGACCTGATTCTCCACCACCAGCGGCGCGCCCATCCAGCACCGCACGTGCCGGGAGGTGTCGATCCACTTCCACTCGCTGAGCTGGGTCACATCGGGGTAAATCACGGGCTGGAGGGTGCGGCGGAGGTGTTCGAGCTGGGGGCCGGCGAACTGCTCGTAGTCCAGCAGGAAGACCGCTTTCGGGTCGGCATAGCCGCGCGCTGCCGCACAGCGGAAGCGTCCATCCGCCCCCTGCACGAAGATATTGGCGCTGTCGTAGCCCACCGCGTGTTGGGCGATGTCCAGCACGCGATGGAGCAGTTCCTCCAGGCTCATGCTGGAGCCCATGGCCAGCGCCAGGTCGAACAGTTGGTTGAGCCGCTCCGTATGCTTCCCTAGGATTTCGGTGAAGGCGCGCTGGGATCGTTCATCGCGGATGATGCCGTCCGCGCCGAGGAAGCGGCCGGCCTTGTCCCAGCGCGGGAAAAGCGTCACGACAACGGGACGGATCTTCCCCTCGCGCGTCAGCAGTTCACAGGGCATCGTCCAGAACCGCTGTTGCGAGTCCGACTGCATCTCCTTCCAGACCGAATCGACCAGTTCGCGGGAACCCGGCGCCACAAAGGAGAGAGCCGGTTGGTGCAGTACCTGCGCCGGCTCGTAGCCGGCCAGGGCGATCGGAAAGAAGGGCACATAATCAATGAATCCCTGCTCATCCAGGGAGAAGAAGATGTCGGGGAGATATTCCTCCAGCGCACCGTCGCGCTGGCGGAAACGCTGGAACTGCTCCAGTAAACGGTAGTCGCTTTGGAGGGGGCCGGCCACCAGGAAGAGGAGCAGGAGGAACAGGAGAATCATGCTCACGCCGGCCGCCGGCAGGAGCATCAACGACCAGTGCTCCAGCGCCGGCGATGGGTGGACGCGGGAGGCAATCGTGACCAGGGACCAGGCCACCAAAATGCCCATGATGAGGAACAGGAGCCAGCGGCCCAGGCGCCCCAGGAACACATACCGCTGGCGCAGAATGCGGAGATGTCGGGCGATGAGATACAGCGTCAGTGCGCCGCTCAGGATCATGCTGCCGGCGCCAATGATCACATGCCAGGTGCTGTCCATCGGGCGTCTCGCGTTCCTTTCGCACCATGGTTCTGTAATGAACAACCAAAAGTATACCATAACTTGCGTCATCATACAAAACAATGCGTAAAGATAGGTTGCACTGCATGCACAACACGTGTGGGGCACGGTTCTGCGGATGCGGCTTTCAATAATGGTAAAGTGTTGTCAGTGAGACTTGACAAACATGAAATCTTGGGTATATTCACATTCTGAATATTCTGGTTTTGCCTAATGTATCGGGCGAGGTCGAGCCGTGGAGGAAAGACTGCCGCTGGAATATGCCGCGCTGGGCCTGCTGATGCGGGGGCCGCAGCACGGCTATCAGCTCCACCAGGATTTCGTGCGCTATTTCGGCCCCATCTGGCACTGCGGCCGCAGTCAGTTTTACGCCGCGCTCAAGGCGCTGGAGGCCGCCGGCCTGGTCACCTCCTCCCTGGAACCCCAGGAGGGCCGGCCTCCCCGCCACGTCCTGCATATCACGCCGGCCGGCCAGCAGGCCTTTCTGGAATGGCTCCACGCGCCGGTGCTCTCCGTCCGGCAGATGCGGGTGGAATTCCTGAGCAAACTGCGCCTCTTTGACCTGCTGGACCTGCCCGGTGCGACGGCGCTCATCGAGGCACAGCTTGCAGTGTGCGATGAGCGGCTGGCGCGGCTGGAGACCGCCCGACGGGCCGGCAGAGCCAACGACTTCGACGAGCTGGTCTATACCTTCCGCAAAGGACAGTTGGAGGCGGTGCGGTCATGGCTGGAGCAGTGCCGGTGCCGGTACACGTAGAGACCACGCCCATCCAGGAGATGCAGGCGGCATTTTCCGGCGCGTGCCCGATCGTGCTCCTGAAGGGCCTGAGCGTCTGGTACGGCGGCCAGCCGGCACTGCGCGGCATGGACCTGGAGGTGCCGGCCGGCCAGTTTCTCCTCATTACCGGGCCTTCGGGCTGTGGCAAAAGCACCCTGGCGCTGGTGCTGGCCGGGCTGATCCCTCAGGTGGTGCCGGCGCGGGTGGAGGGTCATGTCGAGGTGGCCGGCCTGGACGTCATGCGGACGCCGGCACACCAGCTCGCCCAGCGCGTCGGCGTCGTCTTCCAGAACCCCGCCACCCAACTGTTCAACTACACTGTGGAAGAGGAAATCGCCTTCGGGCCGCGCAACCTGGGACTGCCGGCGGACGAGGTAGAAGAGCGGGTGCGCTTCGCCATCGAGGCAGTGGGCATCGCTCACCTGCGGGGGCGCGAGATCCGCACGCTATCGGGGGGAGAGCGCCAGCGCCTGGCCATCGCTTCGGCCATGGCCATGCTGCCGGCGGTGCTGGTGCTAGATGAACCGACGGCCCACCTGGACGCCGAGGGCATCGCCCTCCTGCGGGACACCCTCGACGCACTGCACAGACGGCACGGCATGACCATCATCGTCCTGGAACACCGCCTGCATCCATTTCTCGAGCTGGCCGAGCGCGCCCTGCTGATGGAAAACGGCGGGGTGGCCGCGGATGGGGCGCCGGCGGATGTGTTCGGGGACGCGGCACTGCTCCGCCGGCTGGGACTGCGCGACCCGCGCTA
>JAPWUQ010000275.1 GCA_028275445.1 Anaerolineae bacterium | reverse complement strand
TTCTGGGACAGGGAAGGCACGGGTTGTGTATCTGAAGCATCTGGTCCTGGTCAACTTTCGCAATTACCGCCATCTCGATCTGGCCTTTCCCTGTCCCCTGACTATCCTGCAGGGACCCAATGCCCAAGGCAAGACCAATTTGCTGGAGGCCGTGTATCTGCTGGCCACCAGCAAGTCCCCGCACGCCCAGACGGACCAGCAGTTGATCGCCTGGAGCGCCGGCAGTGAACCCCTGCCCTTCGCCCGGCTGATGGCCGAGATCGAGAAGCGGGGGGAATCGCGCCGGCTCGAACTGATCATAGCGCCCACCCAGCAGACGAATGGGCAAATGGTCTTCCGCAAGCAGATCCGCATTGATGGTGTTCCCAAGCGCGCCCTGGACCTGCTGGGAGAGCTGAAGGTGGTCATGTTCTGGCCGGAGGACATCGAGCTGATCGCCGGCTCGCCGGCCGGCCGCCGGCGCTATCTGGATGTCATGCTCTGCCAGGTGGACCGCTCCTACTGCTCCCACCTGATGCAGTACAATCAGGTGCTGGAGCGGCGGAACCGCCTGCTCCGTATCCTGCGGGAGGCCGGCGGAGACCTGGAGCAGTTGGCCTTCTGGGATGCCAAGCTGGCGGAGCATGGGGGCGCACTGCTGGCGCGCCGGCTCTCTGCCGCGGCGCAGTTGGCCATCCTGGCCGCGGAGTTCCAGAGCCAGCTCACCGCCGGCGGGGAGGCGCTGGAGATGCGCTACCGCTCCACGCTGTCCGATGGGGGGATGGAAGCCTCTTCCGCGCCGGCCGAGCTTGCAGAGCAGATGCTGGCGGAGCTGACCGCCGGCCGCCGGCGCGAGATCGCCGCCGGCCAGACCCTGATCGGGCCGCATCGCGACGACCTGATCTTCACCATTGACGGCTATGACCTGCGCACCTTCGGTTCTCGCGGCCAACAGCGCACCACCGCCCTGGCGCTGAAGCTGGCCGAGGCGGAGTTCATCCGGAGGGAGACGGGGGAGACGCCCCTCTTACTGCTGGATGACCTGATGTCAGAGTTGGATGAGCCGCGCCGGCGCTATATGGCGGAGCTGTTGGCCGGCGCCCACCAGGCCATTATCACCACCACCGATCTGCGCGATTTTCCCGAGGCCTTTTTACAACGGGCTGAGGTCTGGCACGTGCGGCAGGGAAACCTGATCCCGCACGCGCAGTGGAACGATCACGAGAGGAACTCATCTCAGGAGCATCATGAGGAGGCAGGAGATGCCGATCAATCTGCCGGCCAGGCATAACGAACATCTGCAAAGGTTAATGGAAAAGGTCAACGCCGACGCGGAACTGCATCAGCTCTGGCAGTGCGCCAATATCAACGCCGTGGACCGGTCGGGCATCAGCGACCACGGCGAGGTGCATATCCGCATTGTCGCCAACGCCGCACTGAAGCTTCTGCGTCTGCTGATAGAAGCCGGCATCAAGCCCAGTGTGCAGGTCAACTATGACTTGTCCCCGGATTTTGCCGAGGTTATTGTGGTGCTGGCGGCCCTGTTTCATGATGTGGGCATTTCCGTCCACCGCGACAACCATGAGCTGTACAGCCTGCTGATCGCGCATGGGAAACTGCGGGAGCTGGTGGGAGAGCTGTTCCAGGAGCCTCAGCGCACCATCATTATCTCGGAGACCATGCATGCCATCATTGCTCACCGCGCCGACCAGCGCTGTCTGACCATCGAGGCCGGCGTGGTCAAGGTGGCGGACGCCCTGGACATGACGCAGGGCCGCTCCCGCATCCCGTTTGAGGCCGGCCAGGCCAACATCCATTCGGTGTCGGCCATGGCCATCGAGAACGTCAGCATTGAGAAGGGGGAGAAGACGCCCATCCGCATCGAGGTGACGATGAGCAACTCTGCCGGCATCTTTCAGCTCGACGAACTGCTCAAGCGCAAGCTGTCCAGCTCGTCCATCGCTCCCTATGTGCAGTTGCGCGCTCATATCGCCGGCGAGACGGAGAAGCGCATCCTCGATTTCTACACCCTGGGGGAATAGGCCTATTCGCTCAGGCACTGGAGCAGGCGCCGGCTGAAGCGCAGTTGTGCGGGGCTGTGGGAGAGGATCATCTCCTCCTGGCCCCAGCGATAATGGTACAGCAGTTCGCCGCCGGCGGCCGTGGACCTATGCACTTCCGCCTTTTCCAGCCGGTCTATGTCCAGCCACTGAAAGGCATCGTGCTCGGATGGGGATAATCGCACTTCGCCGGCGCGGTATTCCCCCACATAGTCAATAAAGAGGATATCGCGGCCGTCGTGCAGGCCGGCCTCCACGATGCAGGGTGCCAGGACCGCGACATCCTCGAGGCCGGTTTCCTCCCGGATCTCCCGCTGTATGGCCGAGAGGGGAGTCTCGCCGGCCTCCACACGGCCGCCGGGCGGTACCCAGATGCGCGGCGGCCGTACCCGGTGTAGGAACAGCACCTCGCGGCCGGCCCGCCAGATGAGGGCGGAGACCGCCACAAGAGGCCGCCAGTACGTTTCCCCCATTTTCAACCCATTCCTCCACACGCCGGCGCGTCATTTTGTGGATAAACGGCGAGTTATCCACAGGAAACCGGGGCTAAACGCCCGGGTTTTCCACAACCTGCCTGACAGCGCGGATGTTGATGATGGGCGCGACCACCGGTGTGACACAGCCCGTGCCCAGGATGAGCCGCCGGCCCCCCGTCTGGGCGATGGCGTCGGCCGCCTCGCGCTGTACGTCCGCCGGCGTGCCGCAGACCATGGTCTCCCACTGGCGCAGGCCGCCGATGAGCGCGGCGCTGGTGCGCGACAGGGCATCCATCAGCGCCGGCGGCGTCTCGCGATCGTGCCAGTTGATGGCCTGCACCGGATAGTCCGCCAGCAGGTCGAACATCACGTCTGTGCCGTGGATGTGAAGCACGCAGAACCAGGCGCGCGGGCCGCATGCTTCCAACACCCGCAGGTCAAAGGGCCGGCCGAAGCGGCGGTATTCCTC
>JAPWUQ010000274.1 GCA_028275445.1 Anaerolineae bacterium | reverse complement strand
CCGACGGTCATGCGCGGGTTGAGGGAGGCATAGGGGTCCTGGAAGATCATTTGCATTTTGCGGCGCATGCGGCGCAGTTGTTCGCCCTTGAGCTGGACCAGGTTGACGCCCTCGAACCAGACGTCGCCGGCGGTGGGGCGGTACAACTGCAGGATGGCGCGCCCGGTGGTGGACTTGCCGCACCCGCTCTCCCCCACCAATCCCAGGGTCTCGCCGCGGCGGATGAAGAAG
The DNA here is from genome assembly GCA_028275445.1 of Anaerolineae bacterium. Taxonomy (GTDB): domain Bacteria; phylum Chloroflexota; class Anaerolineae; order JACIWP01; family JACIWP01; genus JACIWP01. The sequence continues at coordinate 2,761 of JAPWUQ010000274.1, read as the reverse complement.
CTGATGCCGTCCACGGCCTTGATCGTACCGACCTGCCGCTGGATGATGATGCCCTGGGTGATGGGGAAATACATCTTCAGGTTTTCCACCCGCAGTAGGATTTCGTTCTTGCCCGTCTCGTTGGTTCCTGTCATTGCCGTCTCCATATATCGTCACACGCGAAACGTGATGGCTTGCCCGTTACGCTTTGGGGGTCTTGGTGACATCCGCCCAGCATGCCAGCAGATGCCCCCGTCCGATGGGTTCCAGGGGCGGATTTTCCTTCCAGCATTTGTCCATGACCCAGGCACAGCGCGGGGCGAATGGACACCCTTCCGGCGGCGAGAGCAGGTCGGGCGGCATCCCTTCAATGGGGGTGAGCTTGGCCTTGCGCGGCATATCGAGGCGGGGGATGGAGCGCAGGAGGCCCAGGGTGTAGGGATGGCGAGGGTTGCCGTAGAGTTCCTTGACGCCGGCCAGCTCGATAATGAAGCCGGCGTACATGACGGCCACGCGATCGGCCAGGCCGGCGACCACCCCCAGGTCGTGGGTGATCCAGATGATGGCCATGCCGATCTCCTGCTTCAGCCGCTTCACCAGGTCCAGAATCTGTGCCTGAATGGTCACGTCCAACGCCGTAGTCGGCTCGTCGGCGATCAGCAACTGCGGGTTGCACGAAAGCCCCATGGCGATCATCACGCGCTGGCGCATGCCGCCGGAGAACTGGTGGGGATAATCGTCAATGCGGTCGGCGGCGTTGGGGATGCCCACCATCTCGAGCAGTTCGATGGTGCGCCGGCGGGCCTGCTGTTTGGTCATCCCCAGATGCAACTGCAGTGCTTCCGCGATCTGAAACCCAATCGTCAGCACCGGGTTCAGCGAGGTCATCGGGTCCTGGAAGATCATGGCGATGCGGTTGCCGCGCACCTGCCGGATCTCATTCTCGCTCAGCTTGAGCAGGTCCTTGCCGTCAAACCACGCCTCCCCGCCGACAATTTTTCCGGGAGGCTGAGGGATGAGCCGCAGTAGCGAGAGCACGCCCACGCTTTTGCCGCACCCGCTCTCTCCCACAATGCCTAATGTCTCGCCCTCATCTACGTGATAAGAAATGCCGTTGACGGCGTGCACCACGCCATCCTGGGTGAAGAACTGCGTCTTGAGACCCTTGACCTCGAGCAAACGAGCCATGCATTCCTCCAATGACAACGGTGATACGGCGTTCCTCGGCCGATATGATCACCTGCCAGTGGGCATGCCCTCCTCGTGTGTCCACCCGACAGGTCGTTTCCAGCCTTCAGCGAGCACCCTCAATATATGCTCTGCTCACATCATAATCCCCCTGCGGGGTAATCACCAGCCCTTTGACATAGGGCTTGACAAGCTCGTACTGCACCCCGTGATACAGGGGTATCCAGGGCGCGTCCTGCACGATGATGGTCTCGGCCTGACGGTACAGCCCAAAGCGCCGCTCCTCGTCCTGTTCCACACGCGCCTGTTCCAGCAGGGCATCCACCTCTGGATTGCTGTAGCCCGTGCTGTTGCCGTCGCTGGCGCTGTGGAAATGGATGTCCAGGAAGTCCTGCGGGTCGGGATAATCCGCGCTCCAGCCCAGGAAGAACATCTGGTATGCGCCTTGATTAATGTCCCGCAGGAAATCTCCCCATTCCACCTGCTGGATCTCGACCTCGACGCCCAGGACATCGGCGTACATGGCGGCCAGGGCTTCGGCGACCCGACTGCCGCCGGCGCTCACGGCGAAGACGATAGGCGGCAGGCCGGCCGGCCCACCGTACCGCGACTGCGCTAGGAACTGACGCGCCTTCTCCGGGTCATACGCCAGGCGCGGCACATCCGGGTTGTAGCCGGGCAGGCCAGGGGGCATCACCCCCCAGGCCGGCACCACACTGCGCTTGAACATCACCTCGGCCAGCTTCTCGCGGTCGGTGGCATACACGAACGCCAGCCGCACGTTTTTATCATCGAACGGTTCCAACCGGGTGTGAAAGGCCACATACTGCACCGTGAGCTGAGGGACGGTGACCAGCTCGGCGTGCAGGGGATTGCTCGGGTCCAGCACGCGCTCCAGATCCTCGATGCCCACAGGGGCGACGTCCAGCTCGTCATTTTCGTACATGGTCGTGGGGTCGCCGGCGGAGAGGTTGAAGGAAAGTTGGGTGATGCCAGGCGTACCGCGGAAGTAGGTGGTGCTAGCCGACAGCACAATCTCGTCATCCGTGCGTTTGGACAGTCGGTATGGGCCGCTGCCGTTGGGATGCTCGGTCCAATTGGCGTCCCGGACATTTCTGCTGTCCACCACCGCGGCAGAGGGGTAGGTCAATTTGGCCAGAAAATAGGCTTTCGGTGCATCAATTGTCAGGCGAAGGGTGCGCTCATCCAGCACCTCAACGCCTCGGATTTCATCAGCCACGCCGGCTATGCGCTCCATCGCGCCCACGATATCCCCCAGATATAACGCCGCAACGGGCGAACCTGTACGAGGGTCACAGGCCCGCTCCAGCGAAAATTTCACATCCTCCGCCCGGATAGCCCGCCCATCCTGAAAGCGAGCCTCGGGTCGAAGATAAAAGGTATACTGCGTCCCGGTGGCATCCACCTCCCAGCGTTCCGCCAGCTCTGGCTGGACCTCAAGCTGTGCATCCAGGCTGACCAGGCCGGCGAAGATCTTGTTCACGTATGAAGCGGAGATCGAATCTTCCACCAGCGCCGGGTCGAGGGTGATGGGATCACCTCCGACCAGCCTCAGCGTCCCTCCGGTAGGCCG
>JAPWUQ010000273.1 GCA_028275445.1 Anaerolineae bacterium | reverse complement strand
GCGCCAAGAGAGTGGACCGATGGTCAGGATCACGATATGCGTTGGAAGCTCCTGCAGTGCCCGCGGCTCCGATGAGCTGGCGGCGGCACTGGAGGAGCTGATCGAGCGAGAACATCTCGCCGGCCAGGTGGAACTGGTCGGCGCATTCTGCATGGAACAGTGCTCCCACGGCGTATCCATCCGCGTGGGAGACAGGCAGTACCGCGAAATCCACCCGCAGGACGCCGAGCAGTTCTTCTATCAGGAGGTTCTGCCTCGCTTGCGAGGCGAGGAGTCTTCATCATGCAAGGATGGGTGATCAGCACCAACGTAGCGCGCTGCCGCGACTGCTACCGCTGTGTGCGCACCTGCACCGCCAAGGCGATCAAGGTGCAGAACGGCCAGGCAACGGTAGTGCCGGAACTGTGTCTGGCCTGCGGCAATTGTGTGCGCGAATGCCCGCAGGGTGCCAAACAGATCCGGGAGGACCGGCCGGCCGTGCAGGAGGCCATCCGCGCCGGCAAAACGGTGGTGGCCAGCGTGGCCCCCTCGGCGCCGGCCTACTTCGGCATCCGCTCATTTTCCGCCATGGAACAGGCGCTCCTGCAGTTGGGCTTCGCGGCCGCCGGCGAAACCGCCTTCGGCGCGGAAATGGTCGGCCAGGCCCACCGCGAATGGGTCGAGGCACATCAGGAACAGTGGCCCATCATCACTTCTTCCTGCCCGGTGGTGGTCAATCTGATCGAGAAGTACTATCCCGACCTCATCCCCCATCTGGCGCCCATCGTATCGCCGATGGTGGCGCACGGGCGCTGGCTGCGCCAGCAGTATGGGCCGGAAGCGTTCATCGTCTTCATCGGCCCATGCATCGCCAAAAAGGCCGAGATGCTCGAGGAATCGGTCGCCGGCGCCATTGATGCCGCGCTGACCTTCACCGAGCTGGCCGAGTGGATGGAGGAAGCAGGGGTGGCGTTCCCTGCCGACGGGGATGGCGCAGAGCCGGCCCCGCGCGTGCCGGCGCGCCTCTTCCCCGTCGAAGGCGGTCTGGTGGGCACCGCCAACATGGACACCGATATATTGACCAGCCACATCGTCACCACCTCGGGGCTGAGCGCCTGCGAGGATGTCCTGCGGGGCATTCGCGCCGGCAAGCTGGCCGCCTGCATGGTGGAGCTGATGGCCTGCGAGGGCGGGTGCATCAACGGGCCGGCGATGGAGGACCACATTGAAAGCGTCTATGTGGCGCGCCAGCGGGTGATGGAATACGCCTCCCGCCGCCAGCCCAAGCCCATGCCGGCGCGGCACGAATGGCCCGACCTGAGCCGCTCCTATCAGGACAAGCATGTGCCGGCACCCGAGTTCACCGAAGAGCAGATTCAGGAAGTCCTGCACATGGTGGACAAATACACCCCCGAGGACGAGCTGAACTGCGGAGCCTGCGGCTATCCAACCTGTCGGGAGAAGGCGAAGGCCACCCTGCGGGGCATGGCGGAAGCCACCATGTGCATCCCGTACATGCGCCGGCGGGCCGAATCCCTGCGCCAGGTGGTCATTGACGTGACGCCCAACCCGGTGGTCATCGTGGACAGCCGACTGCAGATCCAGGACCTCTCCCCATCGGCGGAGCGGGCCTTCCGCTGTTACCGCCAGCAGGTGGCCGGCAAGCCCCTCCGCACCATCATGCCCAACGTGGACAGCTTCGTCCAGGCCCGCGACACCGGCCAGCCGGTGGTAGGAGAAGTCGTGCGCATCCGCGACGACCTCATCGTCGAGCAGACCATCATGCCCGTGCCCGGCCAGAGCCTGCTGGTCGGCATCCTGCGGGATATCACCGAGCAAGTGCGCCAGCGGGAACAGCTCGAACATATCCGGGAGGAGACCCTGCGCCGCACGGAAGAGGTCATCAAAAAGCAAATGCGCGTCGCCCATGAGATTGCCCAACTGCTGGGCGAAACCACCGCAGAGACCAAGATGATGCTCTCCCGGCTGGCAAAGGTGCTGGAAGAGGACAGCGATTGATGAAGCGGCTCTTCGTCGAAGTGGCCTGGAAAGCCCTGCAGAAGCACGGAGAGGAGCTGTGCGGCGACACGGTGAAAGTCACCGCGACACCCCAAACCCTTCTGGTTGTGCTCTCCGACGGGTTGGGAAGCGGGGTGAAGGCCAACATCCTCTCCACGCTGACGGCGCAGATCGTGGCCAGCATGGTGGAGCAGGGCGCCTCGATGGATGAGGTCATGGAGACGCTGGCCGCCACATTGCCAGAATGCCAGGTGCGCAAGCTGGCCTATGCCACCTTCGCCGCGCTGCGGGTGGAACGGGGGCGTGATGCCTATCTGGTGGAATACGACTGCCCGCCGCTGATACTGATTCGCGACGGCCAGGTGGTGGAACTGCCGGCCGAGGAGCGGGAGATTCACGGCCGGCGCATCCGCGAAGTGCGCTTCCAGCTTCAGGAAGGGGACTACATGGTGCTGGTGAGCGATGGCTACATCCATGCCGGCGTGGGCGGGCTCTACCGCCTGGGCTGGGGCTGGAAGAACCTGGCCATCGCTGTCAAACGCTGGGCCGCGACGGGCGGGGATGCCCACAGCCTGGTGGATGCCCTGGCGCGCACCTGCCTGAAGCTGTATGAGGGCAAGCCGGGGGACGATGCCACGGCCGTCGCCATGCGCGTGCGGCCGGCGGTCTTTGCCACGGTGCTCACCGGGCCGCCTCGCGAGCGGGCGGACGACCGCAAAGCGGTGGAAATGCTGATGCGGGGGCGGGGATACAAGATCATCTGCGGCGGCACCACCGCCCAAATGGCGGCGCGCGAGCTGGGCGAGGAGCTGGAGGTCGAATGGGTGCCGCCCAGCAAGCGCGACAAGCAGGCTCCCCAGCGCAAGGGCTCCCCTCCCACTGCCAAGCTCAAGGGGGTGGACCTGGTCACCGAGGGCATCATCACCCTCTCGCAGACGGTGGCCCTGCTGGAGAACGCGCAGAGCGTGCACGACCTGCCGGCGGACTACGAGGCCGCCACGCGCCTGGCGCGCATGCTCCTCTC
>JAPWUQ010000272.1 GCA_028275445.1 Anaerolineae bacterium | reverse complement strand
AATGGCCATGCTTTCCCTTCTCCTATCGCTCCAGGATTATGACAACGCCCTGGTCAAGCCATTTCTGGCTCGCCAGGGCGTGCATCTCTGCCTCTGTGGAGGGGCTCCTCAGCCCCTCGCCTCCCTGCGGGTAAATAAAAAGGCCAGCTCCAGAATTCTCTGGGCTGGCCGGCACGCGTCCGGGATTATGGCAGACGCGACACTAGCCAGGCCCGCCGGCCTGCTTCTTCGACTCCTTCTTGGCGTTGTACTGCAGGGTAATGCAGTAACTCATCGCGTCTGCCGTTTCCATTGTTTGGGTTGTGACAGTGTATTTACCACAGCCTCCGAATATTGTCAAATAGGGCTTTTCGGGCATGAAAAAAACAGGGGACAGCCACCCGCCGGGTGGCTATCCCCTGGACGACACGGGGTTCTGCGTTTACTTGGCCATCAGGCCGGCCGGGCGAGCATGGGCATACCAGAAATGCCCATCCGGGGAGGTGCCGTGGTCGAAAATGACCTCAAACTGACCCCAAATCGGATAGCCTCCCTCGCGCCAGCAGGGGCTGTTCTCCAATTCCGGGCCCACCCAGACGATCTTATAGTGCCAGACCTCATCGCTTCCACCGGGCACCCGGCCGTTCCATTCATTGGTGGTCCATGCCTCGCAGGTCCATGGCGCGCCGCCAAAGCGGGCCGCATCCCAGGCCTTGGACCACTTCATCACCAAATGATCATTGGCATAGGTGGGATCGCCCCAGACCATGCCATCCAGAACGCGGTCCACCCCATCGGCCGGACCGACGAAGATACGAGCCTGGTAGTTATAGCCGAACTCATCGAACCCGCCGGCGCCGGCCATTCCCGGAATACTGCCTACCAGCAGGAGGCCCAGCATCAAGGCCGCTGTCACAACCAGCACAAGCTTCTTCATTTTTAACCTCTCCTTTGAGACACGTTTGCGCACAGCTCGCGATCCGTTCACATCAGCGTGACCCAACTCCTGGGGAAACCGACGCGCGATCGGTGCACCCCATCACCCCCTTTCGGCTGATCCTGCCAGAAGGACAGAATATCCCCTCGTCCTTCTTGGCGGGAGACGACCGGTATCCAGGCCGGCAAATATCCTTGGGGCGGACAAGCCGGGGAAAACCCACCCGGATCAGGAGACAGTACAGGCAAACGGGTTCGATGTAAGCTGTAAGCAAATCGTTCTGGATATATTATACTGCCAACAAGGAGGGGCGTCAATAGTTTTTCGACATTTTTGTCGTAAATGCATTACCCAGCCACCCGCCAGGTGGCTGTCACCACAGGTTCAGCAAGTTGTCCCACTGCTACCGCCGGCGCGCCACAATGGCGTCATACAGCGCCTGCAGTTCCTCTTCCGAATAGAAATGGATCACCAGCTTGCCGCCCCGCCGGCTCCGCATGAGCTGGACGCGGGTTCCCAGAGCGCTCTCAAACTCCGCTTCCAGGGCACGCGTCTCCGGCGACTGCTTCTCCTCCGCTGTGGAGGCCTTCTTGGGCGTCCTTTCCAACAGCCGGCGCACCAGCTCCTCGGTCTGCCGCACGCTCAGCGCCCGGCTGATAATCAGGTTCATGGTCTGCACCTGCAGGGCCTCGTTCTCCAGCGACAGCAGGGCGCGTGCATGCCCTTCCGAGATCCGCCCATCCGCCAGCGCCTCCTGCACCTTCGCCGGCAGGCGCAGTAACCGCAGGGCATTGGTGACCGCCACGCGGCTCTTGCCCACCCGTTCCGCCACCTGCTCCTGCGTCAGCCCGAATTCCTCGATAAGCTGATGGTAGGCATGGGCCTCCTCCAGCGGGTTCAGGTCGGCGCGCTGGATGTTCTCCACCAGCGCCAGCTCCAGCATCTGCTGAGGGGTCGCTTCCTTGACGATGGCCGGCACGGTGGTCAGCCCGGCCAGCTTGGCGGCCTGCCAGCGCCGCTCGCCGGCAATGAGCACATACGGCGCATCCGCCAGGGGATCATCCGAGCGGGTGACGATGAGCGGCTGGATGACGCCGTGCTCGCGAATAGAGCCGGCCAGTTCCTCCAGCGATTCCGGCGGGATAGCACTGCGGGGCTGATGCGGGTTGGGAGCGATCAGCTCCACCGGGATGTGTTCCACCACCCCTTCCGCGGCCGACGGTGTGGAGGGTATTAACGCGCCTAATCCCTTACCCAGTCCGCGCTTCGGCTGTGCCACCCTTCCCTCCTCCTGCGCCTTCATGCCGGCGTGGTGTCGCGCAATAACTCTCGCGCCAGCGACTCATAGGCGGCGGCGCCGGCGGAATGTGGGGCGTAATTCAGAATCGGCATGCCGTAGCTGGGCGCCTCGCTCAACCGCACACTGCGCGGGATGATAGTGGCGAAGACGCGCCGGCCGAAGTATTTCCGCACCTCGTCCACCACCTGCTGAGACAAGCGCGTGCGCGGGTCGTACATGGTCATCAGCACCCCATGCACCCGCAGATTTGGGTTCAGTGTGCGCCGCACCAGCTCAATGGTCTGCAGTAACTGCGTCAGCCCTTCCAGCGCCAGAAACTCGCACTGCACCGGGATAATCACCCCGTGCCGGGCCGCGGTCAGCGCGTTCACCGTCAGCAGTCCCAGGCTGGGCGGACAGTCTATCAGGATGAAGTCATAGCGCGGCAGGATATCTTCTAGTGCACGGCTGAGCAGGCGCTCGCGGTCCGGCACCGCGACAAGCTCCACTTCGGCGCCGGCCAGCGCCGGCGCGGACGGCGCCAGGTCCAACCGCACCTGCCCGGTGAGCTGGATGATCTCCGCCATGTCCATCTGTCCCAGCAGGACATCATAGATGGAGTGCGGTAGGCGGTTCTTGTCCACCCCCAGACTGCTGGTGGCGTTCGCCTGTGGGTCAATGTCCACGAGGAGCACACGCTGGCCGGCGGCGGCCAGATATGCCCCCAGGTTCACGGCCGTGGTGGTCTTCCCCACCCCGCCCTTTTGATTGGCAAACGCGAAGACCTTCGCCATAGCTCCGCCGTGAGGGAAGATAGATACGAGCATCAGTCGTATTGTAG
>JAPWUQ010000011.1 GCA_028275445.1 Anaerolineae bacterium | reverse complement strand
CCACCTCCAATTTCGAGAACAGCAACCTGAAGGTGCAGTACACCTCCAGCGGGGATACCCTTTCCACGCTCATTCGCTTCGACCTGTCCCCTCTGCCGGCGGGGGCCCATATCACCTCCGCCGTGCTCAGCCTGAACTCCACCTACCGCCAGGACGACACCCTGCTGACCATCGCCGTGTACCGCCTGAAGCGGGAATGGGACGCCGGCCAGGCCACCTGGGAGCTGGCGGCCGCCGGCCAGCCCTGGACAGTTCCCGGGGCCAACGGCGCTGGCACCGACCGGGCCATCTCCGCATTCACGCAGGTGGTGGCTTCGGCCACCGGCTGGATGGATATCCCCCTGACAGCACTGGTGAGCAAATGGCACAGCGGGGAATATCCCAATTACGGGATACTCCTGCGCGCGGAAGGGACGGGAGGGCCGGCCGGCAAATCGCTCTACTCCTACGTGGATTCCAGCTCGGGCGCATCCGCGTTCCGCCCAAAGCTGACCATCACCTATGAGCTGGACACCACCAGCACTCCCACCAGCACGCGCACGGCCACGCCCAGCGCCACATGGACCGGCACGCCGGCCAGCCCAACCCCCTCGCCTACCCGCACTCCGACGCGCACCCCGACCCGCACACCGACGACCGCGCCGCCGGCGCCCATCGCCACCATTGTCCTGCAGAACGGCCTGGACGGCTACACGGGCACGGAGGACACCTTCATTGACTCATTTGCCCCCAATGCCAACTTCGGCAGTGCGGCACAGATGGAACTGCGCGCTAAACACGAGAAGAACCTGCTCATCCGCTTCGACCTGTCGCCCCTGAGCACCATGCCGCCGGGCTCCACCATCCTGGAGGCCGTGCTGGGGCTGTGGTGCCTGAACCAGAGCAACCTGAGCCCCATCGAGGTCAACAGCTACCGCCTGCTCCGGCCCTGGAGCGAGTCGCAGGCCACGTGGAACCAGGCACGCGCCGGCGACCCCTGGGGAGAACCCGGCGCCTTCCAGTTCGGGGTGGACCGCGCCCCGGAAACTTCCGTCACCGGCGTCATTGACCGCACCGACATGTGGCTCTACCAGGACTGGACCTTCATGGTCCCCTACTGGCACCAGCATCCCTCCCTCAACTATGGGGCGGTCATCAGCGGCACTGGCTGGGCGCATGTCACCTATTGGTTCGCCGGCTCCGAGAACGCCACGCCGGCGATCCGGCCGCGCCTGGTCATCACCTACAGCGTCCCGACATGGACACCTACCCCGACCTCTCCAGGGACAGCCACGCCTACCCGGACGCCGACCCGCACCCCAACCTATACTCCCACGCGAACCTCGACGGCGGCCGCCACCCCGACCCCCACGCCCACCGGTACACGCACCGCAACGCCGTCGCCCACAGCGACGGCGGCCCCCGATGCCTATGAGCCGGATGATGTGTGCGCCGGCGCGCGGGATTTCGTCGTGAATGGGCCGGCGGAGAGCCATAATTTCCACGTGCCCTCCGACGTGGATTGGGTGCGCTTCTCGATCGAGGCCGGCTATCTCTATCGCATCGAGACCCACCACCTTGCCACAAACGCCGACACGCTGGTATATTTGTACGCGGCGAACTGCAGCAGCCTGCTGGCCATGGACGACAACGGGGGAACGGGCCTGGGGTCGCTGGTGGAATATCTGGCGCCGGAGACTGGCGTCCGGTATGTGGAGGTGGCGCCGGCTTCGCCGGCCCGCACCGGACCCTACAGCAGTTATCAGTTGAGCATCACCCGTCAGCTTCCCGGCACCACCGCCACCCCGACCGCTACCCTGCCGCCGGCCGGCTGGCTCCCGCTCCTGCGAAAATAATCCCGCCTTCGGGACTGCCGGATGGAGCTTGAGAAACTGCTGGGACAACTGCATGACGACCCGGGGTTCATGCGGCACGTGACGCGCTGGCACGAGCAGACCGCCGCGCCGGCGCGCACGGAGCCACTGCCCGCCGAACTGCATCCGCGGCTGGCGGAGGCCCTTCTTCGACAGGGCATCGCCTCGCTCTACACCCACCAGGCCGATGCGTTTCGCGCCGCCCGGGAGGGCCGGCATGTCGCCGTGGTCACCCCCACCGCCTCGGGGAAAACCCTGTGTTACAACCTGCCGGTGCTCCAGGCACTGCTGGAGGACCCAACGGCGCGCGCCCTATACCTTTTCCCCACCAAGGCCCTGGCGCAGGACCAGCTCGCCGTCCTTTCCGGGCTGTGCGAGGCGCTGGGGCTGGGGAACATCGTCGGGGTATATGATGGGGATACGCCGGCCTCCGCCCGCCGGCGCATCCGCCAGGACGCCCGCATCATCATCACCAACCCTGACATGCTCCACATGGGCATCCTGCCGCATCATACCCAATGGGCGGCGCTCTTCGCCCATCTGCGCTTTATCGTCATGGATGAACTGCACGCCTATCGCGGCGTGTTCGGCAGTCATGTGGCGAACGTCCTGCGCCGGCTGAAGCGCATCGCCGGCTTCTACGGCAGTGCGCCGCAGTTCATCGCCAGCTCTGCCACCATCGCCAACCCGGAGGAGCTGGCCCGCCGGCTGACCTCTTCCCCGGTCGCCCTGATCACCCGCGACGGCTCCCCCAAAGCGCACAAACATTTCATTTTCTACAATCCGCCGGTCGTGGACCCCGCGCTGGGCATCCGCCGGCCGGCGCTCCTGGAGGCCCGCGACATCGCCGGCCGCTTCCTGATGCATGACCTGCAGACGATCATCTTCGCCCGCTCGCGCCTGGGCACGGAGCTTCTGCTGACCTATCTGCGCCAACTGCTGGAGGAACGGGGACTGCCGGCCGAACTGGTGCGCGGCTACCGCGGCGGGTATTTGCCGAAAGAGCGCCGCGCCATCGAGCAGGGCCTGCGGCAGGGCAAAGTGCGGGGCGTGGTCGCCACCAATGCGCTGGAGCTGGGGATTGACATCGGCGATCTGTCGGCGGCCATCCTGACCGGCTACCCCGGAAGCATCGCCAGCACCGTACAGCAGGCCGGCCGCGCCGGCCGGCGCTCCCGGGTCTCCGCCGCCATCTTGATCGCCGGCCCCTCCCCCCTCGATCAATACATCGTCACCCACCCTGACTTCCTCCTGGGGCGCTCGCCGGAACGGGCACTCATCGCGCCCGACAACCCGGCCGTCCTCCTTTCGCACCTGGCCTGCGCCGCCTTTGAGCTTCCTCTCGCCGGGGACGAAAGGTTCGGCGCCGAGGATATCACGGCCCAGCTCCTGTCTTTCCTGGCGGAGGATGGGCAGGTGCGCCTGGCCGGCGGCCGGTGGCACTGGGCGCGAGCCGCCTACCCCGCCGGCAGTGTCTCCCTGCGCTCCGCCGGCGCGGATATATTCACCATCCTGGCCGGCGCGGGCGATGGGAAACCTCCTCAGACCATCGGCACGTTGGAACGCTTCAGCGTCCCCCTGCTCCTGCATGAGGGGGCTGTGTATATGCACGAGGGGCAGACCTACATCGTGGAGCGGCTGGATTGGGAGGCCGGCCTGGCCTATGTCCAGCCGGCGGAAGTGGACTATTACACGGAGGCCAGCGCCAATATCGAGGTGCAAATTTCCCAAACCCTGGCCGAGGAGGACGAGGGGCCGCTCCGCCGGGGCTTCGGCGAGGTCATCGTCCACAGCCAGGCCACCTCGTTCCGCAAGATCCGGCTGTTCACCCAGGAGGTCATCGGGCGTGGGCCTATTACCCTGCCGGCGGTCAGCATGCCGGCCGGCAGTTTCTGGTACGCCCTGCCGCCGGCCTTCCTGGAACAGCTCCAGGAGCTGGGTGCCTGGCAGGGGGAACCCATCCGCGACTACGGCCCGAACTGGGAAATCCAGCGCCGGCTGGCCCGCCAGCGCGACGGCTTCCGCTGTCGGCACTGCGGCGCTCCGGAACCGCCCGGCCGTGAGCACGACGTGCACCATCTGCGGCCCTTCCGCGAATTTGGCTACATCCCTGGCGCCAACGAGCGCTACCGGCAGGCCAACGCCCTCGACAACCTCATCACGCTGTGTCCGCGCTGTCACCGTCTGGCCGAGGCGGCCCGACAACTGCGCAGTACCCTGGCCGGCCTGGCCCATGTCCTGCGGCATGTCGCGCCGGTCTTCCTGATGTGCGACCCGGCGGATCTGGGCGTGGTCAGCACCCATGAGGGCTATCAGGGCTGGCCGACGATATTCATCTACGAGCGCGCGCCGGCCGGCATCGGATTCAGCCAGGCCCTCTTCGACCTGCCCGAGGGAGAGCTTCTGCGCGCTGCGCTGGATGTGGTGCGCCAGTGTCAGTGTCTGGCCGGCTGTCCCTCCTGCGTCGGTGCGGCCGGCGAGTTCAGCGGGAACGTCAAGTCCCAGGTCCTGCGCCTTTTGCGGCTGTGCCTGGCCGGCCTTCCGGAGGTGTATCCAACATGAGGACGACTTGGAGCGGGATCGAACCGCAGGCATTGGAACGGGTGGACCGCCGGCAGGAGCAGTTGGACCGTCTGCGTCCCTGGCCGCCTGCCGCCGCTGAGCGGCTGTGGGAGGGCCTCTTGCCGGCCTGGATCGCCGGCTCTACCGCCATTGACGGCGGCCGCATGACCCTGGACGACGTCGCTCAGCTCCTGAGCGAAGGGGGCATTTTCCCGCAGTACACCCTGCGCGAGCATCTGGAGGTGCTGAACCACCGGCAGGCCATCGCCCAAGTGCGCCGGCTGGCCGGCTCCAAACGTCCCATCCGTGCCGCCGATGTGCGCCGACTGCACGCGCTCCTGATGGCCGGCATAGACGACGCCCTCGCCGGCCGCTACCGCCGCTACACCGACGAGGAGCGCGCCGCCGGCGGCTCCATCGCCGACCTGATGCGCGAGTGGGAGCTGTGGATGGCCGGCTCTGCCCAGGCCCTGCATCCCATCGAACGGGCGGCGGTGGCGCACCACCGCGTACTGCGCATCCAGCCCTTCCTGGACGGCAACGGCGTGACCGCCCGTCTGGTGATGAACCTCTCCCTGCTGAAGGACGGCTACCTGCCGGCGGTCCTCCGCCCGGAACAGCGCCATGACTACCGCCAGGCGCTCTATCAGGCCGATCAGGGGGACTACCGCCCGCTGGTGCAGTTGTCGCTGGAAGCGCTGGAACGGGTGCAGAGCATGTACCTGCTGGCGCTGGGGCCTTGACGCCGGCGCCCCGCCGCATATCACCGTACCAGGACACGAGGAGGAACAAGGAATGGAACCAGTGCGCATCGGGATCATCGGCGTGGGAGATATGGGAGGATACCATACCCTGGGCTTTGCGGAGATCGAGCAGGCGCGCATCGTTGCCGTCGCCGACGTGAACGAGCGGCGCATGGAGGAACTGCTGGCCGAAATCCCGGACTACCCGACCCCCATTGTCCGCTATACCGATTACCGCCAGCTCTTACAGCGTGACGATATCGAGGCGGTGGTGGTGGCCGTGCCGCAGTACCTGCATCGCGAGGTGACGCTGGCGGCGCTGGAGGCCGGCAAAGATGTGCTGTTGGAAAAGCCCATGGCCCCCACCGTGCAGGAGGCGGACGAGATTATCGCCGCCCATCGCGGCACCGACCGCATCCTGCAGATCGGGCTGGTGTACCGCTACGCCGGCCTCTTCCGTAAGATGGCGGAGCTGTGCCGCGGCGGGGATTACGGACAGACCACCTTCATGTGGTGCAAGGAGTTCCGGGAGAATTTCCCGCCGCGCGCCTGGTTTTACGACCAGCGGCTCTCGGGCGGCGCCATCATGGATAAATGTGTGCACTACTTTGACCTGTTCAACTGGATGATTGGGGCACGCGCGCACCGCGTCTTCGCCATGGGGGGCCAGCACGTCATCCGCTACGGCGTGCCCCACTGGGTGGAATGCACTTACTCGTTCTGGGAGCCGGCGGAAATCTCGACCAGCACCATCGTGGACCACGCCTGGGTCATCGTGGAGTACGAGAACGGGGCGCGCGCCATGCAGGGGCTGTGCATGTACCTGAAGCCGCCCTACCCCGGCCTGGAGGTCGGCGCCATCACCCATCAGGGCTATCAGATCCTGGCGCGCGATGACCAGACGCTGACGCTGTGGGGCGGCCCGCAGGCGGTGCACGGCCAGGAGATCGAATACGAGGAGCCGGAAGCGCCCTGGGTGGGGCATATCGGCGCCCACCGCAGTCGGCTGGAGTTCCTGGAGTGCGTGCGCACCCGCCGGCCGCCGGCGTGCGACCCCCAGATCGGCCGCGACGCCATGGCCATCGCCCAGGCGGCGGAGATGTCCATCGCCGAGGACCGCGTCGTCTATCTGGAGGAGCTGGCCTGATTACAGCTCGATAATCCCATCCAGGCCGCGGCGCAGTCCCACCCACCCGCTCACCTTGCGGATGGCCAGGAGCGCCCCCTCGACGTACTGGCCGGCGTTCCAGGTCCCTTCATGGCGGATGACCAGCTTCTGGTCCGGCGAGGCGAAGATGACCTCCACCGTCACCATGTAGCCCGGCAGGCGCACGGAGTGCACCTGTGTCCCGCCCATGCGCACCCCGCGGCTCTCGCGCGGGCCGACGATCTGCTCCAGCGGGACCTCCAACTGGGATTCCCCGACCTTCGACAGCCGGCGGGCCAGCTCGCGCGCTGTGCCGCTGGGCGCGTCCACCTTATCCGCATGGGCGTAGTCAATGATCTCCCACTGGGGGAAATAGCGCGCCGCCATCTCGGCGAACTTATTCATCAGCACGGCGCCGATAGCGAAATTGCCGGCGGCCAGCGCGCCCCGGCCGGCGGCGCGCGCCGCCTCATCAATGGCCGAAAAGTCCTCCTCCGACAAGCCGGAAGTGCCGATGACCACGTGCGCGCCGTGCGCCAGCGCGGTCAGCACATGCTCGCGGGCCGCCTGCGGCCGGGTGAAATCCACGAAGACATCCACCGCCGGCACCGCGGCGAACGCCTCCTGCACCGTGCCGAATATCGGCGTCTGCATGTCGGCGATGCCGAGCACCTCTCCCAGCGGCCGGCCGGCGTGCGTCCGGGATACGCCGGCGACCAGTTCCATGTCCTCTGCCTCGAAGATGCCCCGTGCGATGGCGGAGCCGGCCCAACCGGTGGCGCCGGCGAGACACACGCGTATCCTCATACGTCCGCTTCCTCCCTATTCCACAGCGTCTGCCTGCTCTTCCAGCAGGGAATCGAGCAGGATGTGGTTGAATTCCTCGGATTAAATAATACCGCCGGCAATCGCCCCAAGCATATAGGATGACCCCTCCGATAACGAAAGCATGGGACGATCCGCGAATGCCATCATGGAGGGACGGGCAGTGTTTGGCCGCCTTGCAGAACCCCAGCGAACAAGTCCCCTTCCTTGACGACCCGCGCCGGCACAGTGCGAATGGTAAAATGCTCTGGGCGGATATCGCCGGCTTCGACCTCCTCCCAGCGTAGAGGCGTGGAGACCGGCGCATGGGGTTGTGCCCGCAGGGTATACACCGCGGCGGTATTCCGCCCGAGGCTGTTCTGGGCATGGTCAATGGTGACCTGTGCTCCACGATGAGTAGGGCCATGCGCCACCGCAATCTCGTCGGGATATGCGGCGGCCAATTGGTGTGCCACACCTTTCACCCATTCCCGGACGAAGTCAAAGGGATGCGCCGGCTCCAACGGCACATAGATATGCATGCCGCGTCCGCCGCTGGTCTTCGGATAACATCGCAGTCCCAGTGCTTGAAGAGCATCTCGCACGCGCAGGGCCGCTTGCAGAACACGGCCAAAGTCCGCCTGATCGCCCGGGTCCAGATCGAACACAGCCATATCGGGATACGGGAGCGCCGGCAGACGGGACGTCCAAAGGTGGAACTCAATGGCGCCCTGATTGGCGAGCCAGACGAGGCCGGCGGCATCCTCCACGATCAGGAGTTGGATCACTTCATCCGTGGTCTTAGGCTGATAGTCAACGGTGCGGAGCCATGCCGGCGTGTCCTCGGGCGCATCGCGGCGGTAAAACGAAAAGCCGTGGATGCCCTCGGGGAATACCCGCAGGGTCAAGGGCCGGTCCCGAAAATGGGGCAGCATCACCTCGGCCATATCGCGGTAATATTCCAGCATCTCGCCCTTGGTCACGCCATCCGCCGGCCAGAAGAGTTTGTCCAGATGCGTCACCAGAACCGTACGGCGGTCCAGTGTCCACTCCGCTTGTCCTGCTGTCTGGGTCATCTTATCCATCCTCGCTTCCGCTCATTTCGGCGACCGGAGCACCAAGGGCAGCCCCCGACAGGACGATCATACACACCAGGACTACGAAGGCCAGGACTCTGCGCATGACATTGCACTCCTGAACAAGCTGTAAGGATTTCGGGGCCCGCGGCCGGCGGGGAGTCCGTTACCTGCGGTTGTGGGAAACGCCATGCGACTCGACGCATCGCGCGGGGTCCGCAGTTCCATCACGATTATAATATCGCCCGGTCGGACATGCAACACGGTCAATCCCCCGTTTGACAACCTCCCCAAGCTGTGCTATAAAGCCGGCAACAACCGCATATTTCCTGGGCAGAGACAGGCTCCCGGAACGGCCCGGGGCCGTCGGGGGAAGTCCGGTGAGAGGCCGGCGCTGTCCCGCAACTGTATTCCAGCCACCCTGAGCTGGAGAGCCAGATTACCCGGCTCTGCCCTCGCTCCGAACACCTTCGAGGAAAGGGGGTAGGAGCAGCAACGGTGTATACCAGTTGGTGCTCAGCGGCCCCTTGTTCTGCTCGGACAAGGGGCCGAATTATTCGGCACCTCGTCAAGCACGAGAGGCCCCACGTCTTCGAAGGCGGGGGGCCTTGTTTTTTTCCATCCCGGCTGAGGTGCGATGCCATGAAACCGCGTCGTCCAACTGCATACATACTGCTTGCCCTGCTCATCGCTGTCAGCATGGCCCTGCCGGCCGCCGGCACGCTCCTCGCCGCCGGCCCATCCGACGCCGAACAGGCCCTTGTCCAGGCCCGGCTGGCGGGAGCGGACCACGCCCTGAACTGGCTGGCCGGCCACCAGAACGCCGACGGCGGCTTCGGCCCCGCCGGCACGTCCGACTGGCTCTCCACGGCCACCGCCCTGCAGGCGTTCCTGGCCCGCGGGCGCGACGCCAGCCTCCTGCGCACGCCGGCCGGCCTCTCGCCGGCCGACTACCTGGCCGTCCAGGCGCCAGCCCTGCCGGCCGATCCCTTCGCCTATGCCCACTACATCCTGGCCAGCGTCGCGCTCGGCGAGGACCCGCGGGCGTTCGCCGGCCAGAACTGGGTCACGCGCCTGACCTCTGCCATGCTGTCCAGCGGCCAGTTCCCCAGCTCCCTGGCGCCGGCGGTCGAGGCCCAATACACTGCCATCCTCGCCCTGCGGGCCGCCTATCAGCCTGTGCCAGCCGCCGCGGCGAATTGGTTGAAGGGTGCTGTGCGGTCCGACGGCGGCTGGGGAAGCACACCGTCCGATGCGAGCAGTCCCTATTACACCGGCCTGGCACTGCATGCGCTGATGCTGGCCGGCGAGCCGGCGTCATCCACCATCGTCCAGCAGGGGGTGAACTACCTGCGCACGCATCAGAACGCCGACAAGGGCTTTGCGATGACCTATCCGGGCCCCTCTGACCCGCGCGCCACGGCCGCGGCCATCCTCGGCCTGACCGCCGCCGGCCAGCCGCTCTACGCTTCCCCGTGGAGCTCCGCCGGCCAGTCGCCCTTCAGCGCCCTGCTCGCCATGCAGGCCGGCGACGGCGCCTTCATGAATCCCAGCGCTCAAGCTGATATCCCCGCTACCGCCGCCGGCGTGCGCGGTCTGCTGGGCAAGCCGGCGGTGCCCCGTCATGCGCGGCTCGCCGCCGTGCGCGCCGTCGAATGGCTCCACACCCAACAGGCGGCGGACGGCGGCTTCGGCGCCGCCAACTCCACTGCCAGCGCTGTCTACGTCATCGCCCGCGCCGGCCAGGACCCCGACAGCGCGGCCTGGAGCCGCGGCGGCACCAGCGCCCTGCGCGCCCTGGAATTGGCCCTGCCCTCGTACGTGCAGGGCGCCGGCAACCGTGTGGCAGAGGCCGGCAAAGCCGCCATGGCCGCCGTCGAGGCCGGCCGCTCCGCCCGATCCTTCGGCGGGTTCGACCTGGTGCACATCATCCGAGGCTACTACAACCCGCTCAGCGGCCGCTACTACCAGACATGGCTGTACCGTCATAATCTCGCGGTGCTGGGGCTGGTGGCCGCCGGCGACCCCGTGCCGGACGGCGCCCGCCAGACGTTAGTGCAGGACCAGCATGCCAGCGGCGGCTGGGGCTGGGCCTTCGGCTCGGGGAATCCCGATGTGGACTCCACCGGCTTCACCATGTACACCCTCGTCGCCGTGGGCGAGCCGGCCGACAGCACGGCCCTGGCGCGCGCCGCGGCCTATCTGCGCGATATCCAGTTCTCCGATGGCTCGTTCCCGGCCATCGCGGCCAACACCGCCGGCAACTCCAACTCCACCGCCCTGGCTCTGCAGGGCCTGATTGCCGCCGGCGTGGATCCCTGGCAGACGCCGTACGCGCGGCTGAACGCCGCCGGCGCCATCATCACCCCGCTCGATGCCCTGCTAGCCTTCCAGGAAGACAGCGGCGCCTTCGTCTACATGTTCTCCCTGCCGGAGAGCCGCATGTTGGCCGTCTTCGATGCGGTGCCGGCGCTCATGCTCGCCGCGCCGCCGGCGCCCATCCAGCTCGGGCAGGCCCAGCTCCGCCAGAGCGCCGGCGGCCCCCTGCTGATCATCCCCTTCGAGGGGGATGGCAATGCCAACAGCGCGGTGAGCGTGCGGGTGCGGCACGGCGCCGGCGGCTGGTCCGATCCTTTGCCGGTAACCCGTACGGCGGTGAATTTCACCGTCCGCCTGCCCGCCGGCCAGGAAATGGAGATAGAGATCACGGCGTCGGACCCGGACGGTGCCAATGGCTTCACCAGCCAGACCCTGCGGTATCAGCCGGTGCAACTGCCCCTGGTACTGCGGGTTCATTGATTGTGATATCAGGGTTGTATGCTTTGCGCCTGTATGCCGGCCGGCAAAGTAATGGGCGCCAAGGCAGGAATATCATCTTGCAATGAAGGGAGAAGGGCACGATGAAGAGACAGGTCTTGCGAATGGCGGCGGTTCTCCTGCTGGCGGTACTGCTGGGCAGTCTGCTGATCGGCACGGTGGTAGCCCAGGGCAGTACCAAGCGCGTGGGGCTCGTGGTGCGCTTCGGCGACGGCACCCAGCATCTCGAAGTAGTGACGGTGCCGGCCAACGCCACCGCGCTGGACGTCCTGAACGCTTCGGCGCTGGATGTCGAGACCAAGGATTACGGCGGCGGCTTTGTGGCCCTCTGCCGCATCAACACCTTCGGCTGTCCGGCGGATGACTGCTTCTGCCAGGCGGAATCCTGGGCCTTCTGGCTCCTGAACGCCAGCGGCACCGATTGGGACATGGCCCCCACCGGCATCGCAGCCTACACGCCGGCCGACCGGGAGGTGATCGGCTTCTCCTGGACCGGCTGGGACGCGAGCTGGAACCCGCTGGTCAAGCCGCCGGTGTACACCTTTGAACAGCTTCAGCCGCCGGCCGAGGTGCCGGAGCCGGCCACCCTGGCCCTGCTGGGAAGCGGCCTGCTGGCCCTGGGGGGCTATGTCGGACTGCGCCGGCGGGCGCGCTGAGAATCGTCTGCTCGCGGCCTGGGGGCGTTCGGCATCTGCCCCCAGGCCGGCATGACACAGGATGGGGGGATCCATGCACAGAGGAACGCCTGCTTGGGGAAATCATGGACGGCGGCTTGGGGGCCTTCTGCTGATATGTCTGCTGGCGCTCAGCGCCGTATTCGCCGGCGCCCTGCCCGCGCAGGCGAACGGCCCGAACCGCGCCGGCCTGGTGGTGCGCTTCGGCAACGGCTCTGTCTGGAGCGGATGCATCACCTTCTCCGAACCCCAAATCACCGGCCTGGAGCTCCTGCGCCGCTCCGGCCTGAGCCTCATCATTGAGGAAGGCGGCGTGTACGGCGGCGCGGTCTGCAAGATCGGCTCCGACGGCTGTGATTTCCCCTACACGAGCTGTTTCTGTCAGTGCGAGGGCGCGGACTGCCTGTACTGGGCCTATTACCACTGGCAAAACGGCGCCTGGCAGTATTCCAATGTCGGCGCCGGCAACTACTGGGTGCGCCCCGGCGACGTGGAAGGATGGGCCTGGGGCTCGGGCACCTACGGCGTGAACGGCGCCCTGCCGCCGGCAGTGACCTTTGACCAGGTCTGCCCCCCGCCGGCGACGAATACCCCGACGCCGCTTCCAACGGCCACCTGGACGCCGACGCCGCTGTCCACGTCCACACCGACCCGCACCCCCACCCCGACGTCCGGGCCGGCCAGCATCGAGTTCTGGGCGGACCGCACGGAGATACCCGCCGGCCAGTGCCTGAACCTGGGCTGGCGCGTGCGCAATGTGCAGGCGGTGTACCTCAATGACCAGGGCGTCGTCGGGGAAGAGGTGCGCCAGGTCTGCCCGACGAGCGACACCACCTACGTCCTGCGGGTGGTCACGCTCGAAGGCGAGGAGTTCCGCCGCATTGACGTGCGCGTCCTGCCGGCGACCGCCACGCCGTCCGCCACCGCGACCTCGGCGAGCGGCGCCAGCCGGCTCCCCACCATACCGCCAGCCACAGCCGCCGCGCCGGCACTGCCCCCCACCGGCACGCCCACACCCCCAGCGCTGACATCCACCGCCACGCACACGCCGGCCGCGCTGGCCATGGTCGGCTCGCTCCCGCCCACCACGCCGCCACCGCCGGCCGCGGCAGTGCCCCAGCCGACCCCACCCGCGCCCAACACCCCCAAGGTATGGGCGCGCGCCGGCGAAGCGCCGGCACCGCGCGGAGCGGCAACCCCCACCGCTTCGCCGGCCGAGGCACCTGGCCCGCACTGGGGCGAATACGGGGTATTCGCCGGCGTGGCATCTCTGCTGGCCGCACTGGCGGCCTGGGCCGTCCGCCGGCAGAGCGCGTGAGGTGCGCATGCGTCAGGATTATCATCCGCTGGCCTGGCTGGCCTGGGCGACGGCCGCGGCCGTCGTCGCGCTGATGACCCTCAACCCGCTGTACCTGATCCTGCTGGGGCTGGCCGTATTGGCCAGCTATCGGGTCATCAGCCTGCGCTCGCCCACTGCGCGGCAGTGGGGCGCCTTCCTGAAGGCCGGCCTCCTGATCTGGGCCATCACCATCCCCTTCAACGCCGTAATGTCGCATTATGGGCGCTATGTGCTGTTCCGCCTGCCGGCCGACTGGCCCCTGGTCGGCGGCGCCATCACGTTGGAGGCCGTCGCCTACGGGTTCGCCCGCGGGCTGAGCCTGGTCCTGCTGTTGATGATATTCGCCACGTTCAACTCCGCAGTGGATACCGCCAGGCTCCTACGGCGCATGCCGGCCTTCCTGTACCTGGCCGGCATGATCACCTCCATCGCCCTGGCCTTTGTCCCGCAGATGATCAGCGCCCTGCAGGAAATCCGCGAGGCCCAGCGCGTACGCGGTCACCGCTTCCGCACCATCCGCGACCTCCTGCCGCTCATCATGCCCCTGCTGACCACCGGCTTGGAGCGCGCCATGCAGCTCGCGGAGTCCATGGAAGCGCGCGGTTTTGGCGGCTCCGCCGCCTCCATCAGCCGCCTGCTGGATTACACCCTGAAGGGGATGACGCTGGCCGGCTTACTAGCAGTTCTGGCCGGCCTATTCGCCCGCAGTTACTGGTCCCGGCAGGCCTGGATCGGCATCCTGCTCACCGCCGGCGGCCTCCTGCTTATGGCCGCGGCCTTTTGGGTGCAGGGCCGGCGGGTGCGGCGCACCCGCTACCGCCATGATCTGTGGCTGTCGCGCGATACGCTCATGGTGGCGAGCAGTGCCGCGGCCGCGGCCGGCATCCTGATCGCCCGGGCGCTGAACCGCGCCGCGCTGTTCTATTACCCCTACCCGCCCTACTCCGTCTGGCCAACGTTCGACTGGCGCCTGGGCCTGCTGTATGCGCTGTTCATGGCGCCGGCATGGCTCCTCCCGTCGGCACGCACTGCCCAGCCAGATCAATATCCTCTCCCGAGGGAACCGCTGTGATCCACTTCCGGCGAGTCTCCTACTGGTACCCGGACAGCCCGGAACCCGTCCTGCGCGATGTGACCTTCGACATCGAGGAGGGGGAATTTGTGCTGGTCATCGGGCCGTCCGGCTCTGGCAAGTCCACCCTCCTGCGCTGTATCAACGGCATGATCCCGCATTTCTACGGCGGGACATTCGCCGGCGCGGTGCGGGTGGCCGGCCTGGACCCGGTCGAGCTTGGCCCAAAAGGCATGGCCCACCTGGTCGGATTCGTGCTCCAGGACCCGGAGGCCCAGTTCGTCGTCGACACGGTGGAGGACGAGCTGGCCTTCGCCATGGAGAACCAGGGGCTGTCCATGACCCTCATGCGCAAGCGCATCGAAGAGGTCCTGGACCAGTTGAGCATCGCGCACCTGCGGCACCGCCGGATCTCGAGCCTTTCCGGCGGGGAAAAACAGCGCGTCGCCATTGCCTCGGTGCTGACCCTTCAGCCCAAGGTGCTGGTGCTGGATGAGCCGACCTCCCAGCTCGACCCGCAGGCGGCTGAGGAAGTGCTGACCGTCCTGCAGAAGCTGAACGAGGACCTGGGGCTGACCATTTTGCTGTCGGAACATCGGCTGGAGCGGGTGGCGCAGTACGCCGACCGCATCCTGTGGGTGCCGGCGCCCGGCCGGCCGCCGGCCCTGGGCGCGCCGGCCGAGATCCTCGCGCAGGTGGACCTGACGCCCCCGCTGATCACCCTGGCCAAGGCAATGGGATGGCGCCCCCTCCCGCTGACCATCAAACAGGCGCGGCCCTTTGCCCGGCGCGCCGGCCTGGTCGGACAGCCCTCTCTCCAGGATGAGGAGTCCGTGATCCGCCGGCGGCCGCCCAACGCCGCTCCGCAGGACAGCCTGACCGTGGACATGCGGGATGTGTGGTACACCTACCCCGGCACGGACCAGCCGGCCCTGCGCGGCATCCACCTCCAGGTCAACCGGGGAGAATTCCTGGCGCTGATGGGCCGCAACGGCTCGGGCAAGTCCACCCTGTTGAAACATATCATTGGCCTGCTTCAGCCCCAGCGGGGGCAGGTGCTGGTCGCCGGCCACGATACCCGCCGGCACAGCGTGGAAGAGCTGGCGCGCTTCGTGGGCTACGTGCCCCAAAACCCCGGCGCGCTCCTCTTCCAGGACACCCTGCAGGATGAGCTGGAATTCACCCTGCGCAATCACGGCATGCCCCCGCGCGATTACACCCCCCTGCTACGGGCGCTGGGGCTGGAGCCGCACCTAGAGCGCTATCCGCGCGACCTCAGCGTGGGAGAGCGACAGCGCGCTGCCCTGGCGGCCATCTTGGTGGTGGAACCACAGGTCATCCTGCTCGATGAGCCGACCCGCGGCCTGGATTATCCCCAGAAGCGCTCCCTGGCCGGCTTTCTCAAGGAACAGAAGGCCCAGGGCCGCACCGTCATCATGAGCACCCATGATGTGGAGCTGGTGGCGGAATGCGCGGACCGCGTCGTCATCCTGGGAGAAGGGGAGGTCATCGTAGATGGGCCGGCACGCAAGGTGATGACCAGCTCCATGATTTTCTCCTCCCAGGTGAACAAGCTCCTGCGGGATGACCGCTTCCTGACGGTGGAAGATGTGCTGGCCAGCATACCGCCGGCGGAGGTCGGCCAATGAGGCGGATCGGCTGGATGAACACGCTCATCATCCTGGCGGCCAGCGCCGTAGGCGTCGCCGCGTTCTTGTATCCCTTCTTCACGCTGTCGCCGGACCAGCAGATGGCCGGCCTGGCCGCCCGCGCCCACGCCAATGATGCTCCCCTGGTGCTCATCATCCTGGTGGTCTTCTGTCTGGGCGCCATCCTGGCCAACCTGGGAAGCGGCCAGATGAACTCCAAAATGGTGGCAGTGCTGGGAGTGCTGGTGGCCATGAATGCGGTCCTGCGCGCCATCCCCGGGCCGGGCGGGTTCTCGGCCGTCTTCTTTCTCCCCATCCTCTGCGGCTATGCATATGGGGGCGCGTTCGGCTTTCTGCTGGGGGCGCTCTCCCTGCTGGTCTCGGCGCTGATGGGCGGCGGGGTGGGTCCGTGGCTGCCGTATCAAATGTTTACCGCCGGCTGGGTCGGGCTGACATCCGCCTGGATCCCGGACCTGCGCCGGCTGGGCCGGCTGGAGAGCATCCTGCTGGCGGCATGGGGCGCCGTGCTGGGGATGGTCTTCGGGGCCATCATGAACATCTGGTTCTGGCCCTTCGTCATGCCGCCGGCCGGGGATACCAGCATGTACTGGAGCGCCGGCCTGGGACTGCGCGAAACGCTGGAGCGCTACGCGGTGTTTTACGTGGCGACCTCTTTATGGTGGGACCTGGGCCGCGCTGTTGGCAATGCCCTGCTCATCCTGCTGTTCGGGCCGGCCGTGCTCAAGGTCCTGCGCCGTTTCCAGGCGCGCTTCCGGTTCCACATCGTGCCGGCGGTGGAACACGCCGGCATGGAACCCCGCTAGCCGGCTCGTTCCTCATCCCCCACCACCTGTAGACTGTGCTATATTTCGCCACCTGTGGTATAATGCATCGTGGACAGCACCTGTTCCACCGAAGCACACCCTCGCAGAAATCGGACGGCAGGACGAGGCACAACCGCTATGGACCAGTTCGTACATCTGCATGTGCATACGGAGTTCTCCCTGCTGGACGGGCTGGCCCGCACCAAGGACCTCTGCCGGCGCGCCGCCGAGCTGGGCATGCCGGCCATCGCCATGACCGACCACGGCAACATGTACGCCACCATCCAGTTTTACCGCGACGCCAAGGACGCCGGCGTCAAGCCCATCATCGGCTGTGAGATGTACATCGCCCCCCGCCGCATGTGCGACCGCGACCCCAACCTGGACCGCCGGCCCTTCCACCTCGTCCTCCTGGCGGAGAATCAGACGGGGTATCAAAACCTGCTGAAAATCGCCTCGGCCGCCCAGCTCGAAGGCTTCTATTACCAGCCGCGCATTGACAAAGAATTTTTGGCGGCCCATGCGGAGGGCCTTATCGCCCTCTCCGCCTGCGGCTCCGGAGAGATCCCCCGCCTGCTCATCGAGGAACAGCCGGATGCCGCCCGGCGCGCCGCGGCCTGGTACCGCGAGGTCTTCGGCAGGGACAACTTCTTCATCGAACTGCAGGACCACGAGATACCCGACCTGCGCCGCATCACCCCTCAGCTCATCGAACTGGCGCGTGAGCTGGACATCCCGCTGGTGGCCACCAACGACGTACATTACGTGCGGCGCGAGGATGCCGGCGCCCATGACATCCTGCTCTGCATCCAGACCGGCGCCACCGTGCGCGATACCAACCGCATGCGCATGAGCGACGAGGGGTATTACCTGAAGTCATATGAAGAGATGGCAGAGCTGTTCGGGGAACTGCCCGAGGCCCTGCGCAACACCCTCTGGATCGCGGAGCGCTGTGAGGTCAACCTGGACTCCAACGGCTACCACCTGCCGCGCTTCGATGTGCCGCCGGAATACCCCGATGCCCAGAGCTACCTGCGCGCCCTGGTGGAGGAGGGCATCCGCCGGCTCTACCCCGAAATCACCCCCCAAATCCGGGCGCGCGTCGACTATGAGCTGGACGTCATCCATCAGATGGGGTTCGATACCTACTTCCTGATCGTGTGGGACCTGTGCCGCGCCTCGAAAGAGCGCGATATCTGGTGGAACGTGCGCGGCTCGGGCGCGGCCAGCATCGTCGCCTATGCCCTGGGCATCACGAAGCTGGACCCCCTGCGCCATGACCTGGTGTTCGAGCGCTTCTTGAACCCCGGCCGCGTCACCATGCCCGATATTGACCTGGACTTCCCCGACGACCGTCGGGCGGAGATGATCCAGTACACCATCGAAAAGTACGGCCGCGACCATGTGGCGCAGATCATCACCTTCGGTACGCTCGGGGCACGCGCAGCCATCCGCGACGTCGGGCGCGCCATGGACATTGACCTGGGCGTGGTGAACCAGATCGCCAAACTGGTGCCCGAAGGCCCCAAGGTCACCATTGAGAAGGCCCTGCAGGAGAGTGAGGAACTGCGCCAGCGGTATGAGTCCGACCCCAAGGTGCGCGAACTGCTGGATGCGGCGCGCAGTGTGGAAGGGTTGGCGCGCCACGCCTCCACCCATGCCGCCGGCGTCATCATCTCCGACAAGCCGCTGGTGCACTACACCCCCCTGCACCGCCCCACCAGCGATTCCAGCGATACCCAGTGCCCCACCACCCAGTTCCCCATGGAAATCCTGGAGAGCATCGGCCTGCTCAAGGTTGACTTCCTGGGGCTGGCGACGCTTACCCTCATGCGGCGGGCCTGCGAGCTGATCGAGAAGAACCACGGCATCAAGCTGGACCTCGACACCATCCCCATGGAGGATGAGAAGGCCTTCCAACTGCTCTCCTCCGGCGATGTCACCGGCATCTTCCAGGTGGAGTCCGCCGGCATGCGCCGGGTGCTGACCGCTATGCGCCCCACCAAGTTCGAGCACATCGTAGCCACCGTCGCCCTGTACCGCCCCGGCCCCATGGAATACATTGACACCTACATCCGCCGCATGCACGGCGAGGAAGAGGTCACCTATAAGCACCCCTTGCTGGAGCCCATCCTCGGCGAGACGTACGGCATCATCGTCTATCAGGAGCAGATCATCCGCATCCTGACCGACCTGGCCGGCTATACCGCCAGCGAGGCCGACCTGCTCCGCCGCGCCGTCGGCAAGAAGAAAGAGGAAGTGCTGGTCAAGCATCGCGAGCTGTTCATCGAGGGATGCAAGAAGCACAGCGGCATTGACGAGGACGTGGCGGACGCCATTTACAGCGACATCCTCTACTTCGCCCGCTACGGCTTCAACAAGGCCCATGCCGCCGACTACGCCATGATCACCTGCCAGACGGCGTACCTGAAGGCCCATTATCCGGTGGAGTACATGACCGCCCTGCTGACCGTGGAGCGCCACAACACGGAGAAGGTGGGCATGCTGGTGGGGGAATGCCGGCGCATGGGCATCGAAATCCTGCCGCCGGACATCAACCGCAGTCAGTCCGATTTCACCATCGAGGGGAACGCCATTCGCTTTGGCCTGAGCGCCATCAAGAACGTGGGCGAAGGGGCGGTGGAGCTGATCCTGCAGGAGCGGGCGGCCGGCGGCCCCTTCAAGGACCTGGCCGATTTCTGCCGGCGCGTCGACCTGCGCCAGCTCAACAAGCGCGTCCTGGAATGCCTCATCAAGGCCGGCGCGCTGGACTGCTTCGGCCCGCGCCACCAAGTGCTGGCCGCGCTCGACCGCATTATGGCCGAAAGCTCCGCCTATCACCAGGCCCGGCAAATCGGCCAGATGAGCATGTTCGACCTGGCGCCGGCCTTTGGCGAGATGCTGAACGGCTCCCTGCTCTGTCCGCTGGAAGATGCCCCACCCATCGAACGCAAACAGCTCCTGGCCTGGGAGAAAGAGCTGGTAGGCGTGTACATCTCCGAACATCCCCTGCAGAAGCTGGCCCAGGAACTGCCGGGCATTCCCATCACCTGGTCCAGCGCCATCACGGAGGAGCTGGCCGGCCAGACCATCTGGCTCGCCGGCATTGTCACCGAGGTGCGCCGCATCATCGCCCGCTCCCAGAAACCAATGGCCTTCGTGCGCATGGAAGACCTGCAGGGCTCCTTCGAGCTGGTCGTCTTCCCGCGTCTGTTCCAGGAGACGGAATCCCTCTGGACGGAGGACCGCCTGCTGTTGGTGCGGGCGAAGGTGGAACAGCAGGAGGGCCGGCTGAGCCTCATCTGTGAATCCGTGCGCGAGAATTTCGTCAAGGTCCGGCTGGAGGGGGAGGAAGAGCCGGCGGAAATCGGCGGAGGCCCAGCGGCGGGATGGACAGAGAAGCCCACCTCCTCGGCCTCAGCACCGCGCCGGCCGCGCGTCCTGCACATCCGCTTCCGGCGCACCGGCGATTACGAGCGCGATGTGGGCCGGCTGAACCAAATCTACCAGCTTCTGCAGTCCTTCGAGGGGGATGACCGCTGTGTCATCCACGTGCAGGACGGCCAGCAGTGCACGGTGCTGGAATTCCCCAACCTTGGCACCCGCTACTGCCCGCAACTGCAGGAGCGCCTGCGCGGCATCGGAAACGTCAACGATATCTGGGTGGACTCGTACATCGTCTATCCGTGAGAGTACCGCATGCCGGGGGAACACATCATCTATCATGAATTGATCGAGGCCCTGCGCCAGCCGGCCTGCCCCATCTGCCGGCTGTGCGAGCGGGCCGTGGCGCAGTACCTCGATGCGGTGCTCTACGAACAGGTGAACGCCCCTTCTTTTCGGGACAAATTCCGCGACGCCATGGGTTTTTGCGCCCAGCATGCCGCGGCATTGGCCGGCGCCGGCCGCGCCCTGGGGATCGCCATCCTGTACCAGGACATCCTGGGCACCCTCCTGCAGTATGCAAAACGCCGGCCCTCATCCGAGGAATGGCGGGCATTGCTCACCGGGCACGGCGCCTGCCCGGCCTGCCAGCAGTACCTCACCATGGAACACGCCTATCTGGGCGCATTTGCGGAATACCTGGAGAAAGAGGCTTTCCGCGCCGCGCTGGAGGCATCGGACGGCCTATGCCTGGCGCATCTCGGCGCCCTGCTGGGTTATCCGATGAACGAGGACACCGCCCAATTCCTGATCGCCCACCATCTGCGCCGCTGGGAGAAATTGGACCAGGAGCTGAGGGAATTCATCCGCAAGAACGACTACCGCTTCCGCGAGGAGGCCTTTGGCCCGGAGGGGGATTCCTGGCAGCGAGCGCTCCAGCAACTTCCGACGGGAAGGGATTTGAAAGAAGGCGCATCCCGCCGCGGCGCCGGCGGCAGACGCCGCACCCGCCAATAGGCCATCCTCCCGCAGGCGCGGTGCCTGCGGGAGGATGGAAGCCGCATCTGCTTTGCCCCGAGCTTATGCCTCGGCCGGCACCTTCGGCAGGTCCTCCAGGGCGCGCAGGATCTCCTCCTGCGGATGCTCATGGTTGACCAGCGTGCCGCTGAAGTAGCTGTCGTAGGCCGCCATATCGAAATGCCCATGCCCGCTGAAGTTGAACACGATGACGCGCGGCTTGCCCTCTTCCTTGGCGCGCAGGGCCTCGTCCACGGCCGCGCGGATGGCGTGCGCGGTCTCCGGCGCCGGGATAATGCCCTCGGTGCGGGCGAAGAGCACCGCCGCCTGGAACACCTCCACCTGGCCGTAGGCCACCGGCTCGATATGTCCGGAGACGACAAGCTGGCTGACCAATGGGGCCATGCCGTGATAGCGCAGGCCGCCGGCATGGATGCCGGAGGGCACAAAGTTATGCCCCAAGGTGTGCATCTTCACCAGCGGGGTCAGGCCGGCGGTGTCGCCGAAGTCATAGGCATAGATGCCGCGCGTCAGCGATGGACAGGCCTTCGGCTCCACAGCGATGAAGCGGGTCGGCCGGCCCTCTTTCAAGCGCTCCCGCATGAAGGGGAAGGCCAGGCCGGCGAAATTGGAACCGCCGCCCACGCACCCGATGACCACATCGGGATACTCCCCGACCAGCGCGAACTGCTTGAGCGCCTCTTCCCCGATAATGGTCTGATGCAGGAGCACATGGTTCAGCACACTGCCCAGGGAGTAATGCGTGGCCGGGTCGGTGGCCGCCACCTCCACCGCCTCGCTGATAGCGATGCCGAGGGAGCCTGGGGAATCGGGGTCTTTCTCCAGGATGGCGCGGCCGGCGGCGGTCTCCGGCGACGGGCTGGGCACCACGGTGGCGCCCCAGGTCTGCATCAGCGAGCGGCGGTACGGCTTTTGCTGATAGCTGACCTTGACCATGAACACCTTGCACTCAAGCCCGAAGAAGTTGCAGGCCATGGAGAGGGCGCTTCCCCATTGGCCGGCGCCGGTCTCCGTCACCAGCCGCTTGGTGCCCTCAATCTTGTTATAGTAGGCCTGGGGGACCGCGGTGTTGGGCTTGTGACTGCCGGCCGGGCTGACGCTTTCATTCTTGAAGTAGATATGGGCCGGCGTGCCCAACGCCTGCTCCAGCCGGTAGGCCCGCACCAGCGGTGTGGGTCTCCAAATGCGGTAGACATCCAGCACCGGCTCCGGGATGGGGATGAACCGCTCCGGCGAGGCCTCCTGCTGGATGAGCGACATGGGGAACAGAACAGCCAGGTCTTCCGGTGAGAGCGGCTTTCCCGTGGCGGGATGCCGCGGCGGCGCCGGCGGACGGTCCAGGTCCGGGATGATGTTATACCACGTTGTGGGCAGTTCCCGTTCGCTCAGCAAGATTTTGTGCATTCCGGTCATCGTACACCTCCTTTTGTTGGAACAGAATAAGAGATTGCGATCAGTCCCGTTTGGGAAATCAAAAAGCACCTCCCGTAAGGGACGGGAGGTGCTTCACCCGTGGTGCCACCCTTGTTAGGCCGGCCTGCGCTCCAAACAAAAAACCCGCCGTGATGGCGGGAAAGGAGTGAATGCCAGCCTCACTCGTTGCAGGTACAGGACTGCGCCTTCGCGTGTCCGATACCCTCTGCCCTGATAACGGTGGCGTCTCCGGCCCCACCTACTGCCCATGCGGACATGGGGTTCAGCGGGCGACTCCCAGGTCCATTCAGCCGGCGCGCCGGCATCGGGCTTCCACCTTCCCCCGACTCTCTGGGCCTCGCTTTCCGACCTACTCGTCCTGTTCACAGTCTTTGCAGGTATTCACTTGCCAGGACTATATATAGCATAAGTCCCCCATACTGTCAAACGGCCTTTTTGGAGGCTAACGCATCCCAACGCCCTAACTTCCCCTCCCATAACCTTGACAGAATGCCCGATTGGCCATAAGATGAGGGTAAGCGCATGAGCAGGGGACAGGATATGCACGGCAACACCGCCTCGGACATGGAATCACCGTACGACTTCGACCGGTTCGTGCGGTATTACGAGCTGGACCATGCCGATTACACCGCTGATATCCCGTTCTATCGAGACCTGGCGCGCCAGGCCGGCGAGCCGGTGCTGGAGCTGGGATGCGGCGCCGGCCGCGTGCTCATCCCATTGGCCGAGGCCGGCATTACCATCACCGGCGTCGACCTGGCACCACGCATGCTGGCCCGGGCAAAGGAAAAGGCGGACGCCGCCGGCGTCTCCGGCCGCGTGACCCTGGTGCAGGCCGACATGCGCCATTTGGACCTGCCGGCGCGCTTCCGGCTGGCGTTCTGCGCCCTCAACACCCTCATGCACATGGACGATATCGAGGACCAGATCGCGGTGCTGGAATCCGCCCGCCGGCACCTGGTCTCCGGAGGCATCTTCGCCGTCGACTTACCCAATCCGCACCTCTCCCTGCACCACGAGGAGCGCACGCCCCTGACGCTGGACAAAGAGCTGGTGGACCCGGAGACGGGGAACCGCATCCTCAAGCTGGTCTCATACCGCTCCGACGCCTCCCTGCAGGTCTCCGACATCACCATTATCTATGACGAGGTGGATGCCGCCGGCCGCCTACAGCGCACCATTGTCCCCATGCGCATGCGCTGGATCTATCCGTACGAACTGCGGCTGATGCTGGAGATCGCCGGCTTCCGATTGGACCAGCTCTACGGCTCCTACGACCTGGAACCGTTCAGCGCCGGCAGTGAGCGCATGATTGCAGTGGCGCATGTCCCGTAATGCGCCGGGGAGGACGCCATGTCCCAGGAAGAACTGCCCCAGCCGCGCATGACGGCCGAGGAGGTCGCCGAAACCCTGCGCCGGCTGGCCAACCTGCTGGAAATCAAGGGGGAAAACCCCTTCAAGAGCGCGGCCTACCGACGCGCCGCGGTGGTCATCGAGGAAATGGGGCCGGCGCTGTTCGAGCATTGGCGCGCCGGCACGCTGGGAGAACTGCCGAACATCGGCGCCGCTATCGAGAAAAAGGTGGATGAAATGCTGAGGACAGGGGAGCTGGCCGCCGTCCGCCGGCTGGAGCAGGAAATACCCCGCGGGGTGGAGGAACTGCTCCGCGTCCCCGGCATCGGCCCCAAGACGGCGCGGGCCTTATGGCAGGAGCTGGGCATCACATCGCTGGAAGAAGCCGCCCGCGCCGCGGAAAGCGGCCGCCTGCGGGAAATCCGCGGCCTGGGGGCGCGCGCCGAACAGCGTATCCTGGCCGGCATCCGCCAGCTTCGCGCCGGCCCATCGTCTACCAACAGCGGGGAGCACCCTGCATCATAACCGAGGAGGAAAATCCACATGCCATCATTCAACCCCTTCCGACGCGCACCATCCTCATCCAGAGCGAGCGAACCGGGTGGTACCCGCGCCGGCGGCGGAGGCCGGCTGGATATCAACGAACTGCCCGTCTGGACATGGATTCTGATCCTCCTGCCGGTGGTCCTGATCGGCGGGGCGCTGTGGGCGATGACGCGCTCAGCGAGCGAGCCAGACCTGCTTTCGCCCACCGCAACCCCGACGCCGGCGCAGGCGCCGGCCGTCGTCACCGCCGCTCCCCAGGCGCCGACCGCCACCTTCACGCCCATGGTCATCGTCGCCACACCGCCCCCGCCCCCGTTGAGCGCCGGCGTGCAGGCCGAGGTCTTCGGCACGGGCGCCGATCAGCTTCGGGTGCGCAGTGGGCCTGGCACCACCTACGCCACCTTGCAAATTGTGGGGGACGGCACGCGGGTGCAGGTGTTGGAAGGGCCATCGCCGGCGGACGGCTTCCAGTGGTGGCGCGTCCAGCTATCCGACGGCACCATCGGCTGGGTAGTCGGTGATTTCCTGCGCACGGTGCAGTAAGGGGACCATAGACCATGGACCACTGACCATGGACGATGCCCTACCTCCACCTCCCATGGTCTACCGTCCATCGTCTATCGTCCATCGTCCATTGTCCATCGTCCATTCAGGAGGCCAGCGATGAACGAGGCACAGGACCAGGAGAAGGAACGAGCACGCCAGCGCATAGAGGAACTGCGCCGGCAGATCCATTACCACAACTACCGCTACTACGTCCTGGACTCGCCGGTCATCAGCGACGCGGAGTACGACCGGCTGATGCGGGAGCTTATCGAGCTGGAACAGCGCTATCCCGAATTCATCACGCCGGACTCCCCGACCCAGCGCGTGGGGGGCATGCCGGCGGAACAGTTCGAGAAGGTTCCCCATCCCGCTCCCATCCTCAGCCTGGCCAACGCCATGAACATCGAGGAACTGCGCGCCTGGCGCGAGCGCGTGAAGCGCCTCCTGCCGGCCGGCACCCCCCTCGCCTACGTGGTGGAGCCGAAGATCGACGGCCTCACCGTGGTACTGCATTATGAGAACGGCATATTTGTGCGCGGGGCCACGCGCGGCGACGGCCTGGTCGGTGAAGATGTGACCGCAAACCTGCGCACCATCCACAGCCTGCCCCTGCGCATCCCCCCGCACGACGCCAGCATCACGCCCCCGCCGCGGCTGGTGGTGCGCGGCGAAGCCTACATGCCCATCAGCAAATTCCGCGAGTTCAACCGCCGGCAGATGGAGACCGGCGGTCAGGTCTTTGCCAACCCACGCAACGCCGCCGCCGGCTCCGTGCGCCAGCTCGATCCCAGCGTCACAGCCAGCCGGCCGCTCAGCATCTTCACCTACGCCATCGTCGCCGCCGAGGGCATCACCATCCGCACCCAATGGGAAACGCTGGACTACCTGCGCCGCATGGGCTTCCCCGTCACCTCCGAGATCGCCCGCTTCGAGGACGCGCAGTTCGCGGAGCTGGAGCGCTACTGCGAGGAATGGATCGAGAAGCGCGATACGCTCGATTATGAGATTGACGGCCTGGTCGTGAAAATCGACGACCTGGAGACGCAGGCGCGCCTGGGAGTGGTGGGCAACAGCCCGCGCGGCGCTGTCGCCTTCAAATTCCCGGCGCGTGAGGCCACCACCAAACTGCTCGATGTGGGCATCAACGTCGGCCGCACCGGCACGCTCAATCCCTACGCCATCCTGGAGCCCGTGCAGATCGGGGGCGCCACCATCCGCAAAGCGACCCTGCACAACTTCGACGAGATCGCCCGGCTGGACGTGCGCATCGGCGACACGGTGATTGTGCGGCGCGCCGGCGAGGTCATCCCCGAGATCGTGGGCCCCATCGTGGACCTGCGCACCGGGAATGAACGCCCCATCGAGGTCCCCACCCACTGCCCGGTGTGCGGCGAGCCGGTGGTACGCCGGCCTGGGGAGGTCGCCATCTACTGCATCAACGCCGCCTGCCCCGCCCAACTGGTGCGCCACGTCGAGCACTTCGTCAGCCAGGGCGCCATGGACATCGTCGGCTTTGGGAGCCGGCTGGCGGAGCTGTTCGTCGAACAGGGCCTGATCAAGGATGTGGCTGATATCTACTACCTCAAGAAAGAGGACCTGCTGAAGCTGGAGGGCTTTGGGGAGAAAAAGGCCGACAACCTCCTGCGGGCCATCGAGGAGAGCAAAAACCGCCCGCTTCAGCGGCTCATCGTGGCGCTGGGTATCCCCGGTGTCGGATCGGTCGTCGCCGGCATCCTGGCCGAGCACTTCCGCTCCATTGACCGCCTGGCCTCCGCCACCGAGGAAGAGCTTCAGCAGTTGGAGGGCATTGGCCCGGAGACGGCGCGCTCCATCGTGGAGTATTTCCGGCGGCCGCGCCACCGCGAGATACTGGAAAAACTGCGCCGCGCCGGCGTGCGCATGGCTGAGGAAGCGCCGGCGGAAAAGCCGGCCGCCGGCCCGCTGGCCGGCAAGACCTTCGTCATCACCGGCACCCTGCCCCATATGACGCGCGAGGAAGCGACCGCGCTCATCGAAGCGGCCGGCGGCAAAGTCGCCTCCTCCGTATCCTCCAAAACCGATTACCTGGTGGTGGGGGAAGCCCCTGGCGGCACCAAATACAATAAGGCGCGCGAGCTGGGCATCCCGATGATAGACGAGGCGGAGCTGTTGCGCATGCTGGGGAAGGAGCCGGCGGCATAACCCAGCGCCGCTGAGAGCCTGCACCATGGACCGCTACGACGTTATCGGACTGGGCTACTGCTCCGACGATTATCTGGGCATCGTGCCGCACATCACCCCCTTCGACGGCGACACGGTCACCATGCTCGACTTCGCTCACGACGGCGGCGGCCCCGTCTCGACGGCGCTGGTGACCCTGGCCAAACTGGGCGCCCGCACCGCGTATCTGGGCGCGCTCGGCGATGACGAATCGGGGCAGTTCCTCCTGCAGGCTTTCATCACCGCCGGC